>JBBDYD010000088.1:1290-10337 GCA_040901865.1 Bacteroidota bacterium | reverse complement strand
TTTCCTCCGAGTTTTCTCTATGTTTTTCCCACATGAAACTCCCTGCATTTTTTTTTGCGACATGTCTGATGTTAACCGCGTGCGGAGAGTCCAGGCGTGAATCTCCCGGGCAGAGTGGCTCAACATCCATCCCCGCAATGGAAGTACCGACATTCGACGGCCAGCGTGCCTTTCAATACCTGAAACAGCAGACCGATTTCGGCCCGCGCAACCCCGGATCGGACGGCTACCGACAATGCCTTGCCTTCCTCCATTCTGAGCTTTCGACCCGGGCCGACTCTGTGTTTCTTCAGCGATTCTCCTACAGGACATCACGCGGAGAATCGTATCAGGGAACCAATATTGTTGCCCGATTCGGCCGCACCCCCGGTCCCCGCATATTGCTCACTGCACATTGGGATACCCGGCCTTGGGCCGACCAGGATGTGAATCCCGGCAACTATGCGAAACCGATCCTGGGAGCAAACGACGGAGCCAGTGGCGTTGCCGTGCTCCTTGAGTTTGCCCGGATCTTTTCAACAAATCCGCCCCCCGCCGGCTTCGATATTGTCTTGTTTGATGCCGAAGATGTGGGAGAATCCGGAAACAGCGAAAGTTACGCCCAGGGATCTCAATACTTTGCAAAGAATCTTCCGGCGAACACTCAATACCGGTATGCGATAAACTTCGATATGGTGGGCGACAAGAACCTTGAAATTCGCCGGGAATCAAATTCCGACACCTACGCCCCGGCTCTCATGGACGCCGTGTTCAACCGCGCTCGTCTCCTGAGGTACCCGCAGTTTATCGACGAGAAAATTCCGGGAATCTACGACGATCACATTCCGTTGAATCAAGCCAATATTCCCGCGATCGACCTTATCGACTTCAACTATCCCGATCACACAAACCGTTACTGGCACTCGATGGACGACACGCCGGACAAATGCAGTCCGGAAAGCCTCGACGCTGTCGGAACGGTCATCCTCCACCTCCTCTATGGCCAGGGAATTGACTTCTAGCGCCGGCATCGCCGGGAACGCAGTGCTGTTCGGACAGCACGAGTGGATCCGGATTCTTATTCCGGGGTTCTTTTTCACGGTGCTCCTCTCGCTGTTCTACGAGAGTTTCCTCACGCGATACCTCCTTGTCCGGCTGGATCTTTTTCTCACGCTCCTGCTTTTTGCCGGATTCACGCTCGCTGCCGGTCTGACCATGTATGCACGGGAAACACCCAAGCGGCGCAAAGCGTTTCAGGAAAACCAGCCGAGCCAGTATTTGAGCGCCAAGGCACGGACGATGAAGGGGATGAATTTGTTGGATGCTGCCGAAGCGCAACGGCTCTACTTCTATATTCTTAACATCCACATTCCTCCGGCATTCTACGAGAAGATTTTCCTCTTCGGAACTGTGTATCACATCATGGTGCAGATCAGGCGAACAACATTCTGGTTCGCTCTTACGGGAACCCTGGCCGCTCTCTACCAGATCTCGGCCGGCATCGGGCTTGCCGATCAGCAGGGACTCATGGTCTTTACAATCGGGGTCTGGCTGCTCTATGTTCTTAACATCCGGCACAACAAAGCCGATCGGAAGATGCAGGAGAATTACCAGGATCAGATCCTCTGGCTGCAGATGAACAACAACCTCGTTGAAGACGTCCTCCGGCGACATCACTCCGTTCAACCGTTCCTCCCTTGAACCGCCGGCTCTACCGGCAACGAAAGGTTGTCCCGAGAAGATCTCCCATGCCTCCCCGCCGATGGATCCAAATTTCGTTCCATGTATCTCCTTCGCACCAGGATTTGCTGACCGGCCTGCTGGCGGGTGTTGGATTTTCAGGATTCTTGCAGGAGGATGATCTGCTTGTGGCCACCATGCCGTTTAAGGATTGGGCACCGGCAAGGAGGTCAAAAGTGGGAGCCATGCTTGGTCGTTTTGGCAAACAATTCCCTGACCTTGATGTGAGGTATGAAATTCAATCTGTCAAAGAGGTAAACTGGAATGCGCGCTGGGAGCGATCGGCGGGAATTATTGAGGCTACAAAGCGGATCATCATCAAGCCAAGTTGGAAGAAACTCAGACTCCGAGACCGCGGAAAGATCGTACTGCATATTGATCCCAAAATGTCCTTCGGCACCGGTCATCATGAAACAACGCGCTTATGCCTCACACTCCTGGAAGAGCGTCTCCCAAAAGGAGGCACTGTTCTCGATTTGGGTTGCGGAACCGGGGTTCTCTCGATTGCTGCATCAAAATTGGGCGCTCGGGCAGTTCTGGCGGTGGACAACGACGAATGGGCGTGCCGGAACGCCCGGGAAAATGTGAAGCGCAATCGTGTCAAGGGTGTTCGGATTGTTCAGGGAACCCTGCGGGATGTGCCGCGGCGCTCGTCCGATCTTATCCTTAGCAACATCGATCTTCCGACAAACCTGAAGCTCCTCCCCTCGCTGATACGAAGAACCGCACCGGGCGGCATCTTGATACTTTCTGGCATGCTCTCGTCCGACCTTCCCCGCCTTCTGGATGCATTGCGCGGCCGTAATCTTGTTCCGACAGAGTGCATCGAAGAGAATGAATGGATTGCCGTCACTCTTGGAAAGGCACATGCGCATTAGTGCAATCGATATCGGAACGAACACCGTTCTGCTTCTTGTGGCGGACGTTTATGGCAAGAGTCTGCGCCCGATTGAGCACGGGCATGCCATAGCGCGTCTGGGTTGGGGTGTCGATGAACAACGGAATATTTCTCAGGAAGCGATGGACCGGGTTGGCAAGGTGTTGGAGGAGTATGGAGCGATTTCGAAAACGCAAAAGGCAGAGCGTATCGTCGCGTGCGGAACAAGCGCCTTGCGCGACGCGCACAATAGGGACGCGTTTCTAGAGTTTGTTCGAACCCGCTTTGGAATCGACGTGAAGATTCTTTCGGGAAAAGAAGAGGCAAGGCTAACCTACATTGGAGCTCTCTCTGAATTCCCCCAAGCCACAAATCAGCACTACGTCGTTATCGACATTGGAGGAGGGAGTTCAGAGGTCATTGCAGGCACGGAATCTGATGTGAATACCTCCGTGAGCCTTGATATCGGATGTGTTCGACTTACGGAGCGATTCTTGAAGAACTCTCCGCCGGTGCCGCACGCTCTTGAAGAATGCATGGCAATGATACGGGATCAAAGTATCTCGCTGCCAGCCATAGACTCCACGGCCCGCCTCATAGGAGTGGCCGGAACAGTCACAACCCTCGCCGCACTTGACCTCAATCTGACACAGTACGACCCTTTGCGGGTTAGCGGACACGTGCTTTCTCTGAAAACAATTCGACACATCTTCGATCAGCTGAGAGATAAATCTCTGGACGAGCTCAAAGCCGTTCCACAGATCCATGCCGGAAGAGCCGATATCATTCTGGCC
Source organism: Bacteroidota bacterium (assembly GCA_040901865.1). Classification (GTDB taxonomy): domain Bacteria; phylum Bacteroidota; class Ignavibacteria; order UBA10030; family UBA10030; genus JBBDYD01. Next base: position 6,947 of record JBBDYD010000088.1, on the reverse strand, counting down.
GGAGTTATCATCCTCATCGAGTTGATGAAACGGATGGGGAGGGATGAGATCACCGTAAGCGACCGCGGATTGCGATACGGGTTTGCGTTGAGGGAAGCGGAGTAGTCCGCCCCCAACTACCTTGAAACAGAGCTACGAATCGTTGAGAGCACATCCGCCAAGGCATCCACGGCGGTCTCAATTTCAACCAACGTGGTAGGCCTGCCGAGAGAAAAGCGAATGGTTGCCCTCGCAGTTGCTTCATTCCGACCCATCGCCATCAGCACATGAGATGGTTCGAGCGTCCCTGATGTGCATGCCGACCCGCTCGTCACCGAAATTCCCCGCAGATCCATTCCCATAATCAGCGCCTCTCCATCCACTCCCATCGATGAGTCAAAGGACACGTTCACGATGGTTGGAAGAGATCCGGAATCGGCCCCATTAAACATGATCTCCGGGAACTTCGCGGTCAATTGGCCCCGCAGCTCCGAGTTGAGAATCCGCGTTCGCTGTAATTCCGAATCCATGACTTCCTGAGCTATGCTGCCCGCGGCTGCAAATCCGGCCGCAAGCGGAACGTTCTCCGTTCCGGCCCTGCGATTCTGCTCCTGACCTCCGCCCACCAGCAATGACTGGATCGGAATTCCCTTTCGAATGAACAACGCACCAATCCCCTTTGGCCCGTAGATCTTGTGGGCAGAAAGTGAAATCAAATCTGCGGAAAGGTCCTTCACCCACACGCGGATCTTCCCAAACGTCTGAACGGCGTCAGTATGCAGGAATGCGCCCTGTGCATGTGCAATGTCTGCCGCTTCACGAACGGGCTGAATGACACCCGTTTCATTGTTTGCGTGCATAATCGACACAAGCGCGGTTCGTTCGGAGACCAGGGATTTCAGCTCATTCAGATCGGTCACGCCTGACGGGTTCACGCGGATAGTATCGACTTGCCAGCCGTTTTTGCGGAGTTCAAAAGCGGAGTGCAGGACGGCATAATGCTCAAGAGCGCTGACAACGATGTGGTCACGGCCTGTCGGTTTGAGGGCTCTCGCAATGCCGGTGACGGCAAAATTGTCAGCTTCGGTTCCCCCGCTTGTGAAGAACAGCGTATCGTGCGTCGTTCCGATCAACTGCGCGAGAGTCTCCCGGCTCTCTTCAAGAACTGTCCGTGCCTTTCGGCCCGTTTCGTGGACTGAGGAGGCATTTCCGAAATTCTCAAGAAAATGAGGCCGCATTGCGTCGAGCACGCGCGGATCAAGCGGAGTAGTGGCGCTGTAGTCGAGATAAATGCGATTCATGGCATTAATATAGCTCGAAATGAGCGGGCGGGCAACTCGACACTTCACGCCGTCATGGAGTGGTCCATGACGGCGGGCTGGCAGACGGGTAACAACTGTGACAGTTGAAGTTCCACGCCTTCACGCAGAGGTCCATGACGGCGGGCTTGTGTGCGAAAATAACCCCTTGGGTTAGGGTGAGACTTGAACCTCCACGCCTTCACGCAGGGGGCCACAACGGCGTGCCTGGAGGCAAAACCAACCTGAGCCGGTGTCACGGTCCCACCGTGGCACCTCCTGGCAGGCAAAGAAGCCTTACCGTATCCTTCCGCCTCCGCGCCTCTGCTGCTGCATTTGAGCGGGCGGGCAACAAGGGTGAGACTCTCCACGCCGTCACGGAGCGGTCCATGACGGCGGGCTTGGCGGCAAAAACCAACCTGGGCCGGTGTCGCGGTTCAACGTGACACCTCTTAACCGGCAAGCAGGACTTCACAGTACGTGCAATTCCGTTTCTTTGCTTTTGCATTCGAAATGTGTATCATTTCCCATATGAAACGAATAGTTACAATCCAAATAAAGAGACTTCCCGAAGGTGTGTACCTTGGAACCTCAAATGATCTTCAGGGACTGGTGGTTCAGGGTAAAACAATCGAAGAAACGCTCGCTGCCGCTCGTGACGTTGCTGTCAAACTGCTGGAGGCGCGGGGCGAGGCGCATGTATCCGTAGAGTACATTCCTTCGAAGGGAACCTTGGAATATCCGCTCGTGATTGCTACCTGATATATGGGGCGTTTGGGGAGATTTCGATATCGGGACATAGCCAGGAGACTTCGCTCCCTTGGCTTTTCTTTTTACAGGCAAGCCGCCGGAAGCCATGAAATCTGGCATAACGCTTCATCAAACCGTTTTACAACTCTGCTAAATCATTCGGCGACATGCCTGAAGGAACTCTTCGAGCGATACTCAAGCAAGCCGGCGTTACGCCTGACGAGTTTCTAAATGTATGAACCGTCGGCTCAATTTCCCGCCGTCGGTGAACGGTCCATGACGGCGGGCTTTGAGGTAAAAACCAACCCTAAGCCGGTGTCGCGGTCCCACCGTGACACCTCCTGACAGGCAAAGACGAGCTACCTCATCCTTCCGCCTCCGCGCCTCTGCTGCTGCATTTCCCTCATGATCTCCCGCAGGTTCTGAACAAAATTCCGCTCAAAGATCACGTATTCAGCAACTTGCTTTGGACTGAGAACTTCCGAAATCTCATTGAAGAACTTGAGTCTCACCTCAACGGCGGGATCAGCCAGCCCTTTCAATTCCTGAAGTGTCTTTTCGTATTCGGCATCTGAAACATTGCGCCGGCGAAGGATCTGAAGTTCATCGATGATGTCATTCCGCTTCTTATTCAATTTGCGAAGCTCTTCCTGGTGGCTGTTATAGCGTGCGAAGAACTTGATCGACGTGGCCTCATCGAGCTTGAGCTCTTCCATCAAGCGGATTTTCTTGAATTGCTCAACCCTCTCGGCCCCCGGACCGCGCATTGGCATTTGGTCTTGCGCAGACAGGATACCAGGAACAAGGACAGCGGTTATCAGAAATGCAGATAAACGGTTCATAAGTATTTCCTCGATTCAAGTCGTTGAAGGAGTATATCGAGTTCGTCGCTTTCAAGGTCATCCAGCGTTCGCAGAGGAACGACGTCGCCCCAGGATGACTCCGTTATGCGCTCCAGAAGTTCACGGGAGACTGCCTCCCGGGCAATCGTTCCAACAAGCGCATCGTCAGCGTTCATTGATGCCAGCGATTGTTGATCGATTTCCGAGAACAAGGCATCCGTCAATTCAGTGGCTTCCAGCTCTTCAGCAAGAGATCTCAGGCCCTTCGACGCGCCCGGCTCCAAAGGAAGTTGCAATGTGGCAAGCAATCCGGCTACCACGACAGTCGCGGCGAATGGAGCACCCAGCTGAAACCAGCGGAATCCGAACGATGGGCTGCCGCGTTCTGAGAGACGCGCACGAAACCTGGGCAGAATGTTCGTGAAATAGCCCTCAGGTACCCGATCCGCATCCCGCGCGATCCGGACCTCCGTCATCACCTGACGGAATGTTTCCAACCGCTGACTGCAAACCGTGCAGTGCTCGAGGTGGGCACTGAGGAGTTCGGAGCTTGACTGATCGAGCGTCCCTCCTGCAAAATCCGGCAGGAGGTATTCAAACTGTTTATGAGCCATGGGCACGTTTGACATACTCCGCTATTTTCTTCACTGCGTGAAAGTAATTCGCCTTCAATCCGCCGACTGATGTCTTGAGGATTACCGCAATGTCCTCGTAAGAGAGTTGTTCATAGTGTCGCAACACAAAAACCGATTTCTGTTTTTCCGGAAGCTGTTTGACTGCCTGGCCAATCAGTGACCGTTCTTCTTCCTGCTCCAACAGCTCATCCGGCCGTTCTGATTCAGGATTTTCGCTCTCGAAAAGCTCGTCGAAATGAAGAAACTCCTGCACCCGCTTCTTCCGGACCGCATTGAGCGATGTGTTGACTGCGATGCGATAAAGCCACGTAAAAACGCCCGAGTCGCTCCTGAAATCCGACAGTCCCTCATACGCCTTCAAAAGAACCTGCTGGACGATATCGTCCGCATCCTGATGATCATTCACAAACCGCCTGGCAGTCCAGTAGATTTTTTCCTGATACCGATGCGCGAGCTCGTTAAACGCGGATTCCTCGCCATTGCGAAATCGGTCGACGAGTTCAAGATCAGTCATTCAGTCTGGTACATGCCGTTTGTTAGACACATCGGCGCGGGAAAGGCTTAATGAAATTTCGAATTGTGAATGTCGAATTGCGAATTGGAGTTTTCTCGTTGAAAAAAGGCTTGCAACAACGTGAAAAGTATATGGTGGGATGTTGAAAACCGAAGAATTACTGCATATCACATATCACCGTCATGCTACGCTGGCATTCTCCTTGTAACCATGAGCGTCAGATCATCCGATTGCGGCTCTGAGCCGACAAACCCCTGGATGTCTTCGATGATCTGCGATTTAAGTTTGCCGGCATCCAGGCCTGCGTTTTTGAGGATGCAGTTCTGAAACCGATCCTCTCCGTACTCCTCATATTTCTTGTCCATGGCTTCCGTGACCCCGTCGCTGTACATGACGAGAATGTCATTTGGGTCGACATTGATAATTTCTGATGTGTACTCCGCATTGTCGAACATCCCGAGGGGCAATCCGCCTGACTTCAGCGGTTCGAATTCCGTCTGTCCTTTCTTCAAGCGATACGGAAAATTATGCCCTGCGTTCACATACATGAGTTGATTGCGGCGCGTATTCAGAATGGAGATGAAACACGTGATGTACCGTTCGGTGGGAGTATTCTTGTAGACTATTGTGTTCAACTTCTGAACAAGGTCTGACAGCGAAAGGCTGGTTTGAATATACGCGTAGAGTGCGGCGTTCAGCGTCGAGACGAGAAGCGATGCAGGGATCCCCTTCCCGGAAACGTCGGCCACGACAAGAACGAAATTATCATCATCCACCTTGATCACATCGTAATAGTCTCCGCCAATCGTCTTGCAGGGAATCGCCGTTGCGTCGATCTGGTACCCGACGATGGCAGGCAGTTCCTGCGGCAGAAGTTTGCTCTGAATCTCTCCTGCAATCTGAATCTCGCGTTCCACGCGTTCCTGCTCGACTCTCGCCTGAAGGAGAAAAGCATTTTCGATCGCAAGGGAAACGTGATCCGAAAATGCTGACAGGAACTGTTCGTCCTCCTTGTCGAATACGCCGGTCGTCTTGTTGATGACCTGAAACACACCGATAATCTTCTCTTCCCTGTTCCTCATGGGCATGCACAGCATGGTCTTGGTTACATAACCCGTGCGGACGTCAAAGCCGGAGAAAAAGCGCTTGTCCTTCCATGCGTCCTCAAGGTTCACCGTCTCGCCGGTATCCGCCACGGTTCCCGCAATCCCCGTTCCAATGGGTAAGCGGATTTCCACAAGTTCCTTCCCCTTCAGAACCCGCGACCACAGTTCCTTCCGTTCATTGTCGATGAGGTAGATCGTTCCGCGATCGGCATCCAGGTTTGACGTGGTGAGATCGAGAATTACCTTGAGGAGTTCGTCGAGATCGAGGGTCTTGTTGAGGATCTTTGAAGCCTCAATCAAAGACTCCAGGCGGTGAACGTAGGAGTTGGTGTTACGGGAAACTCGTTTTCTGGCTTTGGAGGACATCAGGGGATGAGTATACGGGATATTCAGGTTCGATGCAAAGATGTCTGAACCTGGATTTATAGGATTTTTGGGATTGATCGGATTATCTCAACTCATCAAAAAGAAGAAAGAAGGCGGGAGATGGGATCAAAAACAACAAAGATGTTTGAACCTGGATTTATAGGATT
>JBBDYD010000088.1:0-1190 GCA_040901865.1 Bacteroidota bacterium | reverse complement strand
GGCGGGAGATGGGATCAAAAACAACAAAGATGTTTGAACCTGGATTTATAGGATTTTTGGGATTGATCGGATTATCTCAACTCATCAAAAAGAAGAAAGAAGGCGGGAGATGGGATCAAAAACAACAAAGATGTTTGAACCTGGATTTATAGGATTATTAGGATTGGTCGGATCTTCTGTACTCATTAAGAAAGGCGGAGAGGGATCAAAAATAAAAAACAATCAGAGTTAGCTAATCCCTATAATCCGATTGAATCCAGGTTCAGACAATATTGCTACCAAACGCCATATCGTACCCCCAACTCAAACTCCACTCTCCCCTTTGCATTGAGGGCGGGGTTTGTTTCATCCGTGCGATTGACGGTCCGGAACTGAGCGAGCACGAAGCCATCTCGTGTAAACTGGTAGCGGGCATCGAGTCCGAAGGACCGTTCCTCGTGCAGCGGGCCGTAGAGGAAGGGCTGGGAAGGAACTTGGTACTGAAACGCTACGTCTTTCAATCCACCTTTCCTGTAATGCTCAAAGTGCGCCATCAACCGAAGGTCGTACATGGGTGTGGCAACCAATCCGACGAAAAGCAGATCAGCATTCTGTCCGATCCAATGCCCCATGTCATATCCGTTGTTCTGGAATGTAGCAGCCGGAAATTTGTGTGTGTACACCCACGGGTTGAGCCGGGAGTATTCGAGAATGAACTCCGTATTTCTGAGCGGCAGATCATACAGGTGCAGTCCGGCAGTGTACCCGAGCTGATTCCTGGCCTGGCCGGGATTCAGCAAATCGTTCGTGTTGATCTCGTCGATAAGCACAGAAAGGTATAGATTCGTGTTTCTGATCAGGTTTATATCGAGCGAACCGAACCATTGAATGTTATCGGTATCGCGGTTATAGTGTTCGCCTGATTTAAAGAACATCACCGGCAGCAAGTACATGAACTGAATGCCTTTATCGCTATAGATCACCGTCTCACCAATGGAGAAATCCAGGCCATCGGTGATCGTGATCTCGAGCCCATGGCCCGCCATGTATTTACTCCGATAGACTTTGCGGTAGAAATCACTTATGCCGGAGGAATTTGCAGCGTAGGATCTCGCAGAATCGATGACGTTGGAATGGAGATCGGCGAGGACATAGACGAAATCCATCCAGGAGGCGAGCGGAACACGCATTCTGAATTGCGGGGCAGAAGG
>JBBDYD010000087.1:0-5447 GCA_040901865.1 Bacteroidota bacterium | reverse complement strand
ATGGGATCGGAATGACCCTCGCGCCAATTCGATTTCATGCGCCGGCGCAAATAACCGTGATAAGGCTTGTATTGTGAAGGAAGCAAAGAACCTCCAAAGCGGCATTGTCGCAAAGGGATTTTCAGGAGAGTCTATCGAAAGACCCGGTAGGACGATTCTGAATCTGCAGGGTGCGGATGTGAAGGACTTCCTTCAGCGGATGTCAACGAACGATCTTTCGAAGGTGGATTTGGAGCCGGTGCGGACCGCACTCATCACGGAAAAAGGCAAAATTGTCGATGTTGTGACCGTGTTAAAGAAAGGGCAGAACTCATACCTTCTTTGCGGGGTTTCGACTGAGCCCGCTGCTACCAAGTCCTGGTTGGAGCGGTTCGTGGTCATGGACGACGTTGCTGTGGAAGATGTCACAACAGAATACAGGCATCTGCTGCGTCCCGGATCGGTTTCCGGGACTGGAAGTCTTGTGGGTGAACTGCAGTTTGTCGATGCCTGGGGGCTTCACGTTATTGTCCCATCAGGGGCGGGAGCACGATCTGAGGCCCAGTCCGATATGGCCCAACTTGAGGCATTCCGAGTGGGCAAGGGTCTCGGAGACTGGCCAACTGAGATCTCGCCGGAGTACAACCCTCTTGAATCCGGGATGGGAGACGTCATCAGCTGGACGAAGGGGTGCTACGTTGGCCAAGAGGTAATAGCACGGCTTGATACGTATAAGAAACTTCAGCGGGTTCTTGTAAGTCTCTTATTAAATGACAATTACGAGACTCCATCAAACCTTTATAAAGATGCAGCGATTGTCGGCAAGCTAACGAGTGTTGCAGAGGTTTCTGGCGGACAATATGCCGGATTAGGCTTCGTGAGGCCGGCGGATGCAGAGGCAAAAGTGGTTCTGACGGTAGGGATTCCAAATTCCGGAATCGAGGCGCAAATTAGAGGCTAATATTGGAAACGACGCTGATTGTTACAAAGACGAAAAAGGCGGATGTCTACGAAGAGATTCTCCCTCAACTGAGGTCTCTTCTGGAGGGAGAGGATGACTGGATTGCCAATCTGGCAAACGCGAGCTCAGTTCTTCGATATGCATTTCCAGATCGGGTCTCCTGGGTGGGGTTTTACCTGATGAGCGGAAACGGATTGGTCCTCGGTCCGTTTCAGGGCAAGCCGGCCTGTGTCAGGATAGCCATAGGAAAAGGCGTGTGTGGAACAGCTGCCGCGGAGAAAAGGACGGTCATTGTGCCTGATGTTCATGCCTTCCCCGGCCACATTGCCTGTGATCCCGACTCCCGATCGGAGATTGCGGTTCCCATGCTCCAAGAAGGCATGTTACTAGGCGTCCTTGATTTGGATAGCACGGTGGCGGGTTCATTTGATGAGACTGATGCCAGGTATCTGAAAGGTGTGGTTGACATCGTGATTGGTGCATCAAAAATACCATAGGATGCGGACCATATGAAACACATTAACCCTTTGTTTTAAAAATACTTAAATGCCAAAACCTCGTCAACTTCAACGTTCTCAAAAAGCATATAAGAATGAGGAGTTCCTCGCCAGCTCTGATGCGAGAAGTCTTCGGATCCTCTCCGAGTTCCTCGAGCCGCTTCGGCGTTTTCGTTACGAGGGGGTCCGGGATACAATAGTGTTTTTCGGATCCGCCCGAACAAAGTCCCGCAAGGTGGCAAAGGCACAGCTGCGAACCATAGAGCTGCGTATGAAGAAGGCCAAGCGAATTACGCCGGTAATGAAGGAAGATCTCGATCATGCCAGGTCCGGAATCAAAATGGCCAGATACTACGAGGACGCCTTGGAGCTCTCCCGAATGCTGACTCACTGGTCGAAAAAGCTCTTTCACCAGAACAGGTTCGTTGTATGCTCCGGAGGGGGACCCGGCATTATGGAAGCAGCCAATAAGGGTGCCTACCTTGCAAAAGGGAAGTCAATCGGCCTCAACATCAGTCTCCCATTTGAACAGTATCCGAACAGATACATTTCGAAAGAGTTCAACTTTGAGTTCCATTATTTCTTCATGCGCAAGTTCTGGTTCGCGTATCTCGGGAAGGCCTTTATCATGTTTCCAGGCGGATTTGGAACATTAGATGAAATGATGGAAGTCCTTACATTGCTTCAGACTATCAAGATCAAGAAGAAGGTAACTCTCGTGCTTTACGGATCCGACTATTGGAAGAATGTGGTGAACTTCGATATGATGGTTCGATATGGCGTCATCAACAAGGCCGACATGGATCTCTTTGTTTACAAAGATACACCAATCGATGCCTTTCAGCACCTTACAAAGGAGCTTCAGAAGAACTACCCGAATGAAACAAGGACATCGATTTGAGATTCTCGGTGAATTGTTGTATCTTGTCATTACCAGGGGGTGAACTGGCTTCGACGGGGATGAGGAAGTACAGGACTGCATACCGTGGTCTCCGTGTCCACGCTAAAAAAGCGGTAAACAATCAAGTGCCAACTACAACTACGCACTGGCTGCTTAACTAACCTTAGGCAACCCGTTCCTTTGGATCCTCACCCATTGGGGTCCTTAAGAACGTCGCTCAGATGGGTTAGCGGCGCTCATTGCTCGGGGGAGCGCCGTGAATCCCGGTAACGGGAGCACTTGAGCTGGCATGTGGTGAATCCCGTTTGGCGGAGTTTCCACATGCGAGACTAAACGCCAGACTCTGTATGGAGACGTCTTGTAGATCTTCTCTTCGGACCGGGGTTCGACTCCCCGCACCTCCACAAATAAGCCCTCGACCACGAGGGCTTATTCATAAGTGGGAACTATGACTCCAACCATCTTACTCGTTGATGATGAAAAGGATATCCTTGAACTTCTGAAGTATAATCTTCGGAAGGAAGGGATGCTCGCAATCACTGCGACGAATGGCAAAGAAGCCCTATCGCTCATGTCGTCCAAGCCTGATCTGGTCGTTTTGGATGTCATGATGCCCGAGATGGACGGATGGGACGTCTGTAAGGCCATCCGCAAGAACCCTGATACCGCGGACATTCCGATTATTTTCCTCACTGCGAAAGACGACGAGATAGATGAAGTGGTCGGGCTGGAGCTCGGTGCAGACGACTATATAACCAAACCGGTAAAGGTCCGAACATTCGTCGCCAGGGTGAAGAAAGTCCTGCAGAGAAGGACGCCGCAGGCTGATGAGACAGGCAGCATTAAGGTTGCTGAACTGGAAATCATGACCGAGAATTACCTTGTTCGTGTTGGTGGGAAAGATCTCCCTCTTCCAAGAAAGGAGTTCGAGATCCTCCTTTTTTTGGCCCGCCATCCGGACCGAGTTATCAAGCGAGAGACCCTGTTGAATGAGATCTGGGGACAGGATGTCTATGTCGTGGACAGGACAATCGATGTCCATATCAGAAAGATCCGTGAAAAATTAGGGAAGGCGGCGCATCTTATTGAAACTGTTAAGGGTGTAGGGTATCGTTTTAAGAAGGAGCTTTAATGCCTTCTGTCCGCTCAAAGATCACGCAAACCTACCTTCTGGTCTCCGTCGCAGTCATTTTCCTCCTCCTCATTCCCCTCGCATATTTCATTGAATCCTATTTCAAGGATCGGCTCCTCTCAGAGATCAAAACCCAGACGACGTACATTGCGACCTTGCTTCGGGAGCACGGCGGAAGAAAAGAGGACAGGCCCCACATCATCAGGTCGTTGTACAGTATCGCATCCAGTGCTGGAGTTCGAGTCACTCTCATCGACAGCTCCGGCGGCATCCTGTTTGAATCGTCCCTTCCTGAAACTCTCTGGACTTCCATGGAAAACCACTTCAATCGCCCCGAGGTGATTGAATCGCGGGAGCGGGGGATTGGGTCCAATGCAAGGACAAGTGAAACAATCGGCACGAGCATGCTCTACGTCTCAAGATCGATTGACCCGAAATTGTTCAGCGATACTCCTTTTGCCGGACTCCGATTTGTTCGAATCGGCATCGGCTCGGGTGAAGTGGACAGGCAGATCGCAGAAATCCGATGGATGATCATAGGCGTCGGAATCGTTGCTTTCGGGCTTATCATTTTTGTGAGCAGGGTGGTCGCGGGCCGTATTGCAAAGCCGATCCTGGAGATTGCCGAGATTGTAAAGGATATCAAGGCGGGGAATCTCGATCGGAAGCTGCCCGTGCGGACGGATGATGAGATCGGGCGGTTGGCGGAGTTGATCAATGAAATGACCGGGAAGCTCAAGGAAGATATTGGCCAGCTCAAAAAGCTCGAGCGGTTCCGGAGTGAATTTCTCGGAAATGTTTCCCATGAGCTCAGAACGCCGATCTTTTCCCTGAAGGGATTCCTCGAAACACTCAGCGAAGGAGCGATTGAGGATCCGACGGTGAACCGTTCGTTCGTCGAGAAGGCCTATCATCACGCCGGAAGGCTTGATACTCTTCTCAGCGACCTTATCGAGATCTCCAGGATCGAATCCGGCGATATGAAAATGAGTTTTCGATATTTTGACGTCGTCGGGTTCCTTCACCAGGTTCGTGACGATTTTCTTGACGAAGCGTCGCGAAAGAGGCAGACGATTTCCGTTCGATCCAAAGAAAACGAAGTCATGGCATTCGGCGACAAGGATCGGCTTCGGCAGGCCCTTGGAAGCATTGTGGACAACGCCGTGAAATACAGCCAGGAACAAGCAAGCGTAGTTTTAGAGGTGGAAGATGGATCCCATTCGGTCGTAGTTTCCGTCTCCGATAATGGTCCGGGCATTCCTCCGGAACATTTGCCGAGAATCTTTGAGCGATTTTACAGGGTCGACAAGAACCGATCGAGAGACGTGGGGGGAACCGGACTTGGACTTGCAATTGCAAAGCACATTATCGAAGCGCACAGCGCCCGAATTTCGATTCAAAGTACAGTGGGGAAGGGGAGCACCTTTTCCTTCGAACTCAAGAAGTAACTCACCACCCCGTTGGCTGCTCTCAAGTCTCACATGATGTTTAGAATTCCTGTTAATACAAAAGGCACAAGCCCCAGCCCCTGGGGTGATTGTGCCTCGGAGGAGTTCCCCGCGGATGCGGGGAGCTGCCGTTCTAATGCGGTACGGAAAGGAGATCTTTTCCTTCAGCGATCACCTGTGTTGATGCCGTGAAGTCAAGGGACTTCGCCCCAAGCAGGACGAGCAAAAGCATCAACCCGCCGGCAATCAGTCCGCGAAAGAGACGCGACAGTTGCCGATATCGCTTCTGGATCGAGTGTGCATTGACGATCAGGATCAAGCTTACGGCGATCAAGACTGCCGATTCAGGCTGGTACTCGCCGACCGCAAGAAATCGTACGGCGATCACCAAACAATATGCTCCTGCAAAGACCGTTGGTGGTATGTAGTTCATGGCAATTATTTGATGAGTAACATTTTCCGGATTTGAGTGAAATTACCTGCCGAGAGCTTGTAGAAGTAGATCCCGGTTGCAATTCTGCCTGCTTCA
>JBBDYD010000086.1:0-34809 GCA_040901865.1 Bacteroidota bacterium | reverse complement strand
AGAACGAGAGGAAGGGTCGAGGGAAGATTTGCCTTGAGCGTTTCCGCATCGATCAAGGGAGACATGATAATCAGTCCGTCAACCCTTCCGTGCATAGCTCGCAGCGCTGCCTCTATCTCCGCCCTATCGTTGTGCGAGCTGGAAACCAGCAGGTGAAAACCATTCTTGCGTGCAGTCAGGTCGGATCCCCTGATCACCTCGGAGAAGAATTCACCGTGAAGATCAGGCAGAAGCATTCCTATTGCGTCAGTTCTTTTTGTGCTGAGACTTCGGGCGGAAGAGTTTGGAGAGTATTTGAGTGATCGCGCCGCCTCCTCTACGGCCTTCCGCGTTTCGTCGAGGACTACGGACTGGTCGTTGAAGACTCTGGAGACAGTAGCTATCGAAACGCCAGCTTTTTCCGCTACTTCTTTGATGGTAACTCGCATGTAATCCGTTTGGATGAAAACGCTTACATCCTTTTGCACAAAAAAAGGAAAAAGTTCTTCTCTTTCCCTTTGTAAGCGCTTACACGTTACGAAACACAAACCATCGGGTCAAGAAAAATCGGTCAGTGGAGCTAGAATTTCTCCTGTCCTTACAAATGCCGTGCCGAAATCTCCCGAAGACGATTTCGCTTAACACTACTTAATTGGGTAATTGAAAAAGGGGGAAATGAGGCCAGTAAAGGCCTGGCTTTCTTGGTTTTGGAGCGCCCACCATAACATCGTTGAATTTTGCCTCTCCCCGAAATCCCCCCAATAAATAAGCCATTTGCAACTGGTCATGATTTGCAATACTTTTTTGGTGAATACTCTCAAGGACTCTCATGAATCGTCTCATTTTCGCACTTATCCTTTGTTTTCTTTTCGCGGCAATCAGCCCCGGCCAACAGAAGGGGTTCCAGCAAACGGATTCCACTCCGAGTAATCCTGAAGAACGGGTCGCCCTTGTCATCGGGAATAGCGACTACGCCGATGCCCCCCTGCTCAACCCAGTGAATGACGCGCGGGATATCGCCCGGAACCTCGAATCCTATGGGTTCAAAGTCATTCTGAAGGAGAATGCTAATTTCAACGACATGAAAAGAGCCATTCGGGAATTCGGAAGGTCCCTCCATACCAACAGTGTCGGTCTCTTCTATTATTCAGGGCATGGAATGCAGGTGGGCGGTGAAAACTATCTTATTCCTGTTGCATCCGAATTACGCAACGAAGAAGAAATCGAATACGAGACCGTTAACGCTGGGTTTGTCCTTGCTCAGATGGAAGCTGCCCGCAACCGGATGAACATCCTGGTTCTCGATGCCTGCCGTAACAATCCGTTTACCCGAAGCTTTCGATCGGCTTCGCGCGGACTTGCCATGATGAATGCTCCCACGGGAACCCTCATTGCGTACGCCACGGCCCCGGGATCCACGGCATCGGACGGGACCGGCAAGAACGGGCTTTACACCGAAGAACTTCTCGCCCAAATGAATGTGCCGGGACAGAAGATCGAGGATGTGTTCAAGCGTGTCCGGGCCAATGTCATGAACCGGAGCAACACTCAGCAAATCCCCTGGGAGGCCTCCTCCCTGATCGGAGATTTTTATTTTTCAAGTCCAAAGCAGGAACTCCAACGAATCGAATCGGCCACAGCAAGCGTCGTTCCGATTTCCTTAAAACCGTCAGTCACCTGGCGGTCCGACGGAGAATCATACTGGCTGACTGTTGATGGGAACCAGATACAAACGGAGACCGTGAGCGGGTATTCGGGAGAGGATTTGCTTGTGTATCATGCCCAATCGAGCAAAACATATATCCTCAAGGACTTTAAGGCGAATGGCGATAACAAGTCGAGGGAAGCGGGAGAACTGCAGAGCACAGAGGCAACGTTCTGGAAAGCAAAGGATGCCCTCTTTTGGCTTACGGTGAACGGAACTGCAATTCAGCAGGATGTGACCAGCGCCTGGGGCGGCGAAGACCTCGTCGCGTACCACCGGCCGTCAAATATCACATACGTTCTCAGAGATTTTGACAAGAACAGCGACGAACAATACCGCACCGCGGAAATCTTCCGCTCAGATCAGGGAGCTTACTGGAAAGCCGCCGATGGGCAGTACCATCTCGTGATTCGCGGAACGAGTATTCAAAACAACGTTGTTCAGGCCTGGTCCGGAAACGATCTCCTCGCGTACTATCCGGTGAACAACACGTCCTACGTATTGACGAACTATGTCAACCGGCAGGATAACCAATTAAGAACCGCCGATGTTTTTTCAAACCCTTGCGCCTCCCTCTGGAGAGCCAGCGGCACTTTCTACTGGCTCTATGTGCGCGGAGTAAGCATCCATAACGAGACGACGAGCTCTTACGAGGAAGATGACCTGATCGTCGTTCACACCCCAACACAACAACGCTTCCGCCTCAAGAATTTCAAAAACAGTGGCGACAATCTTCTCCGGACGGCAGAGTGTCTTGCCGAATAATCCAACGATCTTGTTGAGATTCACGGAAGGACACAGAGACTAAAAAAGAGCGGTCCACAGCGAAAGCAGCCCGAACTTGCTGTTTTCCTTTGATTTAACTCAAGTTCTTTGTATCTTCACGCTTGCCGTTGCCGAACGGACCCGATTTGCAAGGGATCCTTCGCGTTCAAGGCATGGAAACATTAGCAAATTTTTTAGAAGTTGGGTAAGAAACGAATGACCACTGCAGCAACAGCACCATCTCCGAGAAAAACGATGTCCACACCTCTTGGCCTTTCCAGAGAAACCCTTTTGCGTTGGTACGACGACATGCTCCTTGTGCGTCGATTCGAGGAGAAATGCGCCCAGTTGTATGGAATGGGAAAGATCATGGGCTTCTGCCACCTGTATAACGGCCAGGAAGCCGTTTCGACAGGGGCAATCATGGGCGCCTTACAGCCGGACGATTATGTCATTACCGCCTACCGCGATCATGGGCAGGCCATCTCGAAGGGTGTGAATCCGAAGGCCATCATGGCTGAACTCCTTGGCAAGAGCACGGGGACGACGAAAGGCAAGGGCGGGTCTATGCATATTTTTGACCGCGAGAAGAACTTCCTCGGCGGCCATGCCATCGTCGGAAGCCATCTTCCCCTGGCAGCCGGGTTTGCCTTTGCAAGCAAATACCGCAAGGAAAAACGAGTGTGTCTTTGCTTTATGGGCGACGGAGCGACCAACATCGGTGATTTCCATGAAGCCCTGAACCTCGCGGCGCTTTGGAAACTCCCGGTGATCTATATCATCGAAAACAATCTGTACAGCATGGGTACATCGGTGGAACGCTCATCTGCCGTCGAGGACCTTTCCAAGAAAGCCCTTGCCTTTGACATGCGGAAGGAAGTGATCGACGGGTCGAGCGTACTGGAAGTCTATGAAAAGGTCAAGAAGGCAGTAGACCACGCCCGCGTGACTTATGAACCTTCCTTGCTTGACATCCGCACATACCGGCAACGGGGGCACTCCATGTCCGATCCCATCCACGGCCATTACAGGACAAAAGAAGAGGTGGAAGAGAAGAAAAAGAACGATCCGATTCATCTTTTTGGAGAATTACTGAAAAAAGAAGGGATCGCCGATGAGTCGCAGTTTGAAGAGGCGGATAAACGCATTAAGGCGTTGGTGGAAGAATGTGTCGAATTCGCGGAGAACAGTCCCGAACCCTCGCCGGAAGAATTGTGGAAAGATGTCTATTACGGAGAATAGTCGATGTCAGTTGTGAGCTTACGTGAGGCATTGCATCAGGCCATGGATGAGGAGATGGCTCGTGACGAGAACGTCTTTCTTATGGGAGAAGAGGTTGCGCGTTACAACGGTGCGTATAAAGTCAGCCAGGGGCTGATGGCAAAATACGGCGAACGCCGCATTATCGATACGCCCATTGCCGAATCCGGCTTTGCGGGGCTGGGTATTGGAGCCGCGATGGTCGGCCTGCGCCCTATTGTGGAATTCATGACCTGGAATTTTTCGCTCGTGGCCTATGACCAGATTGTGAACAACGCGGCGAAAATGTATTCCATGTCCGGGGGACACTTTCATGTGCCCATCGTCTTTCGTGGACCCGGAGGCGCTGCTCATGGGCTCGCGGCTACACATTCCCAGGCGCTTGAGTCGGTCTATGCTCACATCCCCGGCCTCAAGGTCATCATGCCATCCACCTGCAAGGACGCCAAAGGACTCCTCAAGTCCGCCATCCGCGACGATAACCCCATCATCTTCATTGAGAGCGAAGTGATGTATGGCGATAAGGGTGAAATTCCCGACGAGGAGTATACCATTCCGATTGGAGTCGGAGAAATCAAAAAGCACGGATCCGATGTTACGCTCGTTTCCTGGTCGAAGGTCCTTGCCCGCGTCGTGTTGAACGCAGTAGAGAAAATCGAAGAAGAGATGGGGATTAGCATCGAGGTTATCGATCCCCGCACTATTAAGCCGATGGACTATGATCTGATCATCGGATCCGTTCAAAAAACGAACCGGCTCGTGATTGTCGAGGAAGGATGGCCATTTGCGGGAGTTGGCGCTCAGATCTCCCATGTGGTCACGTCCCGGGCCTTCGATCATCTTGATGCGCCCGTGGAGCGCGTCACCCAGGAAGACGTCCCGTTGCCGTACGCCCGGAGTCTAGAGCATGCATCGCTTCCAAACGTCGATAAAATCCGACGGGCCATTCAGAAAGTACTCTATAAGAACGGTCAGGAATAGCGAATCCAATGGCAACCAAGGTCATGATGCCGAAGCTCAGCGACACGATGGACGAGGGCAAGATCCTCAAATGGCTTCGGAAAGAGGGTGAACAAGTCAAGCAAGGCGAACCCCTCGTTGAAATCGAGTCAGACAAGGCTGATATGGAGCTGGAAGCCTATGACTCCGGCACCTTGCGCAAGATCATCGTTCCGGATGGCGGAAAAGCTCCAATCGGAGCTCTCATTGCCGTCATAGGCAGCAAAGATGAGGATATCACTGCCCTCCTGAGCGAGGCACCGGTTTCCAAGGGCCAGGTTCAGTCAGCACCCCCGCCAAAACCCCTGGAAAAGACCCAGTCGGTCCCAACACCGGCCCCACGTTCGCAGCCTGCTTCCCTCCCAGCAGCACCTAAACCCTCAAGTCCGACTGATGGACGGGTGAAAGCATCGCCACTGGCGAAGCGCATTGCTCAAGAGAAGGGCATCAATCTTACAAGTGTGCATGGGTCCGGCCCGCAAGGCAGAATTGTCCGGCGTGATATCGAGGGTATTTCCGGAAGGCTCACTTTGGGTTCGAGTCAGCCCATTGTTCCTGGGACATCCGAGGAGGTTGCTCTTTCCTCAATCCGGAAAACAATCGCCAAACGGATGGCTGAGAGCAAGGCCACTGCTCCCCATTTCTATGTCACCATTGAGATCGACATGGAACCCGCTACCGCGTTCCGTGAACAGATTCTGGCCGCAACGGATCTTAAGATCAGCTACACCGATCTTATCATCAAGGCAGCAGCGACAGCCCTTATGCAGCACCCGGCAGTGAACGGTTCGTACCTCGGTGACAACATACGGCATCACCACTATGTCCATGTCGGTGTAGCCGTAGCCCTCGAAGAGGGCCTCGTCACTCCCGTCGTCCGGAACTGCGAGCAAAAGCGCATCGATCAGATCAACGCGGAACTACGCGACCTCGTCGATCGCGCAAGAAATCGCAAGTTGAAACCGGATGAATACCAGGGCTCCACATTTACTATTAGTAATCTCGGAATGTTTGACGTTGATGATTTCGTCGCGATCATCAATCCGCCGGAAGGCGCGATCCTGGCAGTCGGATCGATTCTTGAGCGGCCCGTTGTTCGAGACGGAGCTATTGCCATTGGCCACACAATGAAGGTTACCCTGTCTTCGGATCATCGGATTATCGATGGCGCCGTGGCTGCCCGGTTCCTTCAGGATTTCAAAAAGTATCTCCAGAATCCTGCGGCACTAACATTGTGAGGCATTTGAACACCCCAACGCCTTCGAACCCGACCATTCCCGTCGGGTTCTTTGTTTCGACCCCATGAGTTCCCGCCTACGCCTTCAATTCGATCGTGAACTGGATGGAGCAGGCCTTCCATTTGTTGCATTCTGCATCGCCCTGAACCTTACCGTCGGGCAGATCACCGCGGCGCTGAAGATTCCGCTCTATCTCGATTCAGTCGGTACTGTCCTCGCTGCTGTCCTTTGCGGACCAATATCCGCGATTCTCGCAGGCGCGATCTCGAATATCCTCGCGGGCGCCTTTGGCAATCCGGCAATGATGTTCTTCGTTCCGGTCATCGTGGTCATCGGAGCGTTTTCCGCCTTTCTCGCGGCCCGCGGATGGTTTCGGTCCTGGTATCTTGCAGCGGCGGGCGGAATTCTCCAGGGTGTTCTAGCAGCCGCTGTTTCGGCACCCATTGCGGCGTTCGTGTTTGGCGGTGTCATGCTTGCCGGAACGGATATCCTCGTGCTCTTTTTCCGGTCAGTTGGAAACACCCTTCTGCAAAGTGTGTTCTATCAGGGACTCTCTTCCGACCCGGTCGACAAGACCGTCACCTATTTGCTTGTCTATTTCATATGCCGGAATTTGCCCCTCCGGCTTCTCCAGCGCTTTCACGGCGGCAACAATATCCTGAAGCCGCACACCGTTCACTAGACCCATGCACTTTCGCGTCCCCGAAAAGCTTGCAATGACTCTTTGTCTTCTTGTCACGAGTCTCACCGGACCGCCGCTCCTTTCTCTCACGCTGGTTGCAGTCGTTCTTTTGGCACGCCTGATCGTGCCGGACTTGAGGTCCATGAACAAGATCACGGCTCGGCGCTTCCGGAGTGTCCTCGCTTTCCTCTTTTGCGGGGCAATCGTCATGACGCTTCTCAATGGAATTCTGATCCGCGAGGGATTGATTCTGTTTCAATGGGCAGGCATCTCAGTGTATGAAAGCGGGATCGCATTTGGCATTCGGACCGGAGCTCGCCTGCTTCTGATGACGAGCGCTCTTCTGTTGCTGTTTGGATCAACGCAGCTCTCAGGGATCACCGCGTTTTTGAATCGGATGGGACTTCCTGCCAGGATTGTGATGACTATCCACCTCACTGTCCACTTTGTGGCCTCTATGCCATCCAGGATTGAGAGAATTTACTCGGCACAGGAAGCGCGGGGAGCACCAGTGCGGGCACATCTTGTGTCACGGATTCTTTCTCTCACTGCTGTCCTTTCTCCTCTTATATTGTCTTCCACCGTTGAGAGCATCGAGCGTGGAAAAGCCCTCGAATTGCGCGGTTATAACAGCTCGTCGCGGTGGGTTGACGATACCGTTCAGATCGACTCACCGTATTCTTTTCTGACAGTGTTCTTTTTGTTCATGTCGATCATTGCCCTCTTGCTCCCATGGCTCCTCGGATAATCATCGGCAATCTTACCTACCGATATTTTGCTGCAGGAAGTCCTGTATTTTCAGGGTTTTCTCTGGAGGTCCCTCCAGGATCCTGCTGTGCACTCCTGGGACCCACAGGCTCGGGGAAAACGACGCTTCTCGAGATTCTTTCAGGAGTTGCCGGATCTCAATGCAAAACGTCTGTTGCCGAAGGGACAATTCAGATCGGAGAGGACCGATACCAGCCGATTCCTCAATCGACATTGTTTCCCAACGTCGGCCTGGTTCTGCAGGACCCAGAAGTGCAGATCTCCGGAATCCGGGACACCGTTACAGCCGAAGTTGAATTTACCCTGGAGCAGTTATCAGTACCCGCCGCTGAACGGCAGAGGCGAGTGAGCGATGTTCTGGCTCACCTCGGGCTCTCCCCGCTTGCCCAACGGCACCCGATGGAGGTTTCGGGCGGGGAGCGTCAACGAATTGCGCTTGCATCCATCCTGGTGGCCACCCCCTCTCTTTTGCTTCTCGACGAGCCCGCCAACGCCCTTGACAGCAGGTCCCAACACCTTCTGAAGGACATTCTCAGATCCCGCAAAGGAACCACCACCATCCTTCTGACTGACTATTCGATCGATTTTGCTCTCGGGCTTGCAGATCTGTTCGTCGTCCTTTCCGACGGCCGCGTGGTATTTCAGGGGACGAGTTCAGACTTATTCCGGGCGCTCGGTTCGTTGCAGGACCACCTTCCGCTGGAATATTGGAAGCTTTTGCAGGGTCGACTTTCGAATACGAGAGTGAAGGTTCCGTCATGAGTATCACGTTCCAATCTGCAGGATTTTCGTACCCCGGTGGCGCACCAGCGCTTCGCAACATCTCACTCGAAGTGCCAGCCGGTGATTTCCTGCTTGTCACCGGTCACAACGGTGCGGGCAAGAGTACGTTGCTTCGTCTCCTCAACGGAATGCTGAAACCGGACACCGGTTGCATCCTTGTCGACGGCTTTGATACGAGATCGACCCCGGTTTCACGTCTTGCGGCGATTGTCTCAGTGACATTCCAGCATCCCGGGGATCAGATCTTCGCATCCACGGTGCTCGATGAAGTGCGATTCGGACCCAGGCATCTTCGGCATCCGGATCCAGGCCGTGCCTGCAGCGATGCGCTTTCCCTCCTTGGCCTCGAAGCGTTTTCTTCATGGCATCCGTACGATCTTTCTGCCGCCCACCGCAAACTCCTGACGGTCGCCTCAGCAGTTGCCACCGGAGCTCCGTTTCTGGCTTTTGATGAGCCAACGGTTCACTTATCCCAACCGGAGCGCGTTATTCTCGCGAACGCCCTGCGCCACCTTGTCAAGGCCGGGAGGTCGTTTGTTATCATCTCGCACGACCTCGAGTTCTTCCTCCCAATAACCAAGCGCATTCTGCTCCTTCGCGCCGGGGAGGTTTCCTTTCTTGGTGATCGTCGCGATATCGACCGGTACGCGACCCTTGCCAGGAAATCCGGCGTACGATTACCATACAGTTTTCGGCTCAGGCCGCATGTCGGACTGCCGCTTCTTCCGGACTAATCTTATGCACGATTTCCGAAACATTCGATCAAACCAAAGGAATCTCCGGTGATCATCGACCCAGCACATTCTTCTCCCCGTGAAGTCTATCAACTTCTCTCGTCGTGTGTCATCCCACGTCCGATTGCATGGGTAACGACGCGCTCAACCGCCGGAGTCATTAATGCCGCACCTTTCAGCTTTTTCAACATTGTCAGTGCGGATCCTCCCATCGTGATGATCGCCGTCAGCAGGCACGCGCGGGGGCGGAAGGACACGGCGCACAATATCCACGAAACAAAGGAGTTTGGCGTCAGTGTCGTGACGGAATCACTCGCTAAGGCGATGAATGCCACCTCGGCATCCTTTCCGTCGAGTGTGAGTGAAATTGAGCAGGCAGGACTCGTCCTTCAACCGGGGCGGAACATCTCCACACCCCTCATTGCAATGAGTCCGGTCAAACTCGAATGCGTCGTTTCTCAATGGATCGAAATCGGAAACGGGCCGACCGATGTAATCTTTGGGAAGGTGGTTCTGATGGACATCAGTGGGGATGTATTGGAAAACGGAACAGTCGGAGCGGTGAAACTGAAGGCGATAGGAAGGCTTGGGGGGAATCAGTACTGTACAACGGGGGATATTTTCGAACTGGAACGGCTGCGATAGCCGTTCTTAGCGGAACGACGATTCTCCATTCCCCGTCCGAACTTCCTGCAAAATTTCGATGTTCTGGCCGGCGTAAATTCTGCTTCCCCGAAGTTTGTTCCAATTTCGCAAGTCGCTAATTGAAACATTATGGTCGCGGGCGATTTTGTCGAGAGTGTCGCCTGATCGGACTGTATACTGAATCCATCCATCCCCTCGTGACGGGGTTGAGATTCGGGATCCGGCAGAAGGAGCCGGCTGGTCGGCGGTGATCAAAGCTTGCTTCTCAGCAAAGGACATGGTGTTGACGCCTCGAAGTCGTTCGACCTTTGAAGGATCAACCCAAATCTCAAGTCTCTGCCCGGGATAAATGTGGCTCCCATACGCAATGTCATTCCAATTCCTGATATCACTAGCGCGTACACGGTACCACTCCGCAATATGCCCCATCGTGTCTCCACGCTTTACCCGGTATTCCAGGCTCAGCTTTCCCTGAATCGACCGTGCGGTTCCCCCTGTCGAACGCGAAGCGATAGCTCTGGCGCGTGATCCGGCAGAACGGGCAGAAGCGAATCGCACTTGTTTATGATCTGAATCATACGCAAAGGGTTTCTTCTCTGTCACCGCGGATTCGGGAATCGGGATTGCCAGCCTCGTACCGATGGACAGGCGGCGTTCACTGCGGATGTTATTGACTTCCTTGAGGATTGATGGCGTGAGATCATACCGGAGCGCGATTGCCGAAAGTGTTTCGCCTCTCTTCACCGTGTGGGTTGCCCAGTCTTTCTTTTTCTCCGGCGGAACCTTTGCATAATTCTCAGCAAAGAGTTGAGATGACCCAAGTGGTATGCGAAGCCGATAGCCGGTAACTCCCGGGGGAGTGCACCATCGGAGGAGTTCAGGGTTGAGCTCTCTGAGCGTTGCGACCTCGGTCCCTGCACATTCGGCAAGAATCCGCAAATCGACACAATCATCGATTGTCACCACGTCATATTCGAGGGAATCGGCAAGGGCGATTCCTGTAAACCCGTGACGTTCGGGAAACATAGCCATGCGTGTCACGGCGATATACTGGGGGACATAGTTTCTTGTTTGGCGCGGAAGATGTCGGCGCATTTCCCAAAAATCTGTGGAACCGCTTCTCCGGATACCCCGAAAAATCCGTCCGGGACCCGCATTGTACGCACCCAGGACAAGGTACCAATCTCCAAACTCGGCATAAAGGTCCTTCAAGTGGCGAGCGGCGGCACGTGTTGATTTTTCGAAATCACGGCGTTCATCATACCACCAATTCGCGCGGAGGCCGTACATTTTGCCTGTACCCGTCATGAATTGCCACAGTCCGACTGCTTTTGCCCACGAGCGCGCGTCTGTTCGCAACCCACTTTCCGTCATGCTCAGGAAGATTAATTCTTCCGGAACTCCCTCTTCGGCAAAGATCCGCTTCATCATCGGAAAGTACCTTCCCGAAAGATGGAGCCAACGCTCCATATGTTCGCGGCCTTTTCCGAGGAAGAAATTTATGTTTTTTTCGACATGTTCGTTGAACGGTAAGGCGACCTGGGTTTCCGGTATTTCATTCGTCGGGACACCACCTACATGCAATTCCTCGGCTTCTTCAACTTCGATACTGAGTTTTTCCCGCAGGGCAAACACCGAGGCGTCCGGGCCAAGCTCGTCGATTACCCGGATGTATTTCTCATAATCTTCGACGATACTCTTGCTCAAATCGGTAAAATCGGTGTTACCGTCGATCTCCGGAAAGTAGCTCAGTTCATTGAGGATCTCGATCGCCGCTTCGAACCCTTCCTGGCTAGCTGTGGAGTCGCCCGACTCCTGGGCGGCGAGCGCATCCAGGTAAAGCTGCCGGGCTTCTTCAAGCCGGCGGGTAATCGCAGAGGCTTCGCCGGTAGAATCAGGAACTATTGCCAGAATGGTGTCAACTTCAGGAATTGCTGCAAGGGTATCGGGGCCTTCCATCGAATCTGGTGTTGCAAGTGAGATTGCCCCCTCCTGAGCCATGTCTATCGCAACCGGCTCAACAGAGACCGCAGTCTCATTTCGGGTCGTCGAATCATTCGACGAGCATCCCATGAGAATACAAAAAGTCCCGACAATGGCCATTTTCACAAGCACTGAATTCCTCACTATTTGGTCGAAAACTATGACAATATAAGGCAAAACGAGAAAAGAATCAAGCAGAACATGAAGCAAGGGCTGCAAACCGCTCAAAATTCAACAGTTTTCCGCTAGAGAGGGATGTTCCCATGTTTTTTCCGCGGGTTAGAGTCGACTTTGTTTTCGAGGAAGGACAAGGTCTTGACGAGTTTTGAACGAGTCTCACTGGGAAGGATGATCTCGTCGATGTATCCTCTCTCGGCCGCCACAAGAGGGTTTGCAAATTTCTGACGATATTCTTCGACCTTCTTTTTCGTTGCTTCGACCTTATCCGGGCTTCCTGCAATCTCTTTTTTGAAGATGATCTCCACTGCGCCTTGCGGCCCCATGACCGCAATCTCTGCTGACGGCCAGGCAAAGTTGTAATCGCCGCGAATATGCTTTGAATTCATGACATCATAGGCCCCGCCATAGGCCTTTCGGGTAATGACCGTCACCCGGGGAACCGTCGCTTCACAAAAAGCATAGAGCAATTTCGCTCCATGCCGAATGATCCCCCGCCATTCCTGATCAGTTCCAGGGAGAAAGCCGGGGACATCTTCAAATACAACGAGTGGAATGTTGAAAGCATCACAGAAGCGAACAAACCGTGCTCCTTTGACAGAAGAATCAATGTCGAGGACGCCTGCAAGAACGGCGGGCTGATTTGCAACAATCCCCACCGAGCGCCCTGCAATACGGGCAAAACCAACAAGAATGTTCGGCGCAAAATGCTCATGCACCTCTAGAAATTCTCCGCGATCCACAATCGCCGAAATGACCTCCTTCATATCGTAGGGCTTGTTCGGACTCTCGGGAATGATCGTGTCCAGCCGGGATTCGTCCCCTCCGGATTCCTCTCCTATTGGGATGACAGGACAATCATCTCTATTATTCGAAGGCAGATAGGAAAGAAGCCGTTTGATTCCCTCAAGACATTCCACCTCATTTTCAGCCGCGAAGTGGGCGACACCGCTCTTCGTGGCATGGGTCATGGCTCCTCCCAGATCTTCGAACGACACGTCTTCGTGTGTTACGGTCTTCACCACATTCGGCCCTGTCACAAACATGTGACTTGTGTGCTTGACCATGAAAACAAAATCTGTAATTGCCGGTGAATACACAGCGCCTCCCGCACACGGGCCAAGGACTGCGGAAATTTGTGGAACAACTCCTGACGCCAGGGTATTGCGCAAAAAGATCTCGGCATATCCCCCGAGACTGACAACACCCTCCTGGATCCTCGCCCCGCCGGAATCATTCAGCCCGATGATCGGAACACCCATCTTCATCGCATGGTCCATCACGCGGCAGATCTTCTCAGCGTGTGCCTCAGAAAGCGATCCGCCGAACACGGTAAAATCCTGACTGAAAACGACAACCGACCTGCCGTGGATTGTGCCGTGTCCGGTAACTACTCCGTCACCGGGGACCTTCTGTTTCTCAAGGCCGAAATCCGTGGACCGGTGCTGAACAAACATCCCGATTTCCTCAAAACTCCCGGGATCCAGCAACAAATCCACTCGCTCGCGGGCCGTCAACTTACCCTTCTTACGCTGGTCGGCGATCCGCTCTGCTCCGCCGCCTTCAAGTGCCTTCTCCCGCAGGTCCTTCAGTTTTCTCATGGATTCATCGCTCATCGTCTTCAACCTTTTTTGTCATGATGCAATATAGGGAAGCAGGCATGTTTAATCAATAACACTTCACGGGAGGCCCACAAAAAAAACGGCGCCTGTGTTCGGCGCCGTCGTTCATCGATCTTCCGCATCTCCTGTTACTTGGCCATAGCTTCAGAGGCCCCTTCCGGGGTTTCTTCCTTCATCGCAGGCCGCGCCTTTGCCATTCTCCCAATCTTTGTTGCGACCCACTCTTTTGCCCCATGAAACATGAGATACACATTTGGGATGACAAACAACGAAACAAGTGTTGCGAAGGACAACCCGCCGATTGTGGCCACCGCGAGCGGCTGAAGAACTTCGGAGCCCTCCCCAATTCCCAATGCCAGAGGCAGCATTCCGGCCACTGTCGTCAGTGTGGTCATCAGGATCGGTCGAAGGCGAAGCGGGCCGGCCGCAAGAACTGCCTGTTCTCGTGTCTTGCCATGTTCTTTTTGAAGGATTTCGATGAATTCGACCAGAATAATTGAATTATTTACGACAATCCCGGCCAAAAGAATAACCCCAAGCATTACCGTTGCTCCCACGGGAATGGAGGTTGCATAAAGTGCCAGGACCACGCCAACCACGGCGAGTGGAATGGTTGTGAGGATCACAAAGGGGTTGAGGAGCGATTCATATTGAACACCCATGACCACGTACACCAGAAAGATGGCCAGGAGAATGATGATGATCAACACGCGATTGTTTTCCCGGATTGTTTCTTCCTGGCCGCCGAATATGATCGAATATCCCTCCGGGAGGTTCAGGGATCCCATGCGTTCCTTAACATCCGCCATGACATCTCCGAGGCTTCGGTCGGTTCCTGCCACATCACCGCTCACCTCCACGATGCGGTTTTGATTCTCCCGCGTAATGGTCACCGGCCCGATCCCTTCGCGAACCCGGGCTACACTCCGGAGGCTCGTTGGCGGTCCTATGAGGGGGTAAATAATGAGATCCTCCACTGCATTCAGACTCTTGATTTCATTCCTATCAAGCAACACTCGAATGTCGTACTCCCTGTCGCCCTCAGTATACTTTGAAGCGATCGTGCCATCAACAACCGTACGAACCGTCTCGCCGATGTCCCGAATGGAAATGCCGAGTTCTGCAGCCCGCTCCCGATCAACTTGAATGCGAAGTTCGGGTTTTGCTTCTTCCAGAGACTTGTCCAGATTGGAAAGCCCCTCGACACCGCGCAGGCCGGCCATGATCTCGTTCGAAAGCTCATTCAGCGTCGCAAGGTTGGGTCCCTGCACCTTGACACTCACATCGCTCTCGCCAGTGGAGGTTCGAATTCCCCGAATTTGGGACTTCGACACCAGGATGCGCGCATTGGGAATTTGGGCTTGGGAAATTTTCTCTCTTACCTGTTCGATCCATTCATTGCTGGAAATAGTCCGCTCCTTGAGAGGAAGGAGTTGGATTTCCACATTCGCCCGGTTTGCAAATTCTGCCGTGCCTCGCCCAAAGATGAATCCTCCAACCACCGTGAACACCGACGAAGTCGCAGGCATCGTCTTGATAATCGATTCCAACCGGGTCGCCACTTCATCCGATTCTTGTACTGAAGTGCTGGGAGGCAGCTCCACCCGAATTCTAATCCTCCCATCATCCATGTACGGAAGGAATTCTGACCCCAGCTGACCAAAGAGCATCAGACTACCGGCGAACATGGCGACAACAGAACCGAGAACCAAAGCTCTGTGATGAATGGCCCAAGTCAGGAGGTCTGTGTAGCGCGATGTCATCCTGGCAAGGAACCGCTCGATACCCGACAGGAGAGTTCCTTTTTTCACCTGATGTGATTGCTCGAACCTGAACAGCATCGCCGAGAGCATCGGCACAAGGGTAATGGCGACGATCAGGGAGGCAATGATTGCGAACGAAATTGTGAGTATCAGTTCTTTGAAAAAGAGGGAGGCAAGACCCGAGATAAGGAGAAATGGCAGAACTGATGCAAGGTTTGTCGTCGTTGAGGCAACAACGGCGGACACGACCTCGTTGCTTCCGAAATGGGCCGCCTCAACCGGATCGGGATGCTCCTTCTGATGGCGAGAGATATTTTCAAGCATAACAATCGAATTGTCCACCAGCATGCCAATGCCGAGGGCCAGTCCGCCCAGGGAAATAATGTTAAGGGTAAGATCACCAAGTCCCATCATGACGAAGGTGCCCAGGATGGCGATGGGGATCGACGTAGCGATGATGATGGTCCTGCGCCAGCTTCCAAGGAAAAACCCCACCACCACCATCGCAAGAAGCCCGCCCAACAGCGCCGCATCGGTCACACTCGAAAGAGAATTTTCAATGTAGTACGACTGATCGTTGATAACTTCAATTTCAAGGCCCGCGGGGATAATCCCCGCTTCGCTCATAAACGCCAGCTTTGCCTTCAACCCATTGTTGACATCGACCGTATTGGCGTTGGGCTGCTTTTGAATGCTGACTTTGACGCTTGGAACATCGTCGAGGCGTGCGAACACTCGTTGTTCGCGATGGCTGTCCTCGACCCTTGCGATGTCGCTCATCTTGATCCGTTGCTGACCGGAACTTCCGCGAACGCGCATCGGCACTTCGCGGAGTTCGGCCACGGACGCAAATTTGCCTTCAGTTCTACTCAGGTATTCCCTTCGCCCGGCGGATATCCTCCCCCCCGTCTGGTCAACATTGGCGTCCCGGATTGAACTAAGGACTTCCGTAATGGCGAGCCCATATCCCTGCAGGCGTTTCTGGTCGATGATAACCTGAATCTCTCTTTCAAGGCCCCCGGCGACATCTACGGATGCCACTCCTGGGACGGTGAGAAAGTAGTTCGTGAGTTCTTCCTGGCACCACCGTCGCAATCGCACAAGATCCAGCCCCGCGGAAGACACCGCAATTTCAAAGATGGGAATCTGGGACGGGTCAGACTTGAAAATGACGGGAGGATCAATCTCCCGGGGCAAACCGGATCGGGCCTGGTCAAGCTTTGTGCTGGCATCGCGAAGAGCCAGGTCGATGTCTTTGCCATAATCAAACGATAATGTCACATTCGCACGGCCTTCCGTGCTTGACGATTCCACCTTTGTTGCATCTTCCGTTGTTGCGAGTCTCGACTCCAGCACTCGAGTTACAGTTTCTTCCATAACGAGCGGATCAACACCGCGGTTCGATACAAACACTCTGATCTGCGGGTAGATCAACTTAGGAAGCAGGTCTACTTTCAACGTCGAGAGGAAATAACCGCCGAGGACGATAACAACCGAAACGAGCATCATGACACCTATCGGGTGCTTGATGGCCCAATCGGAAAGTGTGCGTTTGTCGTTGACGGGACCTGCCGGCATCTTTCCTCTCATGAGCCTTCCTTTCCTCGTTCACGTGTGATTCGGACAATCATCCCCGGGTTCAGCTGATTCAATCCACTCACCACCACTTTCTCGCCCGGCATCACCCCCGAAACCACCTCCGAAGCCGAAGCCTCGCGAATTCCCAACGTCAGTTCGCGCCGTTCCAAGAGGGAATCAACAACGACGAAAGCCGAAGCAATGCCGGTTGATGACACCAAAATCGCGTCATTGCTTACAACCGTTGCGTTCTCTTTGCGCGAGGTGGTCAATTCAGCTCTTGCAAACAACCCGGGGAAAAGCCGGTTGTCTCTCGCTGTGAGTTCGATCTCGATCTTGACAAGCCGCGTGATGGGATCGCTCAGCGGAAACACCCTCCGAACCTTCCCTGGGAACACATCATTCGGGTAGGCATCAACCCGCACTAAGACCGGATCTCCTACAGTGATACTCGGTACGTCAATTTCGGAAACATTGATCTCCATGACAAGGTTCTGCGGATCGCTCACGGTCAACAGGTGAGCTCGGGGAACGGCAACGTCGCCTTCTCTGACTCCGCGAAACGTGACCACTCCGGAAATCGGGGACTTGATAGTGGTGTAATTCAGAAGAGCTCGTTGATATTCCAGTCGTGCCTTCAGAACGTTGTGGCGAGTCCGGGCCTGCTCGAATTCCTGTTCCGATACCAGGCCGGATTTCCTGAGCCGTTCAAGCCTGTTGTAGCCCGCGAGCGCATCTTCGACATTCGCTTCCGCTTCTTTTGTCTGCGCCTCAAGAATCCGCGCATCCAGGGTTACCAACGTCTGCCCTTTTGCGACCTTGTCCCCTTCTTCCACGGCCAGGCGTGTGATCTTTCCTTCTGCCTGCGCAATGATCTTGACCTCTTCCTTTGCCGTGATCGTCCCCGTTGCCGTGACGGTCGAAGTTATCGGGGCCTGCCGTGCCGTCTCGACCTCAACGAAAACCATGGGCTTTCGCTGGGACTGATCGGGGGTCGGAGCATTGCCGCAGCCTGCAAGGAAGAGGAACATCGCGGGAGCGTAGAGGGTAAAAATAAGTTTCATCAAGTTATTCATAGCGAAGGGCATCAATGACATTGGATTCCGCGGCTTTCCACGCGGGGTAGAGTCCAAAGAAAATACCGACAATGGCAGCAAAAACAAAACTCATCACAATGGCCTGAAGCGAAATCGAAGAAGGGAGATTCCCATAGGACGACAAAACGAGCGATCCACCAACTCCAATCGCAATACCCATCAGCCCTCCGACAATGCTCATGACAACTGATTCGATAAGGAATTGGAGTAAAACATCCTTCTTCCTCGCCCCAATGGCCTTTCGGATCCCGATCTCCTTCGTGCGTTCCGTTACGGATACGATCATGATATTCATGATACCGATTCCCCCCACGAGCAATGAGACTGCGGCGATTCCTGCCAGGAGAAAGGTAAAAGTCTGCTGTGTCTCCTGGAATGTCGTGATGATATCAGCCTGGTTTCGAATGCTGAAATCGTTGTCTTGTTCCTCGCGGAGTTTATGTTCCCGGCGAAGTACTCTTTCGATTTCGTAAAAAGCCTCGTCCATCCGGTTGTCATCCGCCACCTTGGCGGTAATCTGACCAAGATAATCCACGCCGAAGATCCGCCGTTGGGCGGTCGAGAGCGGAACGATAATCTGGTCGTCGGGATTCTGGAATCCGCTTTGCCCTTTGGACTCAAGGATGCCAATGACCTCAAACGTCTGTCCTGCGATTCGGATGGACTTTCCGATTGGGTCGATTGTCCCAAACAGGTTATCGGCGATAATTCTTCCGATAACACAGACTTTGCCGTACGCCCGTTCCTCCGAATGTGTAAAATAACGCCCTTCCTCGGCGGAAAAGTTCCGAACATATTCGTATTCTGGAACCGTTCCCACGATCCGGGTATTCCAATTTCTATTCTGATATTTAACCTGGGCGTTTCTTGAGAATTCCGGAACAACCGCCTCGACAGCTATGACCTTCTCGCCAATCACTTCCGCGTCGGCATTTCTCAGCCGAACGCTCGTTCCCGATTGAATAACGGTTACACCGCCTCCACGCTGAGCTCCGGGGCTAATAAACAGGAGATTCGAGCCAAGGGCTTGAATTCGTTCTGTCACGGCCTTCTGAGCTCCTTCGCCGATTGCAATCATGGTGATTACCGCTGCCACACCAATGATGATGCCAAGCATGGTCAGGAGGGCCCGCATCTTATTGGCGAACAGGGCGCTGAGAGCAGTGAGAAAACTTTCTGAAATATTCATCTTAGCGTCGTCCGCCCCCACCCGCCGACCCGATGCCCCCCACGCCCTGCATGCTCCTCATCCTCTCCGTGAACTGCTCGCTGGCCAGCTTGGCTCTTGAAATCGTCGTGATGCGAATTTCATCGCCTTCTTTCAACCCTTCGAGAACTTCCGCGAAATCATAGTTGTTGGCCCCTACTTTGATCATTCGCGAAACAAACCCGTCGCCACTTCGGACCTCCACAACCCGTTCCCGCACGGCCTCCTCCTGCCGAACCTGGGCTGGTCGTCTTCCGCCGTCGCCTTCGCGCCGAAACATTCCGCCACCCTGGGCTCTCATTTGCGCAAAGTACTTCTGCCGTTCCTCTTGGGACATTTTTTGAACCCGTTCCCTCATTTGCTCGCGAAGTTGTTGCTGCTCGTCCGGTGACGCACTCATTAACCGCTTTCGCAGTTCTTCAGGGTCTGAAGGTAGTTCTGCCTTTGTTGCTTCAACCTTCGCGGAGTCGCCGCCTGCCGGCACTTCAGATTGCGGGAGTGACGCAACCAGTATCCTCCCCTGTTCGCTCCTGGGGTCCTTCAGGGCTTCCGTCGGGACCAGCAAGACCTCGCGGCGTTTGAAGATTTCGATATCCACGGAGGTGCTCATTCCCGCTTTGAGCTTACCACCCAGATTTCGCACAAGGACAATGACGTTGAATGTTGTCACGTTCTGAAGCGTTTTTCCCAGCGGAGCAATGCGAATAACTTCCCCTGTAAACGCATCCTCGGGATAAGCATCCGCCACCACCCGCGCTGACTGGCCAACCAGCACTTTGCCAATATCCACTTCATCCACATTTGTTTCAATGTACACTTCATCCATGTCGGCAATTGTTGCGAGGGTTGTTCCACCGCTCACGTTTGACGTGCCGGATGATATGATTTGGCCAAGAGAAACACTCCGGCTGAGAATCACGCCCGTGATGGCTGACATGACTCTCGTGTCCCGTAAACGTTCATCAGCCGAAGAGAGTGTCGCCCGGGCTTTGACCAACTGTGCCTCCGCGCGGACTTTTTCGACGCTGGACTGGTCGCGTTCCTGTTCAGAGATCAGCTTCTTTTCAAAGAGTTCGACCGAGCGCTCGTAGTTATTTTGCTGTTGCCTGAGGTTTGATTCCGCCACCGCCAAATCTGCCTTGGCCTGCTCGTGGTCGTTCTTTGCGGTCGTCTGATCGAGGGCAATGAGGAGGTACCCCTTTTGCACAGTCTGGCCCTCTTCAAAATG
Organism: Bacteroidota bacterium; assembly: GCA_040901865.1. GTDB lineage: Bacteria > Bacteroidota > Ignavibacteria > UBA10030 > UBA10030 > JBBDYD01. Next base: position 14,596 of record JBBDYD010000086.1, on the reverse strand, counting down.
CAGTTGCTCAATCTGACCGCTCGCTTTCGACTTGATTTCAACACGGTTGATCGGCTGAACGACCCCGTTTGCCGACACCATAAGTTCGAGATTCCCGCGGACAACCTTCGCCACGCGCGTAACCTGGCCCTTTGTTTCCTCAACTACTTCATTGTCGTCATTGCGTATCAGGTAGTATCCGCCGCTCAGAACAATGAGTGCGGCGAGTGCCGCAAAAATAATTTTTCGCTTCATCGATAATCCTCTTTAACGATTTTCTTTTCGGTAGCGTGTTTCACGCTCTTCCATTTCCTTGATGTACTGGTCATACAAACCGTTCTGCTCCGGATTCAGGAGCTTGCGGATTTCCCGACGAAGGGTATCCCGTTGGAGTTTCATTGTTTCCGAGTACCCCTTTCGGACGGAACCAAATTTCTCTTTGTGTGCCTCAAGGATTGAATCCACCGCAACAGTCTGCTCAGCTCGGAGCTTGAGTTTTTCTGTGAATTCCTTTGAAACAGTACCCTGTGATGCTCTCCGAGGTCCCGAGTGACCAAGCCATGTCCTGTCGACAAACACCCCCGCAATTCCACCGAGAAGGAAGCTTACGACGAGGAGCACCAGTGTTCTTGATTTTGCTTGCATAGAGTTTCGTTCCTTTACCGACGCGACGCTGCCGCGAGAAGAAGATCGTCTTTCGAAATCACCTCTCGTGCGAGGAGCGATGCGGAAGTCGAATCGCTTTGCTCTCCGGACAGGTAAGGCTCGATGACGACAGGCTCTTCCGGCTGGGTGATCATCGCAAGACTGACAAAGAGAAGAACGGCTGCTGCCAGCCCGGTTACAAAGCGCCGGGCAACCAGTTCCACAGGAGACCAGAGTATATATTCCTCTTGCGCAATTCGGGTCTTTCGCAAAACAGCGGTGATAAACAACGGGCCCGGCTCGACCGACTCAACAGAGCGGAGCTCGGACCGCAAGGCCGTGATTTCCGCCTCATACGCCTTGCACTCGGCACAACACTCCAGATGCTCACGAATGAGATGGTCCATTGAATGATCACCTTCCCCATCCATGCGCTCGGATACCAGCCGTCGAACCGTACGATGTGTCATGTTCTCTCCCTGAAATAGTCCTTCAAGAGCCTTTTCATTTCCTCTCGTGCGCGAAAAATCCTGGACTTCACAGCCTGTTCCGAAATGCCAAGTGTTTCGGCAATCTCCGCGTAGGAGAGGTCTTCATACTCCCGAAGAACCAAGGCGGCTCGGTGTGCGGGCGAGAGTCTCTGAAGAGCCGCAAGTATTTGCTCCCGTTTTTCTCCGGCAAGAACCCTGTCAGATGCCCGACCAGGATCCCGGGGTTCGTATTGTGTGCCCCCGGGCTCCGCAAGGAAATCCATCGAGACAATTTTGCGGATTTTCCGTCTCCGAACCTCATCAATGGCGATGTTGACTGCAATGCGGTAGATCCATGAGAAGAGCGTTGTTTCAACACTTACTCTTCTCAGCGATCCGTGCACCCGAACAAAAACATCCTGGGCAAGGTCCTCGACATCTTTCCTGCTTCCCAGTGTCAGGTAAATGATATTTGCAACCTGGCGATGGTACCTTCGGACAAGTTCCTCAAAGGCCATCTCATCGCCGTTTCGAAAGGCGCTTGCAAGCGAACGATCGTCCAGGTCCCTATGGTTCACGACTTTCTGCATAGCAAACGAATATCGGTGGGGAAAGTTTCCTCTTTCGCAAAACAAAAAGAGCCCAATCCCGTGGAAGATTGAGCTCGCGGCACTGAGTTCATGTATTCGGTTTACTGCAGGATTTTCTCAATGAATCCGCCCCCTGAAAGCATGTCCCCCTCGTACCACACCACAGATTGGCCTGGAGTAATCGCCCGCTTCGGGTGGTCAAACACGACGGCAACACTGCCATCCTCCCCGGGGACGACTGTTGCGGATGTTGCGTCATCCTTGTAGCGAACCTTCGCGGTCACGTGAAGCGGGGCATCCGGCGTGGTTCTCCCCATCCAGTTCACGCCCGTCGCTTTCAATGACGTATGGAAGAGGTCGGAGTCCGGTCCGATCATCACCGTGTTTGATTCCTGGCTGATCCCGGTTACATACATCTTCTTCCCATGTGCCCCAATCCCCTTCCGCTGCCCAATCGTGTAAAAAGGATACCCATGGTGCTTGCCAACAACCATCCCATTCGAGACAAGATCTCCGCCGGCAAGTTCCTTCTCCAATCCGGCAACTCGCTCTTTGAGAAATCGATCGTACCGATCATCCGGAACGAAACAAATCTCAAAACTCTCCTCCTTCTCCGCTGTCCGTAAGCCGAGTGTTACCGCAAGGGCCCGTACGTCCGGCTTTGTCAGGTTCCCAAGCGGAAAATGGGTCTTGGACAACGCTTCCTGCGAAAGTCCCCACAACGCGTAGGACTGATCCTTTTGAAGATATCTTCCCTGATGAACTGCATATCTTCCTGTCAGCTGGTCGAATTCAACTCTTGCATAGTGCCCTGTTGCGATAAAGTCCGCCCCAAGGGCCTGTGACTTGCGAAGAAGTTGGCCCCATTTGATTTCCCTGTTACAATTCACGCAAGGATTCGGAGTCCGACCTTTAAGATATTCATCGACAAAATTGTTGATCACTGCATGCTCAAACTCTGATCGAAAATCCACGACGAAATGGGGGATCCCGAGCGATGCGGCAACCATCCGGGCATCATGCACGGCCCCGAGCCCGCAGCAGCTTGCTTCATTGGCAAACGCCCTGTCTCCCTCGTCGAACTCATAAGTCTTCATCGTTACGCCGATAACCTTGTGGCCCTGTTCCAGGAGCAATGCGGCGGCAACGGAGGAATCCACTCCACCGCTCATCCCTACGACAATTGTTTTTCCCTTTGGATCAGGCATGATATCTAAAATACGGAATATCGAGTCCATCTGCAATTTCACAGCCGAACGTCAATCTGCAGCGTAAAGCGGTTATAGGTATCTCCATGAATTTCATCGAGGCCCGACCCGATGACCTGCTGCCCGTCCTTCACTTCTGTGGAAAATGATCCCGAGATTTCAATGCCAGACAGGACGCGATAAAGGACATTCAGCACAGAGTTGGTTCCCTCGCCAAGCAACATGCGGTTCACAACAACTCCTGGGACAGCCGGTTCAAATGAGAACGCTCTTGCGTCGTAGGCATCAATTGCAAAGAGTGTCACCTTTGCCTGGATCCGAAGATTCTTTGCCGGCACGTATCGCAGCTCCTGAGACATCATAATTCCCGACCTTTCGGCTTCATCCGGTGCATTGGCTTTTATCAGTTCGATCCTCGAGATCCACGTCGTCGCCGTCCTCCGGCCGGCCGCGACGCTTATTCTGAATTTTCTCACTTCCTGAGTCGCATGCAGGGATTTCGCCCGACCAAGGGAATCGAGCGATTCAATCCGGTCGGGGGACCTCCTCGTTACAAAACGAAGATCAATCTGAAAGTCTGGAGAAACCGAAAACACACTCTCAAGCGACGCACCGTGCTCATATTCGGAAAATATGCCCCCCTGCTTCCCTTCAGGAAAATTCTTCGCATACGCTGAAGCGCTGACCCTGCTCCCTCGATGCAATCGAACCTGGAGACCCGCCACTGATATGGATTCCCGGACTGGAGTTCTTGTCAGCGCATAGGGACTGGAGAATCCGCCCGTGAAGGTTTCATTGGCGACAAAGAAACTCCATCCATCCAGCGGTTCAATCTCACCAGAGCCAAAGAGGGAACGGCCGCCAGTTTTCTCTCTGGTAGCGCCGGCGGAGAACCAACCCCTGCGCCCCTTCCAACCAACATCAAGGCCAATCGACTGCAACGGCGGTCGCCCTGCAAGAAACCTGGCATCATATCCTGTTAGACCAACCGACAACCCTGAAAGGTATGCCACCGACACATAACCTCCGACGACACGCTCGCGGGTTACGTTCTTTTTGGACTGTTCCGCCATAGTTCGAAACAATCCGGAGGGATAAGAACTCAACGATCCGTCGTTTTGAAATGCTCCATGGACAGCTTTGTTCGAGTAAAACGCTCCCAACGACATTCCGAGTATGTCAACGGCGATTGCAGCACCGCGAAAGAATCGTTGCTCGTCCGTGGAGTGATATCCCGATATCGCCGGCGTTGTTCCGCCCCCTTTCCTGCGACCAAGCCGGGCTCCGCGTGCAAACACGTGATCATTCCCTGAAGAAACGACAAAATCTCCCGCAGTAACACTGAACGTTCGAAATCTCGCAGAGAGATAGCCGCTAAGAAAAACATCGTTCAACATTTCCCCGGGATCCTTTTCAGAAGTCAAGTTCCCTTGCAACCCGATGGTTTCGGAAAGCGGTGCGGTAAAGGAGACCCGTGAGTACAGCTTCTCTTTTCCGCCGGCATAGTCTCCGTTCCGGTATCCTCGCCGATTGTGGAGATCGCTTTGTATCCTGGAGCGTACTTGAAATACTAACGGCAGTACAGAGAGTCGTGACGGGACTGTGACAAACGGAATGATTCGGCGAAAGAGCGCTTCATCAAATCCATCGACGGAAAGGAGTTCGCCGACATTGGAGAATTTCTTTACGCTGCGAGCTGAGAAAATGCGATAGGCCGTCAAGGGGGAAATGCCGGGAATTTGTTGAAGCTCCTTGAAGTCGGCCGAGTTCAAATCAATCGGATGTTCGTTCAAATAAATCAACCGGTCGGTTGCTCCGGTTTCTTCTTCACCGGGATCTTCCCCTTCGAAGAGCGTCTCCACGGCTTCCTGGAAGCCATCAAGAGAATCAGAAGTAACCTGTTCCTGCCCGGAAGCCCACGAGAACACCATGACGACAAACGCGAATGTTTTCATTCCTGCCACCGGAAGTCCACATCCAGTTGGTGCGTCCACCCAAGAACGCCATAATTGGTTCCACCGTACCCAAACGAGAGGAACCCGGCCGAGACGGAACAGCCGAAATTCCACACCATCGGATCGGTGGAAAATCCTGCCCTGAGCGCAACCGGTGGCAATGGGCGAAACTCGATTGCCGCTTTCAAAAACGCCGGATCCCGAGTGCTCTTTTCGATTTCACAGACACCCAGGAACTCAGAGCCCAATGTGACAAGAACTCCCAGCGAAATCGTTCGCGGGATTCGTTCCCGCTTTTTACCCAGCGTGGCATTGAGTGCATTGTGGATGGTGCCTGAAACCGCCAATGCCTCATGGAGTCTTTTGACAGCGCCACAATTCAAAAGGACAATTGTCTGTGCACCGTACCCCTTAATTTCGTATCTGCGGAATTCCGAGCAAACACCGACAGCCATTTCGTCATCAACTTTGACCCCACCCCCTACGAGGAGGGACGTTTCCCTGTACAGGTCGAAACCAAATCTCCGCGCTCCAATCCCGATTCCGCCAAACGATGTTGGAACTCCACATGTGATGGAATGTGTTTTCAATTCGGGCAGTCCAACAACACCCGGAATGTATGAAATTGTCGCGGCGATTGACTCCAGGGAGGCGATTCCAGATGGGTTGACGGCGACAGAAGCCGGATCGGCATACACCGCACATCGTGCACCGGAGAGTGCCCGATGGCGTGCACTCCATGGTTCGTCCATGGAAGCAGCCGTGCCCTGCGGAAATGAAAGGAGAAAAAGAAAGCGAACAATCGCAGATGAGGTTGGATTCATCAAAGCCCCCCTTGATGGCACTTGGTATTTTACCTATATTGCATCAAAACAAGCCCACATCATGACAAAATTCACCGCCACACTGTTTTGCATCATACTCCTCGGAAACATCCCCGCATTCTCTCAGGAGCTCAACTGCGACGTGACAATCAATGTCGAGCAAATCCCTTCCGCATCGCGCGACTACCTCAGGGATTTTGAGCAGCTTGTAGAGGAGTATCTTAACACGTACCGATGGACTAACGAGGACCTTGGAGGAGAGCGGATTCAATGTACGATGAATATCTTTTTCCTCAATGCGGGATCTGACAATCGATACACCGCCCAGGTCTTTATCGGCAGCGCACGGCCAATCTACCATGGAGAGGATAAAACCGAGCGGGAGACCATTATTTTGAGGTTGCTGGATGAGCGGTGGGAATTCGAATTTTCCCCCAACAGGCCCCTCTACCATGACGATTTTCAATTTGACCCCCTGGCGGACTTTCTGGATTTTTACGCCTATCTCATCGTCGGATTTGACCTGGAAACCTATATGGACGGTTCAGGAACCCCGTATTTTCAAAAAGCCCTGAATATTTGCAATCAGGCAGCGGGCACACCGTTTGCCCAGGACTGGCAGGCACAGTCCGTGAACTACACTAGATTCTCCATGGTTGATGAGTTAACCAACATGATGTATCAGCAGTTCCGGATTGCCTTTCACAAGTACCATTTTGACGGGATTGATCTCCTTTCCACCGATCCAGTTAAAGGCCTGAATGCCATGCTTGCCGCCGTCCAGGTCATTGCGGATGTTCGACAGAAGCAGAACCCGCGAAGCATTCTCGTGAAAACATTCTTCGATACGAAATACCAGGAAATTGCGGAATCGTTTCTCCGGTATCCCGACCGATCCGTGTACCGTCGACTTTCCGACGCCGATCCGAACCACCAGATAACCTATCAGGAATTCAGCCTTCGGTAGCCAGTGCCACTTTCAAAAACTTGTGTTTCGAATCCGAGCCTTTCAAAAAGGCACTGGTGTTCGCTTCCATATGAAAGCTCATGTTCGAAAGCACAATAGTATTTAATGGAAGCGACACTATTGCTTTATCCGGATACTCACGATTCTGTCTCCCACTTGGATCCGGTCAACGACATCAAGGCCGGAGACCGTGGTGGCAAAGATCGTGTAGCGCCCATCGAGGTGGGGTTGAGGTGAGTGAGTGACGAAGAACTGGCAGCCCTCCGTATCTTTTCCTGCGCTGGCAACACCGACCGTTCCCCGCTCATAGCCAATCAATGAAGCTTCCGTACGAAGAGCATAGTTGGGTCCCCCCCATCCATCACCGCGAGGATCCCCCCCCTGAATGACAAAGTTCGGAACAACACGATGAAAAGTCAAGCCATCGTAGAATTTTTTCCGGACGAGTCTATAAAAACTCAATACCGTAAACGGAGCGTGTTCCTTTTGTAAAGAGAGAACGATTGTTCCTTTGTTCGTTTTAACTTCGACCCGGAGTTTTGACGGAATCGCATCGAAGGCCTTCCAATCGTAATCGGTATGCAACGAACGCGTCGATGCAACGACCTGACTCGTCAAATCGTTACCGGTAATCTTCCTCAATGCGGAAGCGGCGGCAAGGCCCACGGTGCGGTCCGGATCCACAAGGGCCCGCTCGAGGAGGGGGATTGTCCGTTGGTCTCCGATTTTCCCCAGCGTTTCCAGAACCGCCTGCATCGTTTCGACTTCATTCGGTGATGAGAGCTTTCCGTACGCCAGCATCAGCTCTTCCAACGCGCGTTCGTCATACCCCTCCGCCTGAAGGATAGCGTGTAGAGAGGAATCGCCAAGAGCTGTTGCAACAAGATTGGTGATCGCCATGTCCTCCCGAAGTAACGACACCTTCACTTTGCGAAAGAGCGTTGCCGCAAGAGTATTCGTCACAGCCGTGTCCCTTCGCAATGTCCTGAAACTTTGCGGAGTGAAGAATTGTCGTATGAAATCCCATGCGCCCATGGCAACTCTCACAGAATCGTCATCGAGCCGTTCGAGCACCATTTGAAGATTTTCCCCTGATGAGATCTGGCAGACGGCCTCTATTGCTTTTGATCGAATGAGGTTGGATGCCGAAGAATCTCTCAGGAGGCTGGTAAAGGGAAAATCCGCGGGGAAATGTCTCGCCAGCGTGACAAAGGCCTCTCCCCGGATCGACTGGGGTCTCGTTTTCGACGCCGACGCCATTTGGACCAGTTTCTTTTTCAGCTGCTCTCTCTTGCCGTATTTCCTCACGGTCTCTTTCGAAACGGAGGCGAGCGACGTCAGGCCGGCCATTTGCACGTGGTCGTTTGCGACGTTCAAAAGCCCCAGAAGTCCATCAAGCGCTGATTCCTCGCGGGACGCATGCAAGGCAAGGGCTCTGGCCACATTGACCTGCACGCGCCAATCTCCCCTTCCTTTTCGGGATTCGTTCTGCAGAATTTTCGTAAGCACCCCAAACGATTCATCCGTTCGGATCTTGCCTGTCAGTGTCGCAAGATTCATGCGGATATCCGCGTTGCGATCCGATGCCAATATTGCAAGTTGGTCTTTCCGTTTGGCGATTTCCACGTCGATGGCGCCATGGGGCGCAATGCGCCAAAGCGCATAAAGGGCCATCCATCGCGGGCGAGAATCCGCTTCCTCTAATACGTCAAAGCAAAACCATACGCCGCGTTCGGATTTGATGGACCGGAGCGCGAATCTTCCAACGCTGAGAGCCTGGTCGGCCTTCAGATAACTCAGTTTCTTTGGAAGGCCGAGGGCAACGACGTCATCGTACGCATTCACGCTGCCGCTTTTCCCCAGAGCTTCGAGAATCCGGACGATGACTTTCGCGTTCGTTTCCATGCGCAACCGTTCCGCAAGCATCCTCTCACTCGCCGGCGAGCCGATCTGACCCAGAGCAAACGCGGTGGCCGAGCGGACAGCACTTGAACGATCGGAAAGAAGCGGCAGGAGCAAAGGGATGGTACTGGTATCCTGGATATTTGCCAGTGCGAGGACTGTACGAGCGCGAAGACGAGCTTCCTTGTGTTTCAGGAGCCTCACAAGAACACTGTCGCCCAGGGACCGCTGATCCTGATGCCATAGTATCTCCTGCTCGTCCTTTGTCAGCTTCTGTGCCTGAACGCTTGTACCGGCGATCAACAAGGCGAGCAGGAGATTCCGTGCAGATAGTGGAACTCTGTTGAACATTCCGTTTGTGTTATCCTTTTTGCCTGATGTTCTCAAACACTCTCTTTTGAATTTCCCTGCCTGTTTTCGTATTTGCCAATCCACCCTGACCGGACTCCTTGAGCCTCGGAGACATGAGATCACCCACTTCTTTCGTTGCCGCAATAACTTCATCAGCCGGAATCAAACTCCGGATACCTGCAAGCGCCATTTGGGAAGAGACAAACGCGTTGGCAACCCCAACAGCATTTCTCGTTGTGCATGGCTCCTCGACGAGTCCACCCACCGGATCGCAAACGAGCCCCATGGAAGCCTTGAGGGCAAACCCCACAGCTTCCAGGATTTGATCTTCCGAACCACCCAGCAGAAACGTTATAGCTGCGGCTCCCATCGCGGCGGCGCTGCCCGTTTCACCCATGCATCCGGCTTCAGAGCCGGCGAACGATGAGTTCTTTGCGAAAATCAAACCGACAGCCGAAGTGACCAGCAGCGCTTCGAGGATGTCGGTGCGGGAGATCCCATGTTCTTCCATCATGGTGACCAGGACTGCCGGAACGATACCGGCGGATCCTGCCGTCGGCGCCGCGGCGATCTTTCCCATACAAGCATTCACCTCACCGACAGCGATCGCACGAGCCGTGGCCATCTTCAGGGCGGAACCGAGAGTCTCCACGGGGCAACGCGCAATGGTTTTCGCCCAGTTGTTCAGCATTCCGCTTGGAGTAATAACGTCCTGTGTCATTCCCTGGTCAACAGATTCTTCCATGACGAGGAGGATGCGCTTTAGATTGTCGTAGACCTGATTCCGGGACAACCCTTTGTTCCGCATCTCATACTCCACCATAGCCTGAGCCATGGTTTTCTTCTCCTTCCGGCAAAACTCGACAATATCACTCAGGTAGTTAAACTCCATCAACCCTCCTCATTTGTCATACCTTGAAGAGCCATCCACCATCGGCTCCACCCGTCTGACGAATTTCACCCAGGAAAACGATTCGATTCTTCGGACGGTTTCTTTGTCGATCGGCTGATCCATTTCGATGACCATGTTAGCCAATTTCTCATTTCTTGATACATACATGTTGGCAATGTTACATCCGCGCTCGGCGATGGCCTCGCTGATGTTCTTGATGCTCCCGGGAATGTCATCTGCGATGATGACCAACGTATGCGTCTGGGCGTTGAAGTCGACACGGAAACCCTCAATTTCCTGAATCCTGATACGCCCGCCGCCGAGCGAGGCACCCGTCACTTCCACCGTTTCGCCTTCGCTCCCAGTGAGGTGTACCCGAGCCGTGTTTGAATGAAACCGCGACGAATCCCCAACAAACTTGAATTCCCATTCCAGGCCCGCTTCCTTAGCGAGTTCAAATGACTTGCGGATTCGCGTGTCGTCCGGTCCGAACCCAAGAATACCGCCAACAATGGCTCGATCGGTCCCGTGCCCTTTGTGCGTCTTGGCAAAAGAGTTATAGAGAGTGATAACAGCCCGCACGGGTTTTTCGTTAAGAAGCTGGCGTGCGATGTAACCGATACGACTGGCCCCAGCGGTGTGAGAACTGGAGGGGCCGATCATAATGGGACCGAGAATATCAAATATGCTGGGTTGCTCGGACATGTGTTGTGATGGAGAAAAGGTTCATCGCATTTCCAGTCGTCATCCTGGCAATATCATCCGTGCTTGACTGCAGTACGTCGGCAACGGATTTTGCTATCAACGGAATGTAGGACGGCTCGTTGCGTTTCCCGCGGTGTGGGACAGGAGTCAGGTAAGGAGAATCGGTTTCAAGCAGGATGCGCCCGCTTCCAATTGCACGAAGTGTATCATGCACGGGAGAATTCTTAAAAGTGACGATTCCGGGAAACGAGACGTAGAATCCAAGCGAAAACAGCGTTTGGGCCTCTTCGGCAGTTCCGGTAAAACAATGAAACACGCCGCGTGATGGATTGCCGGCAATTCCCGGAGTCCACAGCGGAAATTCCCGAACACCGTTTGTTACCATTTCAATTGCATCGGTCATCGATTCCCTTGTATGAACGACAATCGGAAGGTTTCGCTTTGCGGCAAGGGAAATCTGATTGTGAAATATTTCATGTTGCCGTTCCCTCGGGGAGAAGTCGTAATGATAATCGAGACCGATTTCCCCGATAGCAACAATGCCCTGAGAAGCGGAAAGTGCATCTATTGCCGATAGGTCCTCGTCTGTGACGGCTGAGGCCGCATGCGGATGAATACCAACGCAGGCATGGAGAAAGGGAAACCGATGGGCCAGATCCACCGCTTCGCGGCTCGTCTTCAGGTTCGTTCCGGGGACGACAATTGCCTGAATTCCGCTACGGACCGACCGGTCGAGCACTGCTTCCAGATCGGAGCCGTAATTGTCGAAGAATAAATGGGCGTGGGAGTCAATGTACATGGAAGAACCGTACGCCCAAAATACACCAATGTTCTCTGGGATTCAAGAACGGGTCAGTGCGACGGATTCAGAAAATCCCCTCGATACTAACAGAGAACATTCTGGGCGGCCCAAGGTTCCCCACCAATTCAACGTATTGATAGTTCAGGGCGTTGTTCACATTGAGGCCGATCTGCAGCGGCATTCCCCATGCCGACAGCGCAATCGAACCGTGAAAGTCAACAACATGGATTGGAACGCGGTATTGGCCGTGAACAATCGGCGCCAGATTGACCAACTGATCGTCGATGCGGTCGATTCTGCTAATGAACCTGTAATCCGCGGAGCATCGTAAATCCCCCATCGCCAATAATGCAGACAATTGCAGAATATGCCGCGGCCGGAATTTAAGGATGGCTCCCTCACCCACATCTTCCGGCCACAGAACCGTATACCCGATATCTGACGTCAGTATTTTTTCCCACCAGGAAATCTTCAACCCGACCTCAGCGCCCTGGATTCGTGCCTTTGTCACATTGCCAAATTCCACCACGGCCCTGTCGGTTTCAACGGTGTCTGGAGCCAGACGAATGCTTTTGATCTTCACGGATGGCTCAATGAGATCCCTGAATTCATTCCAGAACACAGCACCATCAAGCTCAAGGAAGCCGGTAACCCGCGTTGACACTCCCAGCTCCGCCGTGACACTTGTTTCCGGCCGGAGATTCACGTTCGGCAGAATGATCAGCTGGCTGACATTGGTCGAGCTGGAGATAAACAATTCCCCGATGGAGGGATATCGGAATCCGGTGCCAAGGGACCCGCGCAGTGTGGTTGCCTCCGAGATCGCAAGCGTCAGACCAAGCTTCGGACTGAGCCGTGCTTCCAAAGGTAGCACTGAGGCCTTTTGAACATCATATCGAATCCCTGCAGTCGCGCGAAAATCCGTCGTCAGGCGAACTTCTTCCTGGATATAAGCTGCAAATCCAAAACCCCTATGATTCCCGAATAAATTCGATCGGACCTGGTCTGCATTTCCCGCAATGCCAACAGTGAGGATGTTTCCCTCAGAAACGGCATAGGTGACCTGTGCGTCTCCCTGGAAAATGTGGGATGCCGAAACGTTGTTCACATGCCCTGCGCTGTCGTCTTTCCAGAAATTGCCGAAGTACATCCCCTTCACAACATAAAACAGTCGCTCGTTTAATGTTTGGCGAAACCCAACGCTGAGATTTCCCCGGGTGCTTTCCACAGAACCATTGCGCTGAATATCAGCAGGAACCGTGGGCTCCCTGAGGCTCTTCCACCAGAAAAAATTTCCATGCGTTCGCCGCAGCATGTTGAACACCAGGGAGAGCCGCGATTCTTCTGAAAAGTCATACTGCGCCTTCGTGAACACGCTCCAACGATGATACACGTCATTTTCCTTGTAACTCTCGTCCACCGTCCGCCCGACGCTGAAGAGATATTGAAGCGATCCGATTCTGTCAGCATACCCTGCAACCACACCGCTTTTGAATCTCGGTTTATCCGACCAGCGCCACTCGTCGTACGGGGGGTTGTCATAGAGCCCGGAAAACATTCTAAACCGGAAGACCGGTTTGTCCGGGAGCGGCCGTGTCAAGACGTTGATGACACCACCAAGGGCACTTGAACCATACAAAGCAGATCCGGCTCCTTTCACTATTTCAACCCTTTCCACTTCTCCCACCGGGAGTGTTTCCCAGTTTATTTCCCCTGTGTCACCGGTGAGAAACGGAAGCCCGTCGAGCAACAGGAGAACTCGACTTCCCACCCCCCTGCTGTATCCGCTTGATCCGCGAATATTGACCTGATCCTGAAGCATGTTCACGCCGGGGACATAGCGGAGGGCATCGTCCATCGTGATGATATTCCTTGCCGCGAGAGTTGTTGCTGTGATGACGGCGATACTCACGGGAACCTCGCGTGCATCCTGGGCGCGTCGGCTGGCTGTAACAATAATCTGCTCAGTCTCGATGGGAACAGATTGCATCAGGATTTCCATCGGCGTCGCATCGGGCAGGGTTGGTTCGATATTCTCGAGCACAAAAGATTTATAGCCCATCATGGAAACCACAACTGCGTACCGGTCGCCCGAAAGTCGCGAGATTCTGAATGACCCGTTTCTGTCTGTCGCAGCTCCCAGGAAAGTGCCCCGGACAACAACGTTGGCTCCCTCGAGAGCTTCGCGTGAATCCGTATCGAGCACGATTCCGCGAATGATTCTGGATTCCTGCGCGGAGACGCATTCAATCGAGAACATCAAAAGGACTATGAGCGCTGTCAGTTTCAAAACGGTTGAGGCGGAAGGTTATAAAAATCGACCTGGATTGTCAGTCCCGAAATCACTTCAAAATCGCGGACAATTACTGTCCGAGGGTTCATAGGATTGACATCATCACGCAGGACTCCCACGACGGTATAGCTCTCCGCGTTTACAATGATGTCTCCATGCCGTTGAAGCAATCCGACATATAAATAGGTTCCAGGGGGCAGGGGCATGCTAAATTGCTGAGAGCTGAAGTTTCGAGGCAGTGACCCTGTTAAGGAAGGATAAATGGAGATCCTGCCATCGATAATACCCGCGACGACTTTGGAAGAATCAAGCGGGAAAACTTGAGAAGCAAAGAGCAAGAGACTTTCGACGCTGTCCACAGGGGGCCACTGCCCGGAAACGGTAATCGTCCCTTCGATGCCCGGCTGAACGTCGGGGGGAAGTGTCAATCCGCCGTCACAGGACAACTGGAGAAAAACAAAAGAAAGGAGAACGGGTAATTTCATTTTTTCCACGCCGGGAAAAGTAATGTTTGTGATCGTCAAAATCAATTTGTGGTTACTTTTCAATTGGATTTCTCTCCAATGATCCGTATATTTTTATCCACCCATCGTTCGAGGACCATCACGTTTCTTGCCAATAATCAGGACAGTGCCGCCACAACCAGAGCTTTCCACCCTTCAGTTTTCAGGCCGATCCCCGCGCTCCCGGCAGGACTCATCGAGCCGGACCACGTTCGACCCGGAATATGTCCGCGGGCTTTTCAATCGGGTTGCGCCACGTTATGACTTTCTGAACCACCTTTTGAGTTTGGGCATCGACGTCCTTTGGAGGAAAAAGGCGATTGCTCTCCTTCGTCCTCATGAGCCCCTGGAAATACTGGATGTCGCCACCGGAACCGGCGACCTTGCATTCGAGGCCGTCCGCCAGCTCCATCCGCGGCGGGTTACGGGGATCGATGTTGCCCCCGCAATGCTGACGATTGGCAGATCGAAAGCCCAAAAGATGGGGTTTCACGACGTGGAATTCACCGA
>JBBDYD010000085.1:0-5494 GCA_040901865.1 Bacteroidota bacterium | reverse complement strand
CCCAAGACTATCACTTTTTTTCTCGGGGTGTTGCACTTCCTTGTAGAACTCATGAATTAGTATTTTACCATTTATTCCGCTTTAGCGGAATTGTGCGTCATCTGAGGCGAAATCAGACCCGGGATTTATCCCGGGGCGGAATTCGGAAGTCAGAGGACGTTGAGAATTCTGAAACCGTTCTTATCGATTTTGCCAGAGACTGCGGTTACCTCAAACCAGCAGAACACCAGAGATTGACACTTAAGTGCGAGGAAGTAGGTAAGATGATAGGAGGAATGCTTAAGAATCCCGAGTCGTTCGTGATCTAACTATGAACTGATTTCTGACCTCCGACCTCTCCATTTGTTTCATCAGAGGATATACCTGCTCAAATCCCTGTCTTTAACAATCGACTGTAGCTTCTCCCGCACCATGTCCCGGGTGACTGTTAACGATTCGGTCCGAACGACATCCGGCGCATCAAAGAGCGTTTCCTCCAGAAGGGTCGTCAGAATGGTGTGAAGTCGTCGAGCCCCGATGTTCTCGACTTGCTCGTTGACCTCAAACGCCGTCCTTGCGATTTCTTTCACAGCACCCTCGTCAAACTCCAACGCTATCCCCTCAGGCGCCAGCAACGCAGCGTACTGTTTTAACAACGCATTCTGCGGTTTCGTGAGAATGCTGACGAAGTCGGACTCGGTCAGGCTTTGGAGTTCCACCCGGATTGGGAACCGTCCCTGCAGTTCCGGGATCAAGTCCGATGGTTTTGCGATATGGAACGCCCCCGACGCAATAAACAGAATATGGTCGGTTTTGACCATTCCGTATTTCGTGGTAACGTTGGATCCCTCGATGATCGGAAGCAAATCCCGCTGAACTCCTTCGCGCGAAACGTCAGGCCCCGATTGCTGGCCCCGGCTGCCTGCGATCTTGTCGATCTCATCGATAAACACGATTCCGGAATTCTCCACGCGGTGTAAGGCCTCCTGCATCACCTTGTCCATGTCGATTAACTTGGATGCCTCCTCTTGGCGGAGGACAAGACGTGCTTCGCGGATGGACATCTTTCGGAGTTTATTTTTCTTCGGGAGGAGGCTGCTGAACATCTCCTGAACATTGATGCCCATTTCCTCAAGGCTCACCGGCCCCATCACCTGCATCATGGGCATTTGAGGCGCAGGAATGTCCACTTCGATGGTCCGATTGTCCAATTCTCCCGCCTTGAGTTTTTCCCGGAATCGCTGCCGGGCAGCGCCCTCGTCCTCTTTCGGCGCGTCCGCCTCTTCTGGAACCTGCGCCGGTTGCCGCTGCCGAACCGGAGGCACCAGGATATCCAAAATTCGCTCATCCGCAAGCTCCCGGGTCCGGCTTTCCACTTCCGCGGTTTTCTCGGCCTTGACCATGCTCACGGCGATCTCCGTCAGGTCGCGAACCATGGACTCCACATCCCGGCCAACATAGCCGACTTCCGTGAATTTTGATGCTTCGACCTTGATAAACGGAGCGTGGGCAAGTTTTGCAAGGCGGCGCGCGATCTCGGTTTTTCCCACTCCGGTTGGGCCAATGAGAATAATATTGTTTGGCATGATCTCTTCACGCAATCCCTCGGCAACCTGGAGACGACGCCAGCGGTTCCGAAGAGCGATCGCCACAGAACGTTTTGCGTTCGTCTGGCCGATAATATACCGGTCCAGTTCCGTCACAATCTGGCGGGGGGTCAGTTCTTTGAAGAGTTCCTGAGAGTTATTCGCTGCCTTTGGATCTCGTTTCATGCCGGTCTCACAACTGCTCGATGTGAATGTTCTTGTTGGTATAGATGCAGATTTCTGCCGCTGCTTCGAGAGATTCACGCACGATTTCGGGGGCAGTCAGCTTCGTATGCTTCGTTAACATTCGTGCCGCCGCCAGCGCAAAAGATCCGCCCGACCCGACGGCGACAATCCCGTCATCCGGCTCGATCACATCCCCGTTTCCCGAAATGACCAACGAGTGATCTTTATCGATCACGGCAAGCAATGCCTCGAGCTGCCTTAGGTACTTGTCCGTACGCCACAACTTTGCCAGCTCCACGGCTGAGCGAACCAGCTGTCCCTGGTGTTTTTCCAGCTGTTCTTCAAATCGGTCGAGCAGACTGAAGGCATCGGCAGCGGCTCCGGCAAAGCCAACGAGCACAGAATTGTTGTACAGCTTACGGATCTTGTTGGAGTGCTGTTTCATCACAGTCGCTCCAATCGTCACCTGGCCGTCACCGCCTATGGCGGCAATACCGTCCCGCCGAAGGCCGATGATTGTTGTGGCATGTACTAGTTCACGTTCCATATCCGTTCCGCAGGTTTTAGATGTGTTTTCGCATCCGCGCAATGGCCAAACCGAGCTGTTCACGGTACTTTGCCACCGTCCGCCGTGCAAGCTTGATGCCTTCTTTTTGCAGAATCTCTGCAATCTTGTCGTCGTTCAACGGGTTCTTTGGGTCTTCAGCTTCAATCAGGTTCTTTACTTTTTGTTTGACTACCTGGTTGGAGAGATCCTCTCCGCTTGTCGTTTCAATGGCTGAAGTAAAAAACTGTTTGAGGGAAAAAACACCGAACTCCGTTTGCACATATTTGCTGTTGACGACGCGACTGATGGTCGAAATATCCACGCTCACGACCTCGGCAACATCCTTGTAGATCATCGGCTTCAGGTTCTCTCCCGTTTCAAACCATTCCCTCTGCCGGTCGACAATCACACGCATGACCTTGAGCAAAGTCTCCCGGCGCTGGTGAATAGACGCAATAAACCACTTGGCGGATTCGAACTTCTGCTTGATGAAGTCTTTTGTTTCCTTGGACGATTTTTTTCCCTTCGGCGTGATGAGCTCGCGGTAGGCTCTGTTCAGGCGAAGAGTCGGAATGGACCGGTCATTGAGCGTGATGAGGAAATCTCCATTCTCTTTTTCAACGATAAAATCGGGTGTGACATAATTCTCCTGGGCCGAAAACTCGCCCTCGCCCGGTTTGGGATCGAGATGCTGAATAAGGTCCACAACCTTCTTCAGGGTCTCCATGCCGATCGCCAGGTTCTGGCTCAGCGTCTCATACCTCTTGAGTTTGAGGTCTTCGAAATGAACTTCCAGTATCTTGAGCGCGAGTTCCCTGATTGTGGGATCGTACTTCCCCCAGCGGATCTGTGCTGCAAGGCATTCTTTGAGGTCCCGGGCCGCAATCCCGGGCGGATCCAATTGCTGGACCTTCCCCAGCACGTTTTCAGCCTTTTCCAACGGTATTTCCAATCCAAAACTCAGATTGAGATCCTGGACAATCAGACTGAGGTCCCTTCGAAGATAACCGTCCTCATCGACATTTCCGATGATCTCCTCAGCCAGGAGATTGTCGGTTTCGTCAATTTCCAGCATCCGGAACTGGGCAAGGAGGCGCTCCGAAAGGGGGGGGCTGGCGGGAAGGGGCCGTTCCGAATCATCTTCTTCCCCGGCTGTCGGGCGCGCTTCGGGACTCTTGAATCCGGCGAGGTCATCGCCGATATAATCTTCAATCGTGTATCCTTCCTCTTCCTCGCCGTTTTTATTCTCGGACGCCTCCTCCTCCTCCTGTGCATCTTCCTGTTCCTGGAACTCCTCGATTTCCTCATCGACCTCCAGCATGGGATTGATCTCCAATTCCGTTTTTATCCTCTGTTCGAGAGCAAGGTTCGGAAGCTGTAGCAGCTTGAGGTATTGGACTTGTTGAGGGGTGAGTTTAAGGCCGAGACGGAGCTGCTGGGAAAGATTCAGGGTGGACATGGCTACATCCCCTCCGAGCCGTTGTTCCGTTGAACGGATCGGCAGTACTCAAGAAACTTAGTGTACCAGGTATCTCCGTAAGCCCGGGAAAGCGGTTCGCGCAAAAAATCCGAAAGGAACACCTCGCTTCCGGCGCCTTCCTCAAGTGCAGGGGTGCAGTCGTCAAGATGCTCATACCGAAGATGCTCCTGAAGGCCCCTGTCGATTCGGATTGGGAACAGGTGGCATGACAATGGCTTTCGCCAATCCGTTTCCCCCTGGAACCATGCCTTTTCCAGCGCACAGCGGGCAATCCCATCCTCAAAGGTCACAAAAACGCACGCATGGTCATCAACACAGGTCGTGACGTATTCTCCCGGATGCCCTTCGTACAGACCCTTTTCCCTGATAACTTCACGATGAAGTTCGTTCAGATACTTTATCGCAGCAGGGAGTGCTCGATGGAGTTCCCCGACTTCCTCGTCCAGCAACGGCGCTCCCGATCCGCCCGGCAAAGTGCAACACGCTCCCTTGCATCGGTCAGTGTTACAGCGGAACTGAATCGTTGGTATCGCGGGATCCATCGATATTTCCTGTATCTCGATCACTATCGCGGTTCAGGAGTGTCCTTTCTACTACTACTCAGTATAAAGAAAATTCAGCTAAGACGAAAGGCAAGCTGAAGAGTGGGCCCCGTCCCGTTGCAACCTTTTTGTCCTTCATACAGTCTTATCCCTATCGCTTTGTAACCTCACGAACGATTGGTCTCCGACCGGCATCTCATGTGCACGACCCCTGGAGGATACTTCATGAAGTTCCGCTTGCTACTGTGCGTACTTTTTTGTTGGTCGTTGGCAACCGCCCAACAGCCGTCTGTTAACGCAATTCACATCACAGCGCCGGTGGAGATGGATGGACGACTCTCTGAAGCCGTGTGGCAGGGTCCCGGGTTTTCATCGTTCAAGCAACGCGATCCCGATCAAGGAGCCGAGCCCACCGAGCGGACAGAAGTGTGGATTGCCTACGATGACGCGGCAATGTATGTCGCTGCGCGGCTGTATGATTCTCAGCCCGATTCGATCATGCAGATTCTGGGTAGACGGGACGCAGAGATCACGGCGGACTGGTTCTCGATCTATCTTGATCCCTACAACGACCGGCGGAGCGGCTACTATTTTTCCATCACCGCGGCCGGATGCATTTCTGACGGGACGATGTACAATGATGATTGGACCGATAATTCCTGGGACGGAGTGTGGGAGAGTGCAGTCCAGGTGGATCATCTGGGATGGACCGTGGAAATGCGGATCCCGTTTTCGCAGCTCCGTTTTCACGAAACCCGTGATCATGTCTGGGGGATCAATTTCAAGCGGACAATTGGCCGCAAGAATGAGTTTGACTACATGGTTTACACACCGAGAGACGAAAGCGGGTTCGTCTCCCGTTTCGGCACCCTCGCCGGAATTTCTTCGATCACACCGGGCGGAACCGTCGAAGTACTTCCCTACATCAACACGCGGGCGGAATATATCCGGTCAAATGCCGGCGATCCTTTTAACCCCGGCTCAAGATACCTCCCGGGAATTGGTGCGGATTTGAAGGTCGGGCTGACAAGTAACCTCACGTTGAATGCCACGGTGAATCCTGATTTCGGACAGGTGGAGGTCGATCCTGCTGTTGTGAACCTGAGCGATGTCGAGACATTCTTTTCCGAAAAACGCCCGTTCTTCATCGAAGGCGCGAATGTTTTTGAATTCG
>JBBDYD010000084.1:24104-34883 GCA_040901865.1 Bacteroidota bacterium | reverse complement strand
CAGACTTGTAAGGACATCTGGTGATTAGCACTCGTTGAGAGTGAGTGCTAATATAGTGGAAATGGATGATTTTGTCAAGGGGGAGGCAAATTAGAAATGTAAAATGCGAAAATGGAAGACCTTGGGCCTGCCCGAAAGTGTTCAATCGACAAGTTGAACCGGTATCCTGGATTGCCTGTCTCAGTTTACGGCTTTTGTCACACAAAACCGCCACGCGCGGGGAATCAGGACTGCAATCTTGACAAAATGCCGGGAAATCCTTAACCTTTGCACACTCACCATTGGGGGTCCAATGCGTCTTTCAGGAGTTGCTTTTGTTGTTCTAGGCATGACGGCCGAATGCTTTTTTTCTCTCCTTTCCGCACAGGTAATCATTCGTGAACGCGTCACAATTGATCCGAAGCTTCCGGCTCAGGTGCAATCGTCAAACGGAGGCGGTTCCGTCCTGAGATTCGAACTTAACTATGACGGCCCGGTTCGGACACCGGAGCTGAATTTTATGAGGATGGACGAACTCTTTTGCGGGGTTCATGAGACTGCACCGTTGAACAGTTCTATCAGCGTCCCTGCGCAGAGCGGATTGTGGAACTTCAGTTTTCGCATTCATACCCCGATCGTTTCGAATCAATTTGCTCGCTTTACTGTCTGGCTGGGAAATGACAAGATCCTTGCTGATTCGCTTCTGATAAACTGCGGGTCCACCTGTCAGATCAACCATCAGTTCGGTTTCAGGATCAGCAACACGTTCAATTTCAGCGCAAACGGCCAGGTCGTTTATGGAGATCAATCCACATTGAACGCCGCGCCATCGGGACAACAACATTGCATGACACAAATGTGGCACCCCGGCCTGCCGGTGAATTTGACGATTGTTTCCGGGGGAGAACTTGGCCAGTTTGCCGATTTGGACGGTAATCCTCTGGGAGATGCAATATCTGTCGCGGGTCATGAAGTGGACAATGTGACATTCCTTGCCGACGGAATGGAGCCCGATTCGATCTCGGATTTCGTGACAATCGAAGCATCGAGTTTTGGCATTACACGCACAACCACGATAGAGGTTCTCAGGATATCAGACAGTCCCATCTGGCTTGCCATGGACGCTCAAGGGGATGTTTCTTACGGGGCTCAGATGTCCGTTATCGCTCAGGCCTTGGACATGTTCCAATCTGAAGTCTCGGCTGGGACAGGAGTCACGTATTCGTTTGAGATTATCGAAGGATCCGAGTGGGGTAGTCTGCGCCGGCTATCGGTTGAAGGAAACGTCATTACGGGAGTCCGGCCAACGAATGATTTTTTCTCGCGTGGCCGGGGTTTTGTAGAATTTCTTGCAAGAAAATCAGATCCACTGGAACCGCAGAGAGTCACTGTAAGAGTCACTGCCAGCAACCCTGAGATTCGGCCCGGCACGTACAGCTTCAACGTCATCCCAAGTCCTCTGGCAATCACGGCCACTCCCCCAACGATCAGGTACGGAGAACGATCAGTGATCCTTGTCCAGAAAAAGAACCCGGATGGAACGGTCACTCCATGGCCTCCGAACGCGCACATGTCATTTGAGATCATCAATGGCAACAATGCGGGTTACCTACAGTTTCCGGACACATCACTCAGGAACGATCAGATCAGCGGTCAATTCAGCTCGATACAATTCGCGGCCCTGGAGGAAAGTGCCCAACCGGACAGTGTGGAAGTCAAGTTCTACGTGTATGTCTTCGATGAAGGGACGGCAACGCCTCCAGCGACAGCTTCATCGTCTGCGAGCATCTCAGGTTTTGACCCTATTCTCCCCAACCCGGCGCTCAGGAGGACGGGTCTCATCACTGTCAAAGTCACAAAACAGACAAACCTCACGCTACTTCTTGGTGAATCTAAATACTATTATGTCGTGGAGGAGGGTGGAGGTTTGAAGGTCAAGGACGACGGGGATCCGAACAATCCGTTTGAATCCCGGATACAGGATGTCACCTTTTCGGTTGAGAGCGTTGACGGAGATACCTCGGGTGTCTATTGGGAAAACCAGCATCCGGTCTATTCAGGAGCGACATTCGCGGGCGTGGCAGACCTTCCACAGGGATTTCTTCGCATGGTCGGTCGCTACTCGCTCAACGAAAGGACCTATAAGGCCAGACTCGTCGCAAGGAAAAACGATGATATCACATCCGCGGTAATAGCCGTCGAAAAGCCCCGGGAACTTGGCGATTCACAGTTTGCAAGAAACAGAAGTAGCACGCTGGATGTTTACAACGCACACCTCGACATTGATTCACTCTGTATTCATTATGGCGGTAGGTTTGGGATCCCACCTCAACTCATTAAGGGCCATATCGAACAGGAATCGGCATTCATCGGCTCAGGCGGCGTTGGATTCGCACCATCTTACCGTTATGAACCTTACACGGTCCAATTCTGGGACAGAGTACGGAACAGAACGCAAAATCCTTTTTTTGTTACTGAAGGAAACATCCGCCACCCCCCGCCCCCACAGCATTCACATGTTCAGTTTATCCCCTACTTCACCCAGCAAGTAAGTGTTTGGCAGGTCATAGTAGATCATTCAGAATTGCTTGAAACGGGTGGCCCTGATCACCGGTTGTACGGAAGGCAAGTTGCGGACACAATGGATTTTCGCCCGTATTCCAGAATGCAGCAGAGGTATTCTGCCTTCCTGAAACTCGCTAAAAGGAAGCATCCGAAGGCCTTCGCAGATTCTGCAAACGCCCAGATGGCCCGATACTTGCGTTACGACTGGCGGCCAGTCAAGAATAGCTCCGTGGGTGGAGAGAATATTATTGCCCAGACAAGGCTGGCAAGTTCATACGGATGGCTGCAAATGCTGTATACCACAGCCCTTGAACGGAGATATCCAGAGGATGGGACCCGACTTCCCGAAATCCTCAATGTCACCGACACCTGTATGACGTATTCGCTTCGATATCAAAAGAGCCTGCTTGTCACAAACCTCGGAGCACCTCTCGAAAGGGGAAATGACTGGCCCGGCGGATACGAAAACGCATTTTACCTTTATGTTCTTCCGGCCTGGAACAGCATTGCTACCTATCCCGCCTCGGTAATGCGTAGGGCCCAAGGTTATCTACCCAAGAAATAGCATGGAGATTGCAATATGACGATAAACAGAGTTACCTGTTTTCTTGTGACTTTTTTTACACTCACCGCCTCGTGCCATGCTCAGGAAGATATCGGGCAAGCTGAACGAAATCTCATTCAAGCGCGGATCAATGAGACGTATGGCAATCGCTATGAACTCAGGGACGCGGTTGCAAGCTTGGGAGGGAAGAACGACGCTGAATTCACCGATCCTTTTGGGACGCTTGTCAATTCCTGGGTTTTCACTGCCTCTGCAAGAGATGAAGCCAGTACAAACAGGGGGTTTATTGGAATTGTCAGAAATGGCGCGATGATCGCGGTTTCAGATTCAGTCATCGGAAATGGACCACATACAAACGTCCAAATCATCTCGACATCAGATCTGAACAACGACGGTCAAGTTGATATCGTAACCTTATGGGCTGTTGGGAATTTGAACCCCCTGGAACACTTCTGGATTTTTTCCTGGGATGGCAATTCCCTCAGGGTAATCAATTCCGCTGACGCTTCTTCCCGGTCGATAATCATTGCAGCAGAAGGATCCATGAACCTGGTGGATCTTGACGGTGACGGAGTCAAGGAACTGCAGGGGAGGGTTCCTGATTACAGGAACGAGAAAGAGGAAACTGTCACGTACAGCTGGAACGGTCAATTGTATGGCAAATGGGCATCTCCCCCTACCCTTCCAGCGGATGGTTTCGTTCCCCGTAATCGATTACAAGTAAGCGTAAAGGTGACCGTCGTGAGACAGTCAAATGGACTACGATACGTCTATTCAATTCACAATCTCAAAAACAGTTCCCAGCTGCTCAATGAATTCTGGGTGGAAAAACTAACCAACTCCTTTAGCTCCTCCGGCGGACCGCAAGGCTGGAGTTTCGGTGAAGGCTCACAGGCCCTGAGTGGCTGGACGACAGACGACCCGACAAGTTCGTCTTATGCTCTGTCCCCCAGCAATCAGACCGATTTGTTTGTTGTATCATCGGGCCCCCCTTCTCCGCTTCCCTACTATGCGCAGGGATACAATGACATCTCCAACGATCCTGATGATCCCATTCTCTGGTACAACAATGTCCTTGTCAATTCTGCAAGAGGTTTCACTTTGGGCCCGTCGGACCCCCCCACACCTCTTGTCCCACTGGTCTATATCGACACTATAGCATCGTACAGACATCAGGCCCTCCGGCTTGGCTGGATCAAAAACCAAGGCATTGTCAAGAGTCTGGACCAAAAGCTGGAGAACGCCAGGAGCCAATTGCAAAAAGGGAACAATGCCTCTGCAAAAAGCATCCTGCAGGCGTTCATCAATGAAGTCGAAGCTTTAAACAAGCAAGGTGATCAGATTTCGGCTGAGGCGTATGCTTTGCTCAAGTTTAACGCGGAGTTTCTTGTGGGAAAGCTGGAGTAAGAGGGAATGAGGTTAGGGGAGGGTAGGAGAGTATGAGAAAATGACGGAATTGCGAGAGGGAACGGACCAACGAGACAACGGACCAACGAGACAACGGACCAACGAGACAACGAACCAGGGAACGACGCAACGACCAACGTTCACAAATGTGAAAAACACCTCCCACACTTCAACGTTCAACTATTCATGGGGGTTTTATGAAATACGTTTCCATACTTCTGGTTGCCGGTGTTATGGGGGCTTCGGGACAGGCGCTCCATGAGCTGCCGTTTGCCTCGAGGGACAATGCCCTGGAACTCTCGATCGAGAATTCCTCGATGCTGGCCGCCGACCATGTCACTGTCACGACATCCGATGTGCCGTCATGGTTGCGCCTGGCACCCGCAAACCGGGCCATTGACCGAATAGCCGGCAGGGAAAATGCCGTTGTCAGGTTTTCCCTTTCGATCGAAGAATCCGCTCCCGTCGGGCAGGAACACCGGTTATCACTCGTGGTGAGCACCGCCTCAGGCATGTCCTGGAAGAAGGAAGTTTTGATCTCGGTCGCTCCCCCGGCCTCCTTCGAATTGCTTCAGAACTTCCCAAATCCCTTTAACCCTTCAACAACCATAGCGTATCAGCTTCCTGCCGAAAGCAACGTGAGCGTCAAAATCTTCGACCTCCTTGGCCGGGAAGTCGCCATCCTTGCAAACGGACCGCAACAGGCGGGTCGCCACGACGTTTCGTGGGACGGAACCAGGCAGGCGAGCGGAATGTATGTCTATGAGCTTGTGGCGGAGACCGCCGGCGGGAAACAGACGGTGATTCGAAGGACGATGATGCTGGTGAAGTGATTCTGCTCAGGTCTGACGGAATCCCCAGAGAGGATCCTCCGAGGGGATTCCATCAGGCATTAGCGTTCCTGGTTTCCGGAAACAAGCAACACGTACTCTCCCCTTGCGGGCTTCGATGTTATTTCTTTGAGGACAAAGGAAAGCGGGCCTCGGACAATTTCTTCAAATTTCTTTGTCAGTTCCCTTGCCACAACAACCTGACGTTCGCCAAATGTACTTCCGATTTCCGTCAGGGTTTTCACGATGCGGTGCGGTGACTCGTAGAGAACAACCGTGCGCCGTTCGTTCTTCAACTCCTCCAGCTTCGTCTTGCGGCCTTTCTTGACCGGCAGGAAGCCCTCGAAAACAAATCCATGGGTCGGAAGCCCGCTGACAATGAGGGCCGAAAGAAACGCCGAGGGACCGGGAATCGGGATGATCGGGATCGCATCTGCAAGGGCCGCAACGACGATCCGGTGTGCCGGGTCTGAGATCCCGGGTGTGCCGGCATCCGAGACCAACGCAATGGACTTTCCGCCTTTCAATTGCTCAATGAGCTGGGGAGTCCGCTGTTTCTCGTTGTAGCTGAAGTAGCTCAGCATCGGCTTGCTGATGCCGTAGTGGTCGAGGAGGATCTTTGTCTTGCGGGTATCTTCGGCGGCGATGAGGTCAACCGCACCAAGCACCTTGACGGCGCGGTAGGTGATGTCTTCGAGATTGCCAATAGGGGTGGAAACAATGTACAGGGTACCGGCCATGGGAATTGCGGATTGCGGAATGTGGATTTCGGACTGTGTATTGCCTTTTTTTTGTTCCGCTTTCCAGTTCCGCTTCCCAGAATGCCGCTCTGGGCGGAATGTGGATTTCGGACTGCGCAAACTCCTCTATGGACACGGATTGTTGTTCTCAGATTGGCCCATCGACACGCAGTCCGCATTCCCCAATCCGAAATCCGTCAAGCGCCCCAATCGCGGACGTAGCGGAAGTCAACGTTAACGGTGCGATAGGAGATTTTGGCTATGACCGGCGGACGGCGTTTAAACTGGCTTTTACGAACCATGGTCCTGACCCGCTCGACAAAGGATCGTGAGAACCCCAACCGGAGCAACTCTTCGTCCTTCCTTCGGTCGTCGATCATATAATAGAGAAGGCGGTCCACATCCTGGTACGAAAACCCCATCTCCCCTTCGTCCGTTTGCCCTTTCCACAAATCCGCACTTGGTTTTTTTTGAACAATGGATTCCGGAATTCCGACAGCTCGCGCTAACTGCCACACCTGGGTCTTGTAAAGATCCCCAATGGGATTCAAAGCAGACGCCATATCCCCGTGAAGAGTACCATATCCCAGCATGATTTCCGTCTTATTGCTCGTTCCGACCACCAACGCCTGCTCCCTGGCAGAGTAGTCATACAGGGCGATCATCCTGGCCCGGGCCATGATGTTGCCCCGACGCACCTGATCGCGCACCTTGTGTGCCTCGCAATAGGCATCCACCATTGGTGTGATATCGACGGTTTCCGTGCGAACGTTGAGTGCCTTGGCCACAAGGGCGGCATCGCTTGCGCTCTGAGGGTTGCTCATACGGTGCGGCATGATGACCGCGAGAACATTCTTTGAACCAAGCGCCCCTGCGCTTAAGGAGGTCACCAACGCCGAATCTAGACCGCCGGAAAGTCCCACGACGACCTTTGAGAACCCTGCAGCCGATGTTTCATCCTTCAGGAACCTGGTCAGAAGTTCACGAACCATCGTGGCATTCAGAACAAGTGCGTCCCCGCTGTTTTCCGTTCGCGTTTCCATGAGCTTTTTATTCGCCGGCGGTGATTTCCCGCAGAGCTTTCCTGATGATTTCGATTCCCTCGTCGACCTCGGACTTCTTCAGGTTCAGCGGCGGGCGGAACCTGATCGCCCTGTCGCCGCACCCAATGAGGATCAATCCGCCTTCGTACGTTTTGCTTCGAAGCTGATCCCGGTTTTGGGCGCTGTCAAGATCCATGGCGCAGAACAGCCCTTTCCCGCGTGTGTTGCTGATGAGTCCGGGGAATTCCTCCTCAAGCTTGCTCAGTTTATTCTGCAAATACTCACCCGTTTCCTTCGCCCGATCAACCAGTTTCTCCTCCTCGATAATCTCAAGGACCCGCGCAAACCGGACCATATCCACCAGGTTTCCGCCAAACGTGGAATTGATTCGGCTGGGTTTGTGAAACACATTGTCCATCACATCGTCAATCCGCGTGCTCGACATGAATCCGCAAATCTGCGTCTTCTTGCCGAACGTGATCATGTCGGGTTTTACGAAGTACTCATGTGCCCACATTTTGCCCGTGATCCCGATTCCGGTCTGAACTTCATCGAAAATCAAAAGAATTTCATGCTCATCGCAGATCGCCCGCAGGGCTTCAAAGAACTCTTTGCGGAAGTGATTATCTCCGCCTTCACCCTGGATGGGCTCGATGATCAATGCCGCAATGTCATCGGGATTGCTGATGATCGCCTGCTTGATCTGTTGGAGGGCAACGGCCTCCTCCTTCTTCACGTCTTCGAGGTTCTTTCCGCTCAACGGGAATTTGATGACAGGGTTATGCACCCGCGGCCACTTGAACTTCGGAAAGTAGTTCGTTTTAACCGGATCGGTATTCGTGAGCGAAAGCGTGTAACCGGTCCGCCCGTGGAAGGCCTTCCGGAAATGGATCACCTGCCATCCGCGTTCTTCCGTGTACCCCCTGACGAAATTCTTGCGGACCTTCCAGTCGAATGCTGTTTTGATCGCGTTCTCCACGGCCAGCCCTCCGCCGTCGACGAAGAACACGTACGGGAGGTAGTCCGGCATGGCGATGCGCGCAAACGTTTCGACGAACTCCGCCATTTCCACCGTATAGGCGTCCGAGTTGGATGGCTTGTTCACAGCAACATAGGCGAGCTTTTCCAGGAAAGCGGGATCCGTCAGCTTCGGGTGATTCATTCCCACCGACCCGGACGCGAAGAACGTAAAAAAATCGAGGTATTTCTTGTTATAGCGTGAGTCGTAGAGATAAGCCCCCTGCGACCGTTTGAGGTCAACGATGAGGTCGAATCCGTCCACAAGCATATGCTTCGCAAGTGTGGAGTGGACTTCGGTGGGGAGAACCTTAACGGGGGTTTTTGTTGTGGGCTTGACTAACGCCGCTGATCCGTTCTTTTTTTCCGGAGCGGCCTTTTGGTCATGAAGTTCGAGAATTTTTCCAGACATGCGATACCTCCAAGAGTTCTAAGGTTGAAATGGACAATGAAGCCGAATGGTTGAGTATCACTGGCTTCCCTTAGAAGAATTCCTGGTGTTCGAAGAACTGTATGACGAAGATAATGCGTCCGGTCATGTTGGGATTTCGGATTTTGGATTGCGGATTGCGGATTGCGGACTGTGTTAAGCTCTTACAGTCTGCAATCACCAATCCGTATTCCGCAATGTTAAGTGTCTATTTGAGCTCTTTGGAGTTTTCCGCTATAATCCACATATACCGTTTTCCATTCGGAGTAGAACTCGAACACTGTCCATCCTCCCTCCCGGTGGCCGTTGCCTGTTTCTTTCACGCCGCCGAAAGGCATATGGGCTTCCGCTCCGATGGTCGGTGCATTAATGTACGTTATTCCCGCCTTAATATCACGGATTGCCTGGTAGGCGGTGTTGATATCCTGCGTGTAAACCGACGAAGAAAGGCCGTATTTTGTGCCGTTTGCAACCTGAATGGCCTCGGTGATGCTTTTCACCTTGATGACGGACAAGACGGGGCCGAAGATCTCCTCGGTTGCCACCCGCATCACGGGTGTAACGCCGCCAAGGATCGTCGGCTCGTAAAACCATCCTTTGCTCAGTCCGTTTCCCTTCGCACGCTTCCCTCCGGCGAGCACCTGCGCACCTTCGTCCGATCCGATCTTCACGTACTTGTCGACGGTTTCGACCTGGTTCTGGTTCACGAGTGGGCCCACATCTGTGGTATCCAGCAATCCATCCCCCAGCCGGAGTTTTCGCGTTCGGTCAATGAGCATTCCCAGGAACTTGTCATACACCTTTTCATGAACGATGAGCCGGCTGGTTGCCGTACAGCGCTGGCCCGTCGTGCCAAAAGCGCCCCACAGGACGCCTTCAAGCGCCAGGTCCAGTCTCGCATCGTCCATGACGATCTGGGCATTCTTGCCGCCAAGTTCAAGGGAGACGCGCTTCAGCGTTTTGGAAGCAACTTCGGATATTTTCTTGCCGACGCCGGTTGAACCGGTGAAGCTCACGAGGTCAATGTCCGAATGCTCGACGATAGCCATGCCCACCTGGCTTCCACCGCCATGGACGATATTGACCACACCTTCGGGGATTCCGGCTTCATGGAGGATCTCAACCAACCGCGTTGCTGTCTCCGGTGTATCGGACGCCGGTTTGAACACAATGGTATTACCGCACACCAGGGCCGGAAACATCTTCCATGTGGGAATTGCCATGGGGAAGTTCCAGGGAGTGATGATGCCGGCGACGCCGATGGGAACGCGAATGGCCATGTTGAACTTATTCGGCAGCTCCGAAGGGACGGTATGGCCGAAGAGCCGTCGCCCTTCCGTCGCGGCATAGTACGCCGTATCAATGCCTTCCTGGACGTCCCCTTTTGTTTCCAGGAGGACCTTCCCCATTTCCCGTGTCATGGTTTTTGCCAGGTCATCTTTGCGGGCGGTCATGATATCACCGACTTTGCGGAGGATGTCACCGCGGGCCGGGGCTGGAACAAGACGCCAGGATTCAAACGTTTTCCGTGCAGACTCCACGGCCGCGTCGACATCCTCTTTGCCGGAGAGCGGGAAGGTGCTAAGGACCTCGTCCCAATTGGCGGGATTGCGGTTTTCGAAGGTCTTGCCGGATTTCGCATCGACCCATTTGCCGTTGATAAGGTTTTTATACTGCTTTGCCATGGAATGCCTCTTTTCTGTCGTTGGTAAAGACCTTTCGCCTGAATTCAGGCTTCTCGCCGAAGTTGACTAGAAATCCCAGCGTTGCCCTGAGATAGTTTATCAACTGTGCTTCATGCGCCTAGTGGAGTGCCTCGGCTGCCTTTACTTCGATTATGACACTCTTGTCAACAACTATGTCAGCAAAGTAATTGCCAATGACTTCTCCTTCAAAATACACCTTGACTGGAACCTGCTGTTGAACGTAATGTCCGTTTTTCCTCAACTTGTTCGCAAGTGCGTTTTCATACACCTTCTCAAGAAAACCAAAACCCAGCGTGTTGTAGACCTGATAGAACGCGGTGAGAACTCGCCGACCCACCTCTGGAAAAAGTAGTCTGCTTTTCATACGCCCCCCAATTGTCTTGAGTCACTTGCCAATAGAACACGGAAACGGAACGAAAACAAACGGAAAAAGAATGCCTTTTCCGTGTTCCATCCCCTGTCTTGAGTCACTTGTCAATAGAACACGGAAACGGAAC
>JBBDYD010000084.1:2122-24004 GCA_040901865.1 Bacteroidota bacterium | reverse complement strand
TCCGTGTTCCATCCCCTGTCTTGAGTCACTTGTCAATAGAACACGGAAACGGAACCAAAACAAACGGAAAAAGAACGAATCAGATTGGTGCCTTTCCCGTTTTTTTTGCCTTTTCCGTGTTCCATCCCCTGTCTTGAGTCACTTGTCAATAGAACACGGAAACGGAACGAAAACAAACGGAAAAAGAACGAATCAGATTAGTGCCTTTTCCGTTTTTTTTCTGCTTTTTCCGTGTTCCATCCCCTAGCCCAACCCCAACCTCTTAAACACCATATCAACATACTTAACGTTCTTCTTCAAATCGAAAATTTCTTCCAGTTCCTTTTTGTTCAAGAACTTCATGATCTCAACGTCTCCCGCAATCTTCTCCTCAAACCTGGCCGTTCGATCTTCCCACACCTTCATCGCATGTTCCTGGACGATCCGGTAGGCATCCTCCCGTTTCATCCCTTTCTTCGTAAGGGCCAAAAGAACGGACTGTGAGAACACAAGCCCGTGCGTTTTCTCGAGGTTGTTCTTCATGTTCTCGGGATACACCAGGAGGTTTTCGATAATTTTGCTAAAGTGATGGAGCATATAATCCAAAAGTATACAGCTATCCGGAATGATCACTCGTTCGACGGATGAGTGAGTAATATCCCGTTCATGCCAGAGCGCCACGTTTTCCATACCGGCCACGGCATTGCCGCGAAGCACCCTGGAGAGCCCCGCGATGCGTTCGCACGTGATGGGATTCCGCTTATGAGGCATGGCGGATGATCCCTTCTGACCCTTGGAAAAATATTCCTCCACCTCGAGAACCTCAGTTTTCTGCAAATGCCGGATTTCTGTGGCGAATTTCTCCAGGGAACTGCCGATCACCGCAAGTGTATTCATAAACTCCGCGTGCCGATCTCGCTGGAGAATCTGTGTGGAAATCGGAGCGGGTTGAAGTCCGAGCCGCGAGCATACAAACTCTTCAACGGCGGGATCGACATGCGCGTAGGTTCCCACGGCCCCCGAGATCTGACCGACGGAAATTGTTTTCAAGGCAGCGTTGAGCCTGTCGATATTACGCTGGGTCTCTGCGTACCAGAGAGCGAATTTGAGTCCGAGGGTCACCGGTTCCGCATGAATTCCGTGAGTCCGGCCGACCATCATCGTGAATTTGTGCTCCTTGGCCCGTTTTGCAAGCGCTGCCCTGAGGTCGTCAAGGTCTTTCAGCAGGAGCTCCGCAGATTGCTTCATCTGAACAGCAAGCGCCGTGTCGAGCACATCAGACGACGTCATGCCAAGATGGACGAACCGGGATTCCGGTCCGATATGCTCGCCCACATTCGTGAGAAACGCGATCACATCGTGCTTTACTTCTTCCTCGATTTCGAGGATACGTTTCACGTCAAATGCGGCTTTCTTGCGGATCGTCGTTGCCGCCGCTTTGGGAATAACTCCGAGTTCCGCCTGGGCCTCACAAGCGAGCAATTCGATCTCCAGCCAGATGCGGAATCTGTTTTCGTCTTCCCAGATGCGGCCCATGGCGGGCCTGGTATAGCGTGGAATCACGGTACGCTTCCCTTACGTTGAACGTCGTTCCAGTTTCATACTGATCGTGGTGGATTTCTTATCGCGGATCACCTTCATCGTGATCGTTTCGCCGGATCTCGAATCGCTCAGCAGCACGTACAGATCGTCTTCCGAAACGATCTTCTGTCCGTTGGCTTCCACAATGATATCGCCGACCTTGAGTCCCGCTTTTTCACCGGGTCCACCATTTTCGATTTCGCTGACGATGGCCCCTTCGGCCCGATCGAGGCCGAAGTACCGTGCAATTCTGGCATCAACCGACTGGAAATCGAATCCGTGCCAGCTGTCCCGTGCAACCTTGCCGCTCCGTTTCAATTCGGCCACGATGCGTTTAATCTTGTTGATGGGAATCGCAAATCCGTATCCCACGAACGTCGTACCTTGTCCGCCCGTAAAAATCAGGGTATTCATTCCGATGACATCCCCCAGGCTATTCACGAGAGGGCCGCCGCTGTTTCCCCCGTTGATTGCAGCATCCGTTTCAATCATGTCGCGATAAAATCTGTTTTCCACCCTCCCGAGGTTCATTCCGGATGAGCTGACCACACCGACAGTGACGGTGGGCTTGTCGTTGATTTCAAAGAGTCCAAACGGGTTGCCGAAGGCGATGGCCCATTCGCCGGTCACGACGTCATCGGAATTTCCAAGATTCAGATACGGAAGGTCTTTTCCATCCACTTTGAGGAGGGCGATGTCGCTCACGGGATCTGATCCGATTAACTTTGCCTCGAGCTTCGCTCCGCTCGTGAGTGTCACCGTAATCTGTGTTGCACTCCCTGCGACGTGGTCATTGGTGACAATGTACCCGTCCGGTGAAATGATGAAGCCCGATCCCAATCCCTTCACCTGTTGCCGGTAGGATCGATCACCGAAAAACCGCCGCATCCACGGATCGTCGCCGAAAAGCCGGGAGACCGGATCGCGGTATTCCCGCATTTCAATCACATTGATTCCGACAACTGCGGGGCTCACCCGGGCCACAGCGCGCGTAATTGCATTTTGGCGAGAGGACGCGGCATCATCCTGCCGATCCACTTCGGATCGAACAGGTTCGGCATCCGGAAACGCAGAATCGAATTCAGCATCGATTTCCGTGCCCGGTTCCACCGAAGAGGCGGGGCGAATGGAATACCCGAGCCCCATGCCGACCATCAGCGGTACCAGGAGAATGATCACTCCACGGAGTATTTGGCCACTCATGAAATTCTCTCCTCTCTATATTCTTTCAACGAATCCCTATGACTTACAAGCAGCAAGGCCGTCAGGCAAAAAGCGAGAATCCTGTATTCTGCGGAAGTTGTCTCTGTGGTCATGACTGCATCAATGAGCTGTGACGGCATGAGGACAAGGATGACAGGTGTTGCAACGGTCGCGATCAAGTTAGAAGTCAGGATCGGTTGTTTTTGCCACTTGCAGACCGCCCACAGTGTGCACCAGACAATAGTGAATCCCAGACCAATGGAAAACAAAGCACCGCATGCCGTTGCAAGGCCGCGTCCACCTTTCCATCGAAGCCAGACCGGGGCAATATGACCAACCACTGAGCCCAGCATCGCGAGAGCAGCGGGCCAGAATAGTCCGAACACCAACCACGCGCCCAAAGTTGCGACGAAGCCCTTGCTTGCATCGAGAAGACCGACCGTGATACCGACGGCGGTTGACCCGGTTACGATACCGGCATTGAATGCACCGACGTTTCCGCTTCCTGAAGTTCGGATATCAACCCGTGAACGGAACTTGACGAGCAGGTAGCCTAAAGGGATGGAACCGAGGACATAGCCGCCAAGGGCACTTACAAAGTAAGGGATCAACGGAAAAGTCGAAAAAATGGAGTGTTAGAAGGGAAAAATACTGAAAAGAGGGAGGAGAAGCAAGGTGATGAGGAATGATGAGATTCGAGGGTCGAATGTCGAGGTGGATTCATCGGATTCCAAATGCAAGTCGGAGGTTTTAGGGACTACGTGCAATTCCCAATTCAACATTCGAAATTCGGAATTCCCCCCTATTCTCCCTTCGCATCCCTCGTCATCAGCTCCGACATCGCTTTGTGAGGTTCCATTCCTTCGAACAGCATTCCGTGCACAGCTTCCACAATGGGCATTTCCACGTGATGCTTTTTTGCAAGATCACGGACAGAGCGTGTTGATGCCACGCCTTCTGCGACCATGAGCATTTCTTTGAGAATTGCATCGAGGGTTCGTCCCTTGCCGATCTGCTCTCCCACGTAGCGGTTACGGCTGTGACGGCTCATGCAGGTCACAATCAGATCGCCGATTCCAGAAAGACCTGCAAAAGTTCTAGGCTGGGCGCCCATTTTCACACCAAGCCGGGTAACTTCATAGACTCCACGCGTCATGATGGCGGCTTTGGTATTGTCTCCAAACCCCGCGCCATCGCTAATGCCGGCACCGATGGCAATGATGTTCTTGATGGCGCCTCCGAGTTCGACTCCTCGGATATCTTCATTCACATAGACGCGGAAATACCGAGTCATGAAGGCGTCCTGGACGATTTTCGCAGCCCTCATGCGATAGGCGGAGGAGACGATGGCGGTTGGCATCTTCCGGCACACCTCTTCGGCATGACTGGGCCCCGACAGGATGGCGATGTTTTCCTTTTTTTCGTAATTGAGGACATCGAGAAGAACTTCCGACATTGTCATGAGCGTCGTGTTTTCGATGCCCTTGGCAACATTGCAGATGATGGTTTTTTCGAGGTCGAGGTCGGCAATCCGCTCCACGACCGAGCGAAGGAACTGCGAGGGAACGGCGGCAACGATGAGGTCCCGGTTCGCGGCGGCTCGTTCGATATCCGTGATGATATTTAGCTGGGGCGGAAGGAAGATCCCCGGCAGGAAATCCGGATTCTCGTGCTTCTCGATCATCCGCTCTGCCTGGGCTGCCTTGTATGTCCACAAATTGACGTCGTGCCCATTTTCCAACAACACAAGGGCAAGCGTTGTGCCCCAACTTCCGGCACCAAGGACAGTTGTTTTCATACCGAAGGGATTTCGACTGCGGCTAGTCGGCCGCTTTTTTCCTGGCAGCCTGGGTTATCCGCTTTTCCGTTCCTTCAATCAGGCGCCTGATATTCTGCCTGTGGGAATAGATCAAAAGGATGGCAACGCCAAGACTGAAAAAAATGAGGGTTTTATAGCTGTGGATCTGGTCGCCAAAAATATTATAGCGAACAAACAGGGTGGCGGGGAATGCTACCGCGGCGCTAACGGATCCGAGTGAGACGTATTTGTATGCAAGGAATACGATGAAGAAAACCGCAGCTGAGATGGCGAATTCGACCGGAGTGACGCCGAGGAGCATTCCGGCACCAGTCGCAATACCTTTGCCGCCGCGAAAGCCCGCGAACATTGTCCAAATATGGCCAATGATCGCCGCTCCGCCGCAGATCATCTGGATGATGGTAAAATCGTCAAATGGTGTTCTGTTGTAAAACGGAAGGGCCGGATCCCAAAACAGGCGTGCGATGAACACCGTCGCCACAAATCCTTTTGCGAAATCCACCACCATCACAAACAGGCCGGATTTCCAGCCGAGCACACGGAAAACATTCGTGCCACCCGCATTGCCGCTTCCCTTCGTCCGGATATCGAACCCATGGATCCATTTCGATAATATCAACGATGTGGGAATCGACCCCAGGATGTAACTGAGGACGACTATGATGGCCATGTTAATCATGTTCCGTGGTTCCTTCTGAGAATCAGTGCGGTGGAGTCTGCCCAGTAATAGTACGGAGTCCGGCTGAAAGAATCAAGTATGCGGAGTGTCTGGCCGCACAATCACGATGATTCTGCTTCATGCCAGCGAAGCAGAATGCGTTCACCGAGATCGAGATCCTCCCTGGTCGTAATCTTGATGTTATCGTAGCTCCCTTGAATGATCCGCGCTTTTACTCCGAGCCGCTCGACCAGTGCGGCTTCGTCGGTTGCCGTGTACCGGTCTTTCACTGCGTTTTCAAATGCTTTCATGAGAAGGGGCGCCTTGAACGCCTGCGGCGTTTGCACGAGCCAGAGCGCGGCACGGTCAAGCGTTTGGTCGAAAAACCCGCCGCCGTTTGACCGCCGGATCGTGTCCTTGGGTTGAACAGCGAGTACCGCTGCGTCGTACTCCCTGCACGCGGAAACCACTTCGGCAATTTTTTTCGGATGAATGAACGGCCGCACGCCGTCATGAACCAGGATGATATCGGTTGGGCGAAATGAAAAGCAGCGAAGCACGTTGGACACGGAATCCTGCCGGTGCTGTCCCCCGGCAACAACCTTGCTCACCTTGTTCAGCCGGTACTTTGACAGCAATTCCTCGACTTCTGCGATGAACTCTTCCGGAACAGCAACGCCGACTTCATCCACTTCCGGAGAGTGCTCCAGCCGTTGCAGCGTATGAACGAGAAGCGGTTTTTCCCCGAGCTGGATAAATTGCTTTACGGTGTTTCCGCCTATGCGGGACCCAACACCGGCGGCCGGAACCACCGCATAAACCTTTGGCCGCACTTGTTCGATGTCTGATGCCATGAATCCTTCCCTCAAATAATGAGCATCGCATCTCCGTAACTGTAGAAGCGATACCCTTCTTTAATCCCGCGTTTGTACGCCCTCATCATAAATTCATGCCCGGCAAACGCACTGACGAGCATCATGAGGGTCGACTCCGGCAGATGAAAGTTCGTGATCAGGCGGTCCGTGATTTTGAAGTCATAGGGCGGAAAAATGAACTTGTCTGTCCATCCTTTGGAGGGTTTCAAATGTCCGTCAGACGTCACACTGGATTCAAGCGCCCGGCAGGTGCTTGTCCCCACGACCACCACCGTGTGCCGGGAATCGATCGTCCTGTTGATGGTCGACGCAGCTTCTGCGTTGATCTCGTAGTATTCGGAATCCATCTTATGCTTCGTAAGATCTTCCACTTCTACCGGACGAAACGATCCAAGTCCAACGTGAAGGATGACCGGCACGATTTTGATCCCGCGGGTCTCGATTTTCTTCAGCAATTGCTTCGTGAAGTGAAGACCGGCCGTTGGAGCGGCCACAGCTCCCAGGACACGCGCATACACAGTCTGGTATGAGTCCTTGTCCTTCTGCGTTGGGTCCCTTTTGATGTAATACGGCAACGGGGTCATCCCAATCCGTTCGATGATCTTGAAAAAATCACCCTTGTGATTAAAGCGGACGGTCCTCCCCCTGGAGGTGGTATTGTCGATCACCTCACACCACAGTTTGCCCTCATCAAAGAAGATCTTGTTTCCGATGCGCACTTTCCTGGCCGGGTCGACGATGACATCCCAGATATTTTCCTCCGCATTCAGCTCCCGCAGAAGAAACACCTCAATGCGCGCGTTCGTTTTTTCTTTTTTGCCGAACAAACGTGCCTGGAAGACCTTTGTCTCATTGACCACGAGGCAATCCCCGCGGTCCATGTAGTCAATGATCTCGCTGAACCGGCGGTCCTCGATGGACTCGTCGGCCCGATTAAGCACCATCATGCCCGCCTTGTCTCTCGGTCTTGCCGGGTGCTTGGCAATCAGATTGCGGGGAAGCGGGTATTTGAAGTCCGAAAGCTTCATTCAACAAATCCTTCCTTAGTTCTCAATAATTTATCGGGAGCGTTTGCTTTTCCTTGGCGCGGCCGACGGTCGGGACGCCCGACTTTTTCCCTTGGTCCGCTCGTCCTTCAACGCTGCGCGGGCGGCCGCGAGGCGCGCAATAGGAACGCGGAATGGCGAACAACTCACATAATCCAACCCGATCTCATGACAGAATTCAACGCTCGACGGCTCTCCGCCATGCTCCCCGCAGATACCCAGTTTGAGGCCGGGTTTTACCGACCGGCCTTTCTGGACCGCGATCTTCATCAGTTCTCCGACGCCAGGCCGATCGATCGCCTCGAAGGGGTCCTTTGAATAGATTTCCTTCTCGACGTACGGAATAAGGAACTTGGCTGCATCGTCGCGACTAACTCCCAACGTCGTTTGCGTCAGGTCGTTGGTTCCGAAGCTGAAAAACTCGGCCGACGCGGCAATTTCGTCAGCCGTCAGCGCTCCGCGCGGCACCTCGATCATTGTGCCAACCAGGTACTTGAATTTAACGCCCTGCTCTTTCATGACGCTTTGAGCAACATCCCGCACAATCTGCTCCTGATGGCGAAGCTCCAGGACATTCCCGACGAGAGGAATCATGACTTCCGGCTCGACGACTTTGCCTTTTTTCTGGACGATGGCGGCCGCTTCAAAAATGGCGCGGGCCTGCATCTCGGTAATTTCCGGAAAGATGATGCCGAGGCGGCAGCCGCGGAATCCGAGCATCGGATTGAACTCATGCAGGGATTCCACGCGCTGTTTCACTTTTTCATAGGAAAGCTTCATTTCCACCGCCAGTTCGCGTTGAGATTTCTCATCGTGCGGAAGGAATTCGTGCAGAGGCGGATCGATCGTCCGAATGGTCACCGGCATGCCATCCATGACCTCGAAGATTCCTTCGAAGTCCTTGCGTTGAAGCGGCAACAGTTTCGCCAGTGCAGCCTTTCGCTCTTCGATAGTGTCGGCAAGGATCATTTCGCGCATGGGACCGATCTTGTCTTCCCCGAAGAACATATGTTCCGTGCGGCACAAGCCGATTCCCTCGGCCCCAAACGCAACCGCGTTAGCCGACTGGTCCGGTTGATCAGCATTGGTGCGGATTTTCAACCGCCGGTACTTGTCGGCCCATGCCATGACCTTGGCAAATTCCTGGTATACCGGGGCTTTTTTCGGGTCGAGGGTCCGATCGATAAGAACCTGTTGCACCTCGGAAGGTCTCGTTTCGAGTTTCCCCCGCACCACTTCACCGGTTGTTCCATCGATGGAGATCCAGTCTCCCTCCTTGATCACCTGGCCGTTGACGTGCATCGTGTGACTTGTATAATCGATCTCGAGGGCACTGCATCCGGCAACGCACACCTTGCCCATCTGGCGTGCAACCAGAGCGGCGTGAGAGGTCATTCCGCCTCTGGCCGTGAGAATCCCCTCGGCGGCATCCATGCCTTTGATATCTTCCGGCGAGGTCTCGGTACGCGTCAAAATTACGCGCTCACCCCGCTTGGCCCATTCCTCCGCGTCTACCGCGTTGAATACCACTCGACCCGAAGCGGCCCCTGGACCGGCATTGAGCCCTTTTGCCAGGAGTTTCCCGTCTTTTACGGCCATTGCTTTTTGCTCGGTATCGAAGATCGGACGAAGGAGTTGATTCAGCTGATCAGGATCGATGCGGCGAAGAGCTTCCTTGTCCGAGATGAGTTTCTCGAGAACCATATCGACGGCAATTTTGATTGCCGCGAATGCCGTTCGTTTTCCTACCCGGCATTGAAGCATATACAGCCGTCCCTGCTGGATGGTGAACTCGATATCCATCACGTCCTTATAGTGTTTCTCGAGTTTCACCCGAATACCCTCCAGCTGTTTGTAACTGGCGGGATCTCGTTTTGCAAGCTCCGATATCGGCAAAGGGGTTCGGGTGCCTGCAACAACATCTTCGCCCTGGGCGTTCATCAGAAATTCACCATAGAACACATCCTCACCGGTCGCGGGATCGCGTGTAAAAGCAACGCCCGTTCCCGAATCCTCTCCCATGTTCCCAAAGACCATCGTCTGAATGTTCACCGCCGTACCCCAGGACGCGGGGATATCGTACATCCTTCGATACGCAATGGCGCGGTCATTCATCCAGGAGCCGAACACAGCGCCGATGGCGCCCCACAATTGGTCCAGGGGATTTTGCGGGAATTCTTTGCCGGCATGTTTTTTGATGGCGGCCTTAAACTGTGCAACAAGGTCTTTGAGATCAGAGGCATTCAATTCCGTATCGAGATGCACTCCTTTTTGCTTCTTTTTTTCCTCGATAAGGGCCTCAAAGGGATCGATGTCGTCCTTGTGGACCGGCTTGAGCCCCATGACCACATCGCCATACATTTGCACAAAGCGCCTGTAGCAGTCATACGCAAACCGTTCGTTATTCGTCCTGGCGATCAGGCCCTTGACCGTTTCGTCGTTCAGTCCGAGATTCAGAATTGTGTCCATCATTCCGGGCATCGAAGCGCGGGCACCGGAGCGTACGGAGACGAGGAGCGGATTCTTCGTATCTCCGAGTTTTGCCTTCATCGATTTTTCAACTTTGCCGAGGGCGACCTCCACGTCCCTTCTCAAAGAACGCGGATAGGAGTTGCCGTGCTCATAGTAGTATGTACAGACTTCAGTGGTCATCGTGAACCCGGGAGGAACCGGAAGACCGATGTTGGTCATTTCGGCAAGGTTTGCTCCCTTCCCTCCAAGAAGTCCTTTCATTTCAGCAGTACCTTCCGCCTTTCCGTTGCCAAAGAAATGGACGTATTTCTGATTCTTAGCCATGTGATTGCTCCGTTTCTTGTTCATTACGATGAAGCCGTTTCGTGTTCATGGAATGGACAACTTCCCGCAAAAAATACTCAGCGATGAAACCGGAACACGGATTGTCGAAATCCTCCATGCGTTCCGGATGCCATTGGACGAGCATCAGAAACGGCATTCGGTCCTTGAGGATCCATTCGAGGGATTCGACGACCCCATCCTCCGATTTGGACGAAACCATCAGACCTTTCCCAGGCTGATCCACGGCCTGGTGATGGATGGAATTGACTTTTTTGCGGCCGTTCCCTGTGATCACCCCGAGAAGGGAGTTGGGATCGACGACCAAATCATGTCTGTTGTCAAACGTTTCACGTTCGACGTGATTCTCATATCCTGCTTTTGGCAGATCGACGATCAATGTCCCGCCAAGAAACACGTTCATGATCTGCATGCCCCGGCAAATGCCAAGAATGGGAAGTTCTCGCTCCAGCGCCTGCTCAATGATCCCGAATTCGAACGTATCGCGCATTTCGTTCACTTCTTCCACAAGGTCCATCTGATCTTCCTTCCCGTACAACCCGGGGTGAACATCGCCGCCACCGGTCAGGATAAGCCCGTCCACCTTATTGATCTCTTCTGCATTCTTGAGATGGTAGGAAAGCTTGATGAATTCGACAGATTTATCGATACGATGAATCCACTTGTGATAGTTATCGAATACCGGCTTCGGGCGAAGATTATCTGTGATTCCTAACAGCATGCTGGCTCAGGTCCCTTTCTTCGACAATATCTTTTTCACTCTAATCCCAGAACAGCGGCTCGCGGCGCTTGAAGTCCTGGCCAATCGACTCCGCAACAGCAAGGAATGTCCCCTCCTTTTCAAAAACTCTTCGCTGTCGTTCATAACCCAACCCATGATGGAGCATCCGCCCGATATCGTTCAATTCTTCCTCGCACGCAAGCGGTGCCGCAAGCGGTTTCAGACTTCTCAGGAGAGATTCAACCTCATGGCGGAGGAGGCCTGTTTTTCCCGTCCCATCAAGGATAATCTCCGCCTCAAGTCCATAGCGCGAGGCCTTCCATTTGTTTTCCCGCATGATCCAGTTTGCGGGCGGGCTGAATCGTTCGCCATCTTTGTAACGCTTGTTCAACCAGGCATAGAGACATTGCACAAGGGCGATGAGGGCCATTGATTCCCTTAACGTCGATAGCCCATCGCAGATGCGGATTTCCACGGTCCCGTATTCCGGATGAGGACGGATGTCCCACCAGATATCTTTGATCGATGTGATCGACCTGGACATTATCATGGCGTCATAAAAGGTCTCGAAATCTTTCCAGGTTTGAAACGTGCACGGGTTTCCCGCAGTCGGGAGTGCTTCAAAGATCGTCACGCGCGATGATGCCAATCCCGTATCCTCGCCATGCCAGAATGGCGAACTTGCCGAAAGGGCAAGAAGATGCGGCAGATAAGGAAGCATGGCATTGATCATCGCAATGGCATGATGGGCATCGAACATTCCGACATGGACGTGGAGCCCAAAGATCATCAACCTCCGCGCAAGCCATCGATTCCGATCGATGAGTTGCTTGTACCGATCAGCCGGATAAAGAACTCGTTCAAAATATCGGGCAAACGGATGAGAACCGGCCGAAGCGAATTCCACGCCGATCCTCCCTCCGATCTCTTCAAGAATTCCAAACTGTTTCTCAATGTCGCGGCGCACTTCCTTCACATCCCCGCAGATCCCTGTGTTAATTTCGACCATGGATTGCAGCAGTTCTGCCTTGATGTGCCGTTGCTCGCCTCCGAGAAGTTCAAAAATTTTCGGAGAAGCCGCGGCCAGATCCTTTGATTTTGTATCGAGGATCTGGAGTTCCACCTCGACGCCGATCGTCATCGAGTCCGACGGATGGAATAAGAGAGGCACTACAGATCCTCCAATCGCTTCATGAGATGTTCCTCCCCATTGATCACTTCGACGGAGACTGTCAATGCCACGATGGGAACCCGGCTGTCGAGGCCGGCCAACCCCTTCACTCCCTCCAACCGCACAGCATCCTTCTGCGTCGTAACGATATATTCTGCTCCGGAATTCTTCGCGAGACGTTCCAGGCTGTGCAGATCGGAGTCAGAGTACCAGTGGTGATCCTCAAACACTTCCAGCGCCAAGGGATCACCCAGGTATTCCTTCAGGGAGCGCTCAAAACCAGCGGGGTTTCCGATGCCGGAAAAAGCGACATACCTGCCTTTCACATCGTCGGGCCGGACGAGCTTGTCTGAGACCGCGCTTACAATACCCTTCATTATCTTTCTGATCCCGATCACGGGTTTACCGAACTGTTGAACGCGGGCCGCAGCGCGCACGTACTCCTCTTTGTCGGCAAATCCGGAAATCACAACGAGATCCGCCCTGCCGAGTCCCTTCAGCGGCTCTCTCCATGCACCCGCCGGCAGTAACCGTGTGGGATTCAGAAGCTCCGATGCGGTGAGGAGGACGACATCCAGGGATCTTCCGAGCCAGCGGTGCTGAAAACCGTCATCAAGGAGAATAACATCCGGATGAAATTCGTCGATCAGCACTGTAGCCCCGTGCACACGATTTTCATCGACGGCAACAATCACGCGTTCAAGGTTTCTGGCCATTTGGGCCGGCTCATCACCCGCCGCAAAAGATTCAGCGCACCGTTGCATTCCATTGCTCACGACAAGATAGCCCTTGCTTAGTCTGCGGTACCCGCGGCTCAGAACTGCAACACGCCTTCCGCGATCGCGGAGGATGCAGGCGATGTATTCAACGAACGCGGTCTTGCCTGTCCCGCCTGTGGAGAGGTTTCCCACCGAAATAACAGGCACAGAAACCCGCCTTATTCGAAAGAAGCCGTTGTCAAAAAGCCAATTGCGCGCACTCACTCCGGCGCCGTACATCCACGAGACAGGCAGCAACCATGGTAATGGCTTCATGACTCATGCCATCTGAAGGATAAGGTTCGCGACGCGTCGGGAAGCCCCCGGAGATCCCAACTTTTCCCGAATTGCCCGCAAATCATTTCGCATCGTGCTCAACCGATCTTCACTTCGAAGAATCCCCATTGCCTCTTTTGCCAGGGCCGAAGGTGTTGCCCGGTGCTGAATGAATTCCGGGACGATTTTCTTTCCCGCAACAATATTGACAAGACCTATCGAATGAATTTGAACAAGCGCGCGGCCAATGATGTACGTCGGCCATGAAGTCTTGTAGACAACCATCATCGGAGTGCCAAAGCATGCCGTTTCAAGGGTGGCTGTTCCTGACGTCACCATGGCAAACGCAGAATGTGCCATCACGTCGTACGTCGCACCCTGCACCAGGTGGATTCCTTCAAGATTGTGCATGGCTGCAAAGTATTGTTGATCCAAGGTTGGGGCGACGGCGATCACAACCTCCATTTCCATTTCGGCTGCGACCCTCCGGGCAGCTTGCAGCATGACGGGGAAAATGCGCTCGATTTCCTGCCTTCGGCTTCCGGGGATCAGGGCGAGGATTTTCTTTGAAGCGTCAATTCCGTATCTCTTGCAGAAGTTTTTGCGGTCAAACTGCGTATCGAGCACCTCGAGAAGCGGATGGCCCACAAAATCCACAGGTACTCCTTCCTTCTCGTAGAGCGGAACTTCGAACGGGAACACAACGAGCATTTTATCCACAAGCTCTTTTATTTTTCTCACCCGCGACGCATGCCAAGCCCAAATCTGCGGACTGATATAGTACACGATCTTCATTCCGTAGTGTTTGACCTTGCGCGCGAACCTCAGGTTGAATCCGGGATAGTCGATCAGCACAAGAACGTCCGGCTTCTTGAACTTCACAATCTGGCCAAGCGTGTATTCCATGACTTTGATGAACGGAAGATGCTTGACGACCTCGACAAATCCCATAAAGCCCAGTTCACGCACATGGTAGACGACCGTCATGCCTT
Organism: Bacteroidota bacterium; assembly: GCA_040901865.1. Lineage (GTDB taxonomy): Bacteria > Bacteroidota > Ignavibacteria > UBA10030 > UBA10030 > JBBDYD01. Next base: position 10,111 of record JBBDYD010000084.1, on the reverse strand, counting down.
CCCGCTTCATCTGATCACCTCCGACACCAAAAACATCGATCGACGGATCCGCTTTCTTCAACTCTCTCACAACACCGGCTCCGTGAAGGTCACCGGAGGCCTCACCCGCAATCATCATCACGCGCTTGACCATGTCAGCTCCAGATCCAGCGGGCCACAACAACCGCACCCACGATCGCCATCGCCTGAAAAGTCCGTCTCTCAGACCTGCGGGCACCCGGCCAATCGGGCCGCTGGTGCTCCTTGCGAACCTCGCGGAAAGAAGAGATGAGCGGAACAAACCTCGGAACCGATTTTCTGTACTCTTCGAATCCAGAGCCGAATTCTTTCTGAAGGAATTCTTCCTCCAGTGAAACGATTGCGGCGTATTGAATGACAAAATAGACCGCGGTCGCTGTGACAAGCCAGGGGGTCAGGGCGTTGGCCATGATGCCGAATCCGACGTACAGCAGAATATTACCGACGTAGAGTGGGTTGCGCACATGAGAAAACGGACCGGACGTGATGAGTTCCGGCGCACCGACGCTTCCGGTCACCCGTGTCAACGGGCCGGCATACGCGACTCCCCAGAACCGCATGGCCTCTCCCATGAGAGCAACAGCACCACCCACTACAAGCGTTGAGAGTGTCGGCTGAGCAAAGACGATCATTGCCAGCAGAAAAGGCAATGGGTTGTAGCTTCGAAATCGAAAGAGTGTCTGCCTGAAATCATTCACGGTATTATTCTGCTATGAAAAGGTCCCTGCGCGCGACCATGGCTTCTCGTCGCTGTTTGATGCGTTTCTTCGACACGACCGGTTCCAGCCGCCGCCGTACATCGTTGAAATCCTTAAATTCCCAATACGAAACATTTTGTTCCTGGCAATACCGAATCAGATGGTTTTTCGCAAACACGAAATCTGCATAACGCACGGGGCAGCGATCCGAGATCCCGTCACCGATGTACGCCACAGCATCGTCGTCTGCTGAGAGTGCCGCAAGATGATTCCGCTTACAGTTCCCGCACAGTTCACAGTGCTCATCTCGATACGGGAATTCGGGGACTAACATCACTCTTCCGTCTCCCGCTTCCTCCCATGTTGCCCGATTGGCGTAGAACGCAAGATCCCCAAGTCCCGCTTTCGCCAACAACCGCTGAACGTAGAAATCGAGACCATCGCTGAGGATGGTCAAGGGGATTCCCCTGGCCGCACAAAACCCGGCAAACGATGGGAACGTCGGGTCAAGCTGAAACCCATCGACGAATTCCTCCAGGGATTTCCGGCGAACCGGGCCCAATGCCTCGCATTCCCTCGTTAGACATTCCCGGGCGTTGATTCTCCCCGAAAGGTAGTCTGCAACAATGGACTCGACTTTTTCTCCGCCAAACGCTCGAAACAGAGAATTTCCGACGTCAAGAGTGGCGGCAGTTCCATCAAAGTCGCAGTAGATGCGGAGCATACGGTCGCAGGTTTGGCCCTGGACGGGGCAACGCGGGGTTTCAGTTGGTCACGGGCTGGTCAAAACGTACCGACACGAGTTTCGACACCCCTTCTTCCTCCATCGTCACACCATAGAGGGCATTTGCCGCCTCCATGGTTCGCTTGTTATGTGTCACCACAATAAATTGCGTGTCGTCCGAAAATTTTCTCAAGATGCGGGTGAAGCGGTCGATGTTGCTGTCATCCAATGGAGCATCCACTTCATCCAGAATGCAGAACGGACTTGGCTTCACGAGATAGATGGCGAACAAAAGCGCGATGGCCGTCAGGGTCTTCTCACCGCCGGAGAGCAGGTCGATGGACGTTGGCCTCTTGCCGCGCGGTTTCGCCGTGATCTCAATTCTGGCCTCCAGCGGATCGACACCTTCCTCCAGCGCGAGGTCGCACTCATCGCCCTGATCGAATAGTCCTTTGAAGGTCGTGATAAAATTTTCCCGGATTAGCTCAAACGTTTCCAGAAATTTCTTCTGGGCAGTTGTGTTGATCTCCTCAATCGTTGCCAGGAGCGTCTTCTCCGACTCCTCCAGATCATCTTTCTGGGCATTGACAAAATCCAACCGTTCCTTCTCACTCTTGTATTCATCGAATGCCGCAAAATTCACCGCCCCAAGCGCCCGAAGTTTTTCCTTCAGACTTCGCACCATTTCCCTGGCAGTTGCAAAATCAAACGAGTCCAGATCCTCAAACGATTCCAGTTGAAGGTCGATCTCAAACTCATCCTGTGCCCGTGTCTTGATCCCTTCCGCCTTCATGGTCAGTTCCTGGATCTTGAATTCCAGATCGTAGGCCGATTTTAATGTCCCTTCATGTTTCAGCCGTTCGTCTTTAAGCTTCAGCTCGATGGCATGAACCTGCGAGCGCTTGTCGCCGTATTCATCATCGACAAGTTTTTTCTGATTCTTCACCTGTGCGCCACTCTCGCGAACCACAACCAGGGTTTCACCGGTTTCCGCAAGTTGGGATTTCAGGATTTCGATTTCTTCCCTCGAGGCTGCAATGTCCCGTCCGCGTTGATCAAACGATTCCTGAAGAGACCGGATCGTCGCGATTGCGTGCTGGATCTCCTGCTCCACACTGCGTTGTTCCGCTTTGCTGGACAGAACATCGACGTTGGCATCATTGGCCTTTCGCGCGTATTCGGCAAGCAAGGCTTCCATGGTTTCCAGTTCCGAAGACGCACTGCCGGATTGCCGTTCTGCTTCGGCCTTTTGTTCTTCCAGGCGTGCGAGGACGGGGCCCGTTTGCGCCAACTCCCGTTGAAGGACCTCGATTTCCTGTCTCAGTTTGAGGGATTCAGCGTTCCCATGCTCCACGGTTTCCTGGGCGCGTTTCTTTTCGAATTCCAGTTGGGCAATTCGCACTTCGACGGTTGTGGTTTGCTGTTCGATCTCTCTCGCTTTATCCTTGAGCTGCTGCACATCGACGAGTTGCACTTCCGCGGTGAGGCGCCCTAGAGCGGATTGGTTTGCTGCGCGGGCACGATCCAGATCCTCCAGTTCACGCCGGAGCTCTTCGATCTGGTTCTTTCTTCCTATAGAACGGCCTTCGTCGGAGCGCGGGCTCCCACCCTTTACCACTCCCCTCTTCCCGCCAACCACTTCCCCGTCGAGGGTCACACACCGGAGAGCCGGATGGATCGTCGCCACCGTCCTGGCTGAAACGAGGTCCTCCACCACCAGCACACCTTCGAGAAGCACCTTGATCAGGGAGGAGTACTTCGCATCACTTTGGGCCAACTCGTACGCCCATGCAACGACACCTGCAAGACGTATCGTCTCCCCGGCCTGGGGAAGCGACGGAAGCTCATCCAGGCACACAAAGGTCGCCTTCCCCTTTTTCTGGGACTTGAGAAAGTCAATCGCCTTGTAGGCGGTTTCGATGGAATCCACGACAACATATCCTGCGGACTCCCCGAGAGCCGCTTCAAGAGCAACTCTGTATTTCGCGTCGGTCGTCAATGCATCACCAACCGTTGTTTGAATCGTTCCGGACCATTCGGGGTTTTTCAGCAGCGTGCCGGCGCCTTCAGACAGGCCATCATGGCTTTCGACGAGGCTCTTGAGAAAGTCCATCTTCCCCCGTTTGCTTTCGGCGGCGCTCCTGAGCTCGAAATCCCGTTCTCTCAATTTTTCAATGTCCTCATGCTTCCGTTTGCTGACGTCCTCCATTTCATGAACCCGCACTTCGGCTTCTGCAAATTTCCTTCGGAGTTCCCGGTCTTCCGCACTCAGGGTGGTGACGAGGTCCTTGTTCTTGAGAACCTCTTGTTGCAGAACGACATTTTCTTCCGCGATGAATTCAATGCGGCCCTTCAGGTTCTCCATTCTCGCTTTTGCCTGACTCTCACGGTTTTTCAGGTCCGAGATTTCATGCAGGAGACCGATCACGCGGTCCTGATAGGCCTTGAGTTCGGACTTCTTTGCCGACACCTGGATATCGAAGGCATCAAGTTCCCCCTTGCTCCTGCCGTACACTTCTACCGCCACCCGCGTCCTCACAACCGCTGTTTCAAGGTCGCGATGCAGCTCTTCCAGCTTTTGCTCGTGGTGTTGTCTTTGCGTGGTGAGCTCCAGCCGTTCTTTTTCGTACCGATCGATATTGGAGGCAAGGGCCTTCCGCCGCTCGGTCCCCGTAGCAAGCGCCTGCTCCAGTTGATGGATTTCCTCGAAGTGCCTGGTCAGAGCTGCCTGTGCTTCCGCGCTGCGTTCCTCTAATTCCCTCATTTCTGATCTCAAAACGTCCAGTAGGGCCTCTTCTTGTTTCAGTTCGACGTCGATTTTCGTTTGAGCGTCGACCGTGACATTCAGTTGTTCCTTGAGAGGGGCGATTCTGCCGAAAATGCTTGAGTATTCCCGGGTCATCAGCCGCAATTCACTTTCATGCAGTTCCTTCGCGTACGCGTTGTAGTGTTCGGCTTTTTGCGCCTGGCGCTCGAGCGAATTCACAGCTTTTTGCACTTCTCGAACAATATCCGACACGCGGGTGAGGTCCACCTGGACGCTTTCCAAACGGCGATGAGCTTCCTTCCGGCGATGTTTATATTTTGTTACGCCCGCCGCTTCTTCAAACAGCCTCCTCCGTTCATCGGCCTTATCGCTCAGAATGGTTTCCACCATCTTGAGTTCGATCACCGAATAGGCGTCGGAGCCCATTCCGGTATCCATGAAGAGGTCTCTGATATCCTTCAGCCGGCACAACGTTTTATTCAGATAGTATTCACTTTCCCCCGAGCGATACACGCGACGCGTTATCGTCACCTCGGAAAATTCCGTGGGGAGAATCCCTTTGGTGTTCTCAATGGTGAGGGAAACCTCCGCCATTGAAACCGGCTTGCGCGATTTGGTTCCGTTGAAAATTACATCTTCCATCTTGTCGCTCCGAAGGGTCGTGGGTCGTTGTTCTCCCAGGGCCCATCGTATGGCATCCACGACATTCGTCTTCCCGCAGCCGTTCGGCCCGACGATCGCGGTGATGCCGGCATCGAAGCTCAGATTAATCTTCTGTGCGAAGGATTTGAATCCCAATATTTCGATCTTCGAGAGGTACATTATCCCGAACCGGATGTCCTGTTCAGAAGAAATTCCAGATACGCTGTAAGTTGGAATTCCGAGTCATAGTAGAAAATAATCAAGGCGAGGCAAACCCCCAGCACGAGGATCCCGCTGATGTATGTCCTCGCGGCATTCAGATCGAGAATGACCGAAATACCCTTGAGAGTTCTTGCGACGATCCAGAGGAAGAAGAAGCCCAGCACAACAAATGCCGGGGCAACATAAAAAGGTGTTTGGAGGATTTTGAACAGGCTCATGCCCAGCGGACTGAGAAAGACGATTGGAACGGACGCCCAGACAATCACCGTGTAGGAGTGGAGCCAATAAATCTTTGATCGAATGAACAGCGAACAAATTCGTACAAATATCGAAAGGAGGATGGAGCCAGCAAGGAAGAATCCAGTCAACGCGAGAATCCCTTCGAGCGGATTCCACGTCGCCCGAATGATATATTCTTTCACAGCATCCCAGACAATAATCTGGGTAATGACAGAGTCGGCGAGAACGTCATGACGAAAATGGTACAACAAGCTGGAGAGGAGAACCCCCAGCGTCAGAGAGATCATAAGCGACATCAGGATTGTGTGGAAGATTGAGACCGTCCGCACGTCGCGTAAGTCCGCAAAAAAATTATACGACCGGAGCAGGGACCGTTTGAACGATTCGTTGAACCGGCGGTTGTAGTGGTATTGGTAGGCGATTGCGAAGATCACAATAAAACCTGCAACAACATGGACAACCGGAAAGGCCGTCCGGTGTTTTCCGATGGGAAACGCTGCAACCTTTTGGCCGGCAAATGTTGTTTTTACCACATCGTAGGATAGGCGCTTTTCCCGATGATAGTTCAGTAAACCGACAGGATGCAGGGTGGGGTCCGATTGTTCGACGGTGAGAATCGGGCGATCCCCTCTCCAATCGGCGAAAGACTGGATGAAACTCCCGGCGATACCCGACTCACGAATCGCGGCGTGGTACTGAACAAAGAAGCGCGCTTGCGCTTCTTCCGACAGCGGGTCGCTATAGCCGTTGCGGTTTCCGGATTGGACCGCGGCAACTCCATAGTGCATCAGGATCACCGGTTTGTCCGGACTCTTCTTTTTCCAAGCACCAAGAAATTCCTTGAACTCCTGCAGGTCGCTGCCGGCGAAATGAACTGCCGTGAAGTCCACAAGGTCTGCCGCGGCGTCATTCAGCATCATCGAGCCGTAATAAACCGGACGATCGTCCAGTGAGCGGATCAATCTTGCGATGCGCTCGACGAATCCGCGCGATCGCGGATCGGAGGAGTCAAACTCACTGCCGAGCCCCCAGCCCGCCACCGACGGCTGGCTTTTGTCCCTGAGCACCATCTCCCGTGCGACATTTTCCGCAAGAGCCTGGAAGAGCTCGTCATTCATCACATCGGCCGGAACGTTCCATACGGGCATTTCAAGAAACGCGAGTAACCCATAGCGGTTGCAGAGGTGCACCATATACGGGTGCGGCGGGTGAAAAGCAAAACGAATGGCGTTTGCGCCAAGGGCCTTAATGAGGGCGACATCTTTTTCCATTCGGTCGTATGAAAGCGCTGAGCCGAATTCGGGGGAGTCTTCGTGCCATACAACTCCGCGGACCGTGGTTTTCTTTCCGTTGATCAACAGGTCTGCACCGCGAGCGGACACCCGGACAAACCCTGCATCAACCCGGGCTTCATCAATTGTATTTTGCCGTTTTCCCTCAAGTTCCACAATAAGCGCCCGTAATTGAAAGAGAGTGGGGGATTCCGGAGACCAAAGACGCGGAAACGCAACAGGGAAGGAGACGGAAATTTCTGCATCATGCCCGTCCTCGAGAGACAAGTCGTAAGGCGCCGCCTGGGTCACAACGGACTGTTTTTCCGGATCGACAAGTTGGAGGAGAAGTTGATGCTTTATTGGTACTTTTTTCCGATCGGAGGTGTCACGATCCGCGAGGGCGGGGAAGTTACGATTCGAGATCGTCGCCAGGATGCCAAGAGAACCATTTCTGAACTCCGCGTCAAGCGTCGGTTTAACATGTAGGTTCTGGATCCAAAGCCGCGGAGTGGCAAGAATGAAGATATCCCTGTAAATCCCGCCGTAGGTTCGCCAACCCCAGATTTGCTTTCGCAGCGGGAGGGTTGTCCTGGACGAAAGGACGTTGCTGACGATGATCTTGACAGCATTCTCTTCACCCTTCTGAATGACGTCCTCGGGAATATCAACCTGAAACGACGTCGATCCGCCGGTATGTTTCCCCACGAAGATGTCATTGACATACACCTCGGACTCGTAGTTGATGCCGAGCGCTACAAGAGCAAAGGAGCAATTGCTCAGGAGTGAATCCGCAACGAAGAACCGGCGCAGAAACACAACCCGACCCGAATAGTCAAAAGTCGAAGGAACCTTTACTTCTCCCCAGGTTTCTTCGTCCGTGGTGTAGGACCAGACCCCGGCCAGATCGATCTTGTGGCGTGTCGGGGTATCAAGATGGACACCGATATCCGTTCCAATCGGCGTGGGTTGGCCGTTCTGGAGAAACGCAATATCCTGCCCGGATCCTGGGATAATGGAGGATAACAAGATGGCGAGGAGAAAAAGGGACCGGCTAAGAAGGAGAGGAATTCTCTTTTTACTCAAGTCGATGGACAGGTTCTAAGTAAGATAAGCTAAGAACCCCGGGGATTTTTTGAATGGGTTTATCAATATAATACAAAAAGGGCCTGAATGCAATGGAAAAATGCCAATAGTGCCGTTGTAAGTCATTGCAAATCAATAAATTCGCGGGAGTAATTAAAGTAAAACGGTTTTGGGGGGGGTACGAAGCAACGGGCATCCATTGGAAGTGGAATTCATTCATGCCGAGCAGCAACGGCATCCATTGGAAATGGATGCCTACGGAAACACGAAATCCTTGCGGATTGGATCATCCTGCGTCAAGCAGGATTCGTGCTTTCGTAG
>JBBDYD010000084.1:0-2022 GCA_040901865.1 Bacteroidota bacterium | reverse complement strand
AAATCCTTGTGGATTGTAATCATCCTGCGTCAAGCGGGATTCGTTCCTTCGCAAGCATGGGATTTATTCCATGCCGGGCGGCAGCGGCATGCATTAGAAATGCATGCCTACGGAAGCACAAAATCCTGGCGGATTAGATCATTCTGCCGTCAATCGAAACGAGGGACGATTAGGACTTCTCCAATTCGCGGATCAGGCGAGATTTGGCGTGATGGTCTTTTTGATTCTGAATGTATTTTCGGATCATGGAAACATCCTTTGGGCTGACGGAAATGGCCCCATATCCGCCTTGCCAATAGAAATTCTTGGATCCATCGGGATTCATCACATGATTAATGTAGTGAGACGATGCACCTTTGAAATGCTTTGCAATCAAATGTGGAGAGAGCGTCGCATTCGTTTTAATGAGAATGTGAACGTGATCCTCGGTTCCACCAAACGAGATCAACTCCGTGTCAAGCTCATGTGCTTTCGCATGAAATAACTTTGCCAACGCAGATTCAATCTCGGGATTTATGTTCGGAAGACGAAGCTTTGTCCCCCAAACGAAATGAAGATAGACTTGGACATAATTGTTGGTTTGACGCGGCATAATCCCCCCATTGTTTGATGTGATTGAAGATGTATTGCGGATACTGACAATCCCCATTGCACGGCATGCATTAGAATCCATGCCTACGGAAGCGCGAAATCCTTGCGGATTGGATCATCCTGCGTCAAGCAGGATTCGTGCTTTCGTAGGCATGGAATTTATTCCATGCCGGGCAGCAACGGCATGCATTAGAAATGCATGCCTACGGAAACACGAAATCCTTGTGGATTGTAATCATCCTGCGTCAAGCAGGGTTCGTTCCTTCGCAAGCATGGGATTTATTCCATGCCGGGCAGCATCGACGACTGCTACTTCCCCGCCATTGCAATCTGCACAAATGATTCCGCTTTTAAGCATGCTCCGCCCACAAGCGCGCCGTCGATATCGGATTGACTGAGAAGGGCCGCAGCATTGTCTGGCTTTACCGATCCGCCATACTGAATCACGACCTTTTCTGCAACGGGCCAGGAGTAGATTTGCCCGACGAGTTTACGGATGAACCGGTGGACCTCGACGGCTTGTTGCGGGGTCGCGTTCTTGCCTGTTCCAATGGCCCACACCGGTTCATAGGCGATGATTGCCTTCACGACGTCCGACTCCGGGATTTCTTTCAGCACTCCCTTGATCTGGACGGAGATGACCTGCTCGGTCACTCCTTTCTCACGTTCGTCGAGCGTTTCACCGACGCAAATGATCGGAATCAAATCGGCTGCCAGGGCTTTTCTTGCTTTTTTGTTGATGATCTCATTTGTCTCGCCAAAATACAGCCGCCGCTCTGAGTGGCCTACGATAACGTAGGAACACCCAACCGATTTGAGCATTGTTGCCGAAATCTCCCCTGTAAAAGCGCCGTCGTCCTCATGAGACATGTTCTGCGCTCCGAGGGCATAAGGAGAGCCGGAGAGCATTCGCTGAGCAATGGCAATCGAAGTAAACGGTGGGCAGACGACGACTTTGACATTTTGTGGGATTTCATTGCTTCGCGTGATGAGATGCGTGAGAAGCTCAACGCTCTCATCGGCATTCTTGTTCATTTTCCAGTTACCGGCTATTGTGGTTGTACGCATGGTTTATGAGTGGAAGAGTGTATGAATGTGTGAGTGTATGAGGCGATGAAGGATGCTCGATTCAGGTTTTCCATTGTTCCGGGTGATGCATCATGACGAGTAACTTTCCAATGACATATCCATAGCGAGTCTGGAGAGCCTGTGCATCCGACGCTTGAAAGTATTTACATTCCTGTGCAAAATCGAGCCACACCTGCGTCTCCGCCGCCTCACTCAATGAATCGGACAATTTGCTGACGAAGGCCGCCGGGTAATTGCGCTTAAAAAAGGCTTCAGCAACATTTGCGCAAACGGACCGTGAGGATCGGCGGATTTGATCTGTCAGTGAGTATCGTTCCTCGCTCGGAAAATGCTTTGATATCT
>JBBDYD010000083.1:0-5538 GCA_040901865.1 Bacteroidota bacterium | reverse complement strand
CAGAGTCAAAAGGGCTTTCAAAAAATCATGCGTTTAATACCGACGTTGATTACGGGCACGTGAAGTTGACGCGAAATCCCAACCGATTTTCCGCGTTTTGCCGGCGTATTATTTCCTCTCGAGGCGGGAAGCTATGATCCGAAACAAAAATAGTGGATTCCCGAGAAGATACCTCTTCCACAACCGCCCCGGCTCCTGTGCAAGTCTGTAAACCCACTCCAGCCCCATAATCCCCATCCAGACCGGACATCGCTTTTTGAAACCCGAGACGTAATCGAAGCAGGAACCGGCGTTCAAAATGACCCTCGCGTTGAGCCGATCATAATACCTCAAGATCCATTCCTCCTGCAACGGCATCCCCATTCCGACGATGAGGATATCCACATTCAGCCTGGCAATCGACTGTGTCACCAGCTCCCCTTCGAGTTCCGAGAAATATCCGTGATGGCTTCCCACGATCTGAATATCGGGGTACAATTGTTTGAGATTGATGATCGCTTGAGCCAGCGAATCCTTCGTGGAGCCCAGAAGATAGAGGCGAAGTCCGCGCGCAACCGATGCTTCGCAGACATCATAGATCCAGTCGCTCATGACAATCCGCTCGGGAAGCGATTTCCCCAGGATCGCCGCCCCCAAACGCACACCCTGACCATCGCAATAGGTAAAGAGAGAATTGTTCAGAAACAGTCGGAACCATGGCTGATCATACGCGATATTGAGAGTATTGACGTTAATGTAACTGATCCATCCGCGCACTCCGCTGTCCAGGCACTCCCTCAGCAACGAAGTAACCCGGTGGCGCGTGAAAATTCCAACGGTGACCCCGAGAACATCCGCACGTTCGAAGGGAGGAAGGTCAGAGTAATTCCGGCTCGGAAGAAGGGATATGTTGGGAGGAGACATCGCTGTGAATAAACCTGGTGAACGGTGATTGGTGAACGGTGAACGGTGGCAGACCCAACAGGCTCCATGACCATTCACCGTTTGCCGTTCACCTTGAATTCCCTTTTGGTGAACGATGAACGGTCGCGTGATTAAGATTCAATTGAACGAATGAGTCCGCTCAGTGGCCGTTGAATCTCCATGAGCATCTCCTCTGCTTCGTCATATAGATTCTCCCCGATAAAACCAAGTTCGCGAGCAATTTCCAATTGTGTATCAAGCTCGCTCAAGGAACCGTCTGAGATATTGAGAAAGCGAATCTTTTCCTTCTTGGATCTGCGAGTAAGCCCTTCGGCGATGTTGGACGGGACAGAAACAGCGGCCCGGCGAACCTGGCTCTTCAGTCCAAACTCCTCTTCCTTTGGGAACCCTCCGGAAATCTCGTAAATCCTCTTGACCATCTTGATTGCTCTGCGCCATACGTCAAGTCTTTTGTGCGGCCTTTCATTTTTCATACTATGTACCCCCTTTTGATTGTTAGTTCACCCCAGACCATTCACCGTTTACCGTTTACTCCGAGCTCTATCCTGAAATACTCAATCGTCTTCTTGATAAAGCGTGGTGAACGGTGATTGGTGAACGGTGAACGGTGGCAAGGCTATCAGGTTTCATAACCATATCACCGTTTAACGTTTCAGGTTTCATAACCATTTACCATTCACCGTTTACCGTTCACTCCGAGCTCTACCTTGAAATACTCCATCGTTTTCTGCAATCCTTCCCTTCTGGGAACTCTCGCACTCCACCCTAACACTTTCTTCGCCAACGTAATATCCGGTTGCCGTATCTTCGGATCGTCCTGCGGGAGGTCCCTGAAGACGATTTTGCTTTTGCTCTTTGTCAGCTCGACGATTTCTTTCGCCAGCTGCAGCATAGTGATCTCGTCCGGATTTCCAATATTCATCGGCATGGTGTAATCGGACATCATAAGCTTGTAAATGCCTTCGATCAAATCTAGAACATAGCACACACTGCGGGTTTGACTGCCGTCACCGAATACTGTCACATCCTGGCCCCGAAGGGCTTGCGAGAAAAATGCCGGAATTGCACGCCCGTCTTCGACTCGCATCCGCTCGCCGTACGTGTTGAAAATCCTGACGATACGCGTTTCCACCTTATGATAACGCTGATACGCCATAGTCATTGCCTCGGCGAAGCGCTTGGCCTCGTCGTACACTCCGCGCGGACCGACCGGATTAACATTGCCCCAGTACGTTTCCGGCTGAGGATGCACCAGCGGATCACCGTACACCTCCGACGTCGACGCCAGGAAAAACCGGGCGCCCTTGGCTTTCGCCAGGCCGAGCGCCTTGTGCGTACCGAGCGATCCGACTTTCAGAGTTTGTATCGGGAGCTTCAGATAATCGATGGGACTCGCAGGCGAAGCGAAGTGCCAGACGTAGTCTACGTTGCCTTCGATTGCCAGATAGTTGGTGACGTCGTATTCGATAAACGTGAAGTTTGGATTCCCCGTGAGATGCGCGATGTTCGCGGGCTTCCCGGTCACAAGGTTGTCGATGCAAATCACGCGATGGCCTTCGGCAAGAAGCCGGTCGCACAGGTGCGAACCCAGGAAACCTGCGCCGCCTGTGACTACTGAGTTAAACATGTGCTGGAATATTGGAATATTGGAATGGTGGAATATGTGCTGTCCAAATTGGCATCACTGCTCAACACACCAGCGCAGGTCATCGCACCGGCGCATGTCATCCTGAGCGAGCGCCTTTGTACGCGAATAACCATAGATCGCGAGCGAAGGATCTGATCAACACTGGCACGATTGCAGGATTCAGAGTCCATCGAACCAGTCATCACTCAGGTCTTTCCAATCGGGGTTCATAGATTCGATGAGAGCGACCTTCTTTGATCGAAGCCAGCCCTTAATCTCCTTCTCACGCGCGATTCCAGAAAGGGGATCCCAGAATTCTTCGAAGTACACAAGGTTGGTGCAATTGTAACGAGCAGTGAAACTCCTGGGAACCTCTTTCTGCTTGTGCTGTAATACCCTACCGTCGAGACTACCTGTAAAACCCGCGTAGAGAACTCCTCGGGGCTTGTTTGTCATGATGTAGACAAAGTAGCTTTTCACGTCCCCCCCATGATTACCATCAAGTGTGCCTGGGGGGCTTTGATGACTCTCGGATGTTCAGATCCTTCGTCCACTTGCCTGTATCAAGCTCTCGAAAAACGTGGACTCAGGATGACATACCGGTTTTGTGGCGAAGCGCGGAATCTCTTATTCCGGCAGTTTCTATTCCATCATTCCATACTCCATTGTTCCAACATAAGCACACTAAAGGTTAACCTATTCCATTATTCCATATTCCAACATTCCAACACGAGCCACCTACTGCTCTCCCTGCGCCACATCCAGCAAATACTTGCCATAGAGTCCCCCCGCCATGATTACCATCAAGTGTGCCTGGGGGGCTTTGATGACTCTCAGATGTTCAGATCCTTCGTCCCGACATCAGTGGTCAAACAAGGAGTCGGGCTCAGGATGACATGCTAGGGATGACTCCAGGTTCTTCAATTGACAGCTTTCTACCTTCTTCTTACTACTTACTGCCTACTCGCGGCATCAACGTTCTCCATTTGCGACGCTTAGCAAGTATTTGCCATATTCATTGTTCTTCATCGAATTGCCAAGTCTCTCCAACTGTGCCCTGTCAATCCACCCCTCCCCAAACGCGATCTCTTCCGGACAGGCAATCTTCAGGCCTTGTCGTTCTTCGATTACCTGAACGAAATTCGCTGCTTTGAGCATGGATTCGTGAGTCCCTGTGTCGAGCCAAGCGGTACCACGCCCCAGGAGCTCCACCTTGAGCTTCCCTTGTTTCAGATACATGACATTCAGATCGGTGATTTCGAGTTCGCCCCGCGCAGATGCCTTCAGCCGCGTGGCCATCTCGCTCACATGATTGTCGTAAAAATACAAACCGGTCACCGCATAACGCGATTTTGGCTTCCTGGGTTTTTCCTCGATGCTCAGAACTTTTCCGCTTTTATCGAATTCCACCACGCCGTAACGTTCCGGATCATGCACATAGTATCCGAACACCGTTGCGCCTTTCATCTCGAGCACCGTGTTCCGCAAAAATGTGCCCATACCCTGACCGTAAAAAATGTTATCTCCAAGCACCAGAGCCGCTGGTCCGCCTGAAAGAAACTCCTTTGCTATAATAAACGCCTGGGCGATGCCCTCGGGACGCGCCTGTTCCGCATATTCGAACTTCATTCCCCACTGCGACCCGTCCCCAAGGAGCATCCTGAACCGGGGCGTATCCTGCGGAGTGGAAATCACGAGGATCTCCCGGATACCGGCGAGCATGAGCGTGGAGAGCGGATAGTAGATCATGGGCTTGTCGTACACAGGCAACAGTTGCTTGCTGATGGCAACTGTGGCGGGAAACAAGCGCGTGCCTGAGCCACCCGCGAGTATAATACCCTTCATTGGTTATCTGCGCCTTTACAAAACATGATTGTCACTTTTCCCTTGCAATCCCATCAAGCGGATCCCAGAATTCCTCAAAGTAAACCAGATTGGTGCAATTGTAGCGGGCAGTGAAGCTTCTGGGTGCCTCTTTTTTCTTGTGCTTTAGTACTCTTCCATCGAGACTGCCTGTAAAACCGGTATAAAGAACTCCTCGCGGCTTGTTTGTCATGATATAGACGTAGTAGCTTTTCATTATCCCCCCAATGGCCGCACACCAAGTGTGCCTGGGGGGCTCTGACTAAGCTATGGTGTTCAGATCCTTCGTCCACTTACCTGCATCACGCTCTCAAAAAAACGTGGACTCAGGATGACATGCCGATGAATTGTTCGGCCTTGATGGAGGCTATCCCACCGTTCACGACTTCCAAACAGCGGACTCAGGCCAGCGTTCGCTGTTCACCAAGTCTCTTGCAGTCCACGCCAACAGGTGTTGCACTTCATTATTGAATTCACAATTCGCGATTCACGACCATTGCGCTCCTCTACAACCCTCCACCCTCCGGCACACTCCCCTCTTCAATGGTAGAGCGTGGCGAACAGTGAACGGTAAAGGGTGAACGGTTGCTATAGACCTCCACCCTCTGGAACGCTTCCGCGCCCTATCCCATAATATTCAAACCCTTTTTCATTCATCACTTTCGGATCATAAATATTTCTTCCATCGAAGATCACCGGACGTTTCATGAGCGACTTCATGCGATCAAAATCCGGGCGGCGGAATTCATTCCATTCGGTGACAATAATCAGAGCATCTGCGCCTTTGAGGGCTTCATAGTTGTTTTCGAAATACTCGATCTTTTTGCCGAGCAATGCCTTTGCTCCCTCCATGGCGACGGGATCGTGGGCGCGGACCTTAACTCCTTCGGCAAGAAGTCCGTCGATAATCGTAAGTGCCGGAGCATCGCGAAGATCGTCGGTGTTCGGCTTGAACGCGAGACCCCAGACAGCAACAGTGGCACCTTTGAGTTTCTCCTTGAAGTACCGTCGGAGTTTCTTCACGGTCACCATTTTTTGTTCTTCGTTGACTTGGTCCACCGCCTCCAGGACCTTAAATTGATAATCGTATTCGTGTCCGATCTTTACCAAAGCCTTGACGTCCT
>JBBDYD010000082.1:0-5560 GCA_040901865.1 Bacteroidota bacterium | reverse complement strand
CATTGGTCCAGAAGAACCTCGTGAGCGAACCCTTCATGCGCAAAAAAACGCACATAACGCCGATGGATTCAATGCTTCGAAGGGCTGACCAATAATTTCCCTCGAGCGAAGGCGGAATGAGCCGGAGGAAGGCAGGAAGCGGCACCGTGGATACGACGGCATCAAAGCGATGTTCCATTCCGTCGGCAACGATGCCCCGGACTTCATTGCCTTCGATCAGCAGCTGCTCCACATTTGCTCCCAGAGCGATCGTCCCGCCGTTGTCCCGGATTCTGTCCCCCAGCGCGTCCATGATGATCTGGCTTCCCCCCTCAACATAACCAACCTTCTCACGTTGACTGATCTTCGTTCGTGATTTGCCCAGCCGGTGAATTCTTGCCCACATCCACGCCGCAGAGAGTTTCTTCCGGTAGTCCCCAAATTTCAACCGGATCAAGGGCTCATGGAGCGTGTGAAAAACATTCTCGCCGAAGATTTCCTGAAGCCATCGTTCCACCGGGATGTTCTCGATCTGCTTCCAGTTGTCCCAGGGAGCGGATTTGATCTTCATGATCGCAAGAGCAAATCGAATTTTATCCCGTAGCGAGAGGTGAGGGAACCAAAGAAGGTCGAATGGTCTCCCGAATGAATACAAGGTTCCATTGATATACTGGCCCATGTCGGTCAGGCGCCATTGCAGCAAATGGTCCAGGCCGAGTTCCACCAGCATGGTCCGATACGTTTGGTCAGGAAGACAAATAAAATGATAGTACTTCTCGACAAATCCCCCGCCCAGCATGAAAGAGCCGGCAAGTCCGCCAAGCGTCTTGTCACGCTCAAACATATGCACGTTGATGCCTTGTTTGGTAAGATGGTATCCCGCCGATAACCCGGCCGCCCCCCCGCCAATGATCCCGATGTTCACGATCTCCGTCCCTCCAAAACTGATCGCCAAAGCGGCCCGTACCGGGAATCATCAAGGACAAACTTCCAATGTTTTCGCCCGCTGACCGCGTAGAACCATATCAGATACCATATTTTTGCACCAAGAAGCATGATCATGAATATCGGCGTGTCAAAGAAAAGCCATTTCCATCGCGACCGTCGGAGAAGTTCTTCGATCCGCGAAACGAGGTTGTGCCTGGCAGGTTCAAAGCCGAGGTTACAGGTGGAGGCATCCGCATCACCGAGAATGTCGATATCGGCGGGAGCGGCGGTTCCGATCCCGCGCTCTGCGCAACGCTGGAGGTGCTCGATGGTACTCGGGTCGAGCCCCATAAGCTTTGCCTGCACCATGTCCAATGCCACGAGATCGGCCGAGGCAAGCACCCGGTTAATGATCTTCGGCCGGCCGGATTTCGGACCGTTTCCCTCCAGAGCTATTGTTGCATCCATCACGGCAAACGCCGGTTTCAAAGCGGCGTTTATGTCTGCCAGAGCATCACTGAGTACCAGATGGTAGTTGTGGCGGAGTTTACTGATGCAACCCCATTGATTTTTCAACGATCCCGTTATACGGGTCTTTGCATGTGTCTTCATCACGGGAATTGTGACGATCTGACACTCTGCAAGAATATCCGGAAGTTCGATCGTTGGGAACACTTTGGCACCCGGAAGTTCTCTTCGCGAAGAAGGAGCATGCGACATGTTGACCCAGGTAACACCGTACCGCTTGCACAGATCCGGAAGTCCGGATTTTTCATACGCCTTCTGAATGTTCTCAAGGACCTGGTCGGATTCAACCAGGTACAACGGTCCGACCCAATCACGGATCGAAAGGATGACGCCTTCGACGACCCAGGGAGAAGTGATCGAACCGGGTATAAAAAGATCCCAGCCAAGGTTCACTTTGAGTGCCGTCGGTTTTCCGCGTTGAAGGGCGGATTTCCATGAAGCAAGCTCCATGGCCCGCCTCACGGCGTCCTGAATCGTGGTTTCGACGGACACCACAGAAACGGTGCTTCGCTTATGCGCTGATGTCATTGTTGTGAAGTCAAAGCAGGGTTATTCGGGTCGTCACGGTATGCGGGAACGCTTTGCGGAGACGAATCTGCAGGCCTGTGCTCTGCTGGAGAATTCCGTAGGAAGGCGAATACAGAGTTTTGATCATATCCGCTTCTTCGCTGATGGCGATTCGAATCCTGTGATCACCGTTCGTGGCAAGATAGCGGTTTTTCTCCTCCCGTTCTATGGAAACCGCAGGATGGACATGCAGCCGGAGCTGCAGCGTGTGGGCTTGTTGACCGGTCAGGGTATCCGTCACCTGAAGCTCGTTGTTCGTTTTATCAAATACGATCTTCCGGCGATGGACCACGGGATCCGGAAGGCGGTGATAGCCGAAATGCTCGGTTTCGAGGACATCGGTGGCGGAATCCGTCGACCATTTCAGCACACTCGGATTCGTTGAGTCATTCCTGATGGACCACAATTCGGTCCAATCAGCAGTTTCAATATCGTCCACCATTACAGTGTTGTGCGACGCAGTTCCCTGAAGGAGTTTCCGCGTTTTTGCATCTGCGGAATAGGTGTATGTACCGGAATCGACGATGAAAGGGGCATGGTGCCAGAGTTCGAAGCTCAGGATGTCATTGTGCCCGTGATCGCCCCTGCCGCGCAGACCGATCTCTCCGGCATCAACAAAAACGTGCGTATGCTCCGTGCGCATGACGTAGAATCCGCCGGCGGGAAAAGCTCGGGACTCCTGTTGCTTATTTCCCATCCCCAGAGTCCGGTGGATCTCGAATCCCTCTCCTCCAAAATACCACAATGCTTCCTGATCAAAGCGCCCCGCGGCAGCGTTCAGATCCGGCCGCTTGAAGAGGATCGCTCCTACAGACAGCGCATGGCGGTGGTCATTGATGGGCTGATGCATCGAGAACCTGAACAATCGTCCGTCGTCCGCGTCTCCGACAAGCGGAGTAGTTCCATCCGTGCGCGAATAGGCCTGGAGAAAATCGAACATCCGCCCCAGTTTCTCCCAAAATGGGGGAGAGAGGGTTACGTTGTTGATCTTGCAGAGCAGAGCGGAGGAATAGAAGAATTCGAGCACAAGTCGATGATACGCGGTCGCTTTTTCGTGATCCACGCCGTCATCATACACCTGTTCCTGCATTTGTTTCTCAAGCTCCCGCACGCCCCAATGGAGCCATCGTTTGCCGATCGGGAGATCGCGGAAGAACATTCCGATGTATATCAGTCCGACAACATTAGACAGAAAGTGATTGTGATTGACCCGGGCATATTCAAGGTGCGATTCAATGAAAGCTCCATGCACCAGAAGACTGCGCATGAACTGGACCCAAAATTCCGGTTTCAGTGTCTGGGATTCGCAGAACAAGTGATATCCCGCAATCCAATTGCATGCCCTGATGGAGACTTCCATGGCGATGGGCCAATTGACGCCCTTTCCGACCGGGTTCATCTCGATCCAGTTTGAAACAAGTCCGCCGAATTTTTCGGCGTAAGCCTGATTTCCTGTCAGCCAGTAGGCTTTCCCCAGCCACCAAACCTGATGAAACCTGCTGAGTTCCCAGGGGACCTTCACGTCAGAGGGATTCTCGAGGTCAAGGATCTCTTCCACCGAGAGCTTGCGAAGCGGCCATTCTTTTCCGCTTTTGAAATCCCGCTGCCAGGGTATCGGGCTTCCGAGAAAAACCGTTTGAGATCCAAGCGCCTGAAATCTGTCGTTCAGGACATCGTCCGCCTCGGCGAGGATGCTGTCCAGAGGTTGAGTCCGCGTAAGTGTGTTCAGGAAGAAATCCTTGCGGTTCCTGGGATGAAAAAAGAAGCGGAGTCGCCCTTGTTCCCGGAGTTGAGCGAGGAGATCCTGTGCTGTTTGCTTCCATCCCTGAGCACGAAAAAAAGCTTCGTCGCTGAGCCGTAAGAGTCGCGGAAGGGTGATCCGCCGCCAAACAAAAGGACGAAAGATCCTGTAACGAATGGCGAGCACTATGGTTAATGGCGATAACACGGTTACTGGATCAAGGGAATTTCTTCAGCATCTTGAAGACGATGAACTCTCTTGCATGTTTTCATCTCTTGGTGTATTTTTCAAGGGGTTCGCGCCGACCATGAAGAAAGGGGAATCTGTCATGCATCGTTCAATCAATGTGGTGCTCGTAAGCAGCCTCATCTTCCTCCGTTGCTCATCACCCACTGTACCTCGTCCCACAACCGCAGACTTCGCAGTCCGATTTGACGGAGTTTCCGGCGCGATCGTCATCACATCCTCACCTGCCCTCCAACTGGATTCCTTGACCCTGGAAATGCGTGTCAGGATCGATTCTCTTCAGATTTCAAATCCCTTTCTCATAGAAACCGGCAAAAATCAATGGAACGAGGCGGACGGGTTTTCATCGAAGGTTGAGGACAGCGCCCTTCACTTTCGCTTTGCCGAGCAGTCTAATGCCGCCGTCGTCCTCGGAGCCCCCTTTTTGATTCAGCCGGGGGTTTGGTTTCACTTGGCCTATACGTACGACAAAGACACCATGAAGATTTTTGTCAATGGGACTCTCGCAAATCAACGGCCCGAAACGAAATCAATCTTCTACGGCGGATCAGGATTCTCCCTCGGGAAAGCCTCCTTTAACACATATGTCGGAAGAGAGACTGTCCTGAACGGATGTCTTGACGACGTCAGGATCTGGAATATTGTGCGTTCGCCCCAGGAAATACAAACAGCTATGAACCAAGGCCTCGCAGGAGATGAACCCGGCCTGGCGGGGTATTGGGATTTCGTTCAGTTTTCCAGTGATTCTCTTGCTTGGGATAAAACAGCGAATAACAATCATGGGACGATCTTAGGAAATGTCAAGTTCGTTCTCCCGTAGGTGTTCCTTCAGTCCCACTTCATTTTGTAAATCCTTAGTTTTCCGTAACACGCTCCTTCGGTCGTCGCAACTTTCGAACCGTGCCGGCGAACGACTTCCTCGGCCTGTCGCCGGACATCCACCCAATGGTCCTTTGACTCTGTTTCCCTGTCGCCGAGAATCATGTATTCCGGCCGGAACGATTCAAGTTCCCGTAAATAGGTGTATTGTGACCGAAAGGGCTGGTCACGAAACGCAAACCAGAATGTCATGGATCCCCATACCCGGGATCCCTGCGGAATTGCTTCCTGCAGAACGTCAATCACACGCTCGTACGAGCATGAGCGATGGTTCCAAACGAGGTAGAGCGTCCCCCCCAGTTGTGTGGCAGAATAAGATCCAAGGAGGAGCAACGCAATCAGCGAGCCGGCAAGGCCGACGCGCCGCAGTTCCTCGAGCGAAAATAACCGGGTGAAGCGAGGCAAAAAGCGGTCGAAATACACGCCACAAAGGAGCGCGAAAAAAGGAAGGATGGATGTAGCATATAGAACGGTCTTGTTGGAAAGCAGAACGACCGATAGACCAACATGAATGGCTATGACGAGAAGAATCCTGCGGACCGGAACGGAGTCTGACTGGACGGCCCAGATCAGGGCTGCCAGAAACGTGACGACAACCGTAAGTCGATACGGAAATCGCAAGTACTCGAGAATCCGCCTAAGCTCTCCTTCGAGGCTTGTCAAAAGCCAGCCGGATTGAACAAGATCTTCCGG
>JBBDYD010000081.1:0-35293 GCA_040901865.1 Bacteroidota bacterium | reverse complement strand
GTGCTTGGAAAGACCTCCTTCGTACCTGTGGTGATGGGTGATCAGAGCCGCGAAACCTGCCTTGTGCTCGAGCAGGCCCTCCGATCGGCGTGCAAAGACCGCAACGTTCTCCTTGTTGCCAGCAGCGATTTGTCGCATTACCACCCTTATAAAGAAGCGGCAGAGCTCGACCGGAAGGTCATCGATGTTGTTGAGCGATTTCTCCCCGAGGAACTCCTTCGCATGCTGGAAGATGAAGAAGTGGAGGCATGCGGTGGCGGCCCGATGGTGGCGGTGATGCTCGCTTCCCGCAGCCTTGGCGCAACCAAATCCAAGGCGCTGGCGTACTGCAATTCCGGCGACGTGACGGGAGAGCGAGATGCCGTCGTCGGCTACTGTTCAGCGGTACTCATTCAGGAATCCTGATTGCCCACTCGCAAAGTTGCTTTCTCTGTCTCCCTTGTCGGAGCTGGCAAGGTCGGATCAACAATTGCAGCCTTGTTGCGCAGGCGTGGTCATCGCATCGTTTCCGTCATCAGCCGCAGCCGGTCGTCGGCACGAGTTCTGGGCCGGTTGCTCGGCTCGCCCATTGCTTCGACAAGTCTCAAGAACCTTTCTCCCCGCACTGATCTCCTTCTCATTGCTACGCCGGATGAAATGATCGCCGATGTAGCGGCCGAAGTTGCAGGAAATAACACCTTCGAAAACAACCGGCTCATTGTCTTTCATCCATCCGGTATCTTGACCTGCGACGTGCTTGGTGCATTAGGCAATCAAGGTGCGAAGGTGTTTTCTCTTCATCCCATCCAGACATTTCCCAACGGCGTGTCTCTCCAGGATCAGGTGAGTCTCATGAAAGATGTGTGGTACGGATTTGAGGGGGGAACGAACGTTCGTGCCGTTGCCCGTTCAATTGTCAAAGACCTTGGCGGAAGGTTCCTCGAGATTCCAAAAGAGGAGAAAATTTTGTATCATGTTGCGTGCGTTTTTGCCGCGAATTATCCGACCGTTCTTCTTGGAGCTGTTGAGCGACTGGCGAAAGCGTTGGGGCTTCCGGGGCTCAAACCCTTTTCCCCGCTTGTGGAAACAGCTGTGCGTCAAGCGCTCGACCGGGGTCCCGGAGCTTCCCTGACAGGGCCGCTGGCCCGTGGGAGCCATACGGTTGTCCAGCGACACCTTGAAGCCCTTCATGTCCACGACCCCGCCCTTGCAACCCTCTATGAGGCCATCGGCCGGTTCGGACTCGATATTGCAAGAGAATCAAACCGCTTAACCGGTGATCAAATCAAGGTATTGGCGGCACTGCTTACGGAAAAGAAATGATTGTCGATTATCACACTCATACTTCGCTCTGCAAGCACGCGCAGGGAGATGCGGAAGAGTATATCCTTCGGGCAATCGGACTCGGATTGGACGAAATCGGATGCTCCGAGCATATTCCGATGCCGGGTGGGTTTGATGAAAAGCACCGAATGAGTTTGGAACAGTACCAGGCGGTCTATGCCCCGCGCGTGACGGAACTCCGAGACAAGTACAGGGGAAGGATAACTGTACGAAGGGGGATTGAAGCAGATTTTTTCCCGGGGACGGAAGCATGGGTGAGAGGATTCATCAGGGAGAATGATTTCGATTATGTGATTGGATCGGTCCATTTTCTGGGATCGTGGGGTTTTGACGATATGGTGTTCGTTCACAATTTCGAAAATCGGGATATTGACGAGGTGTACGAGAAGTATTTTGAGGCGGTCAGACAATCCGCACGCTCCGGACTGTTTGACATCATCGCCCATTGTGATCTGGTGAAGAAGTTCGGCCATCGTCCGAAGAGGGACTTGACCGAGAACATCCGAGAAACGATGAAGGAAGTTCGAAAGAACAACATCTGCATTGAAATCAATACGTCGGGACTCCGGAAACCGGTCAAGGAGATGTATCCCTCTGAAGCGATTCTCAAAATCGCCCATGAAACCGGTGTGCTGCTCACGCTCGGGTCCGATGCGCACGATCCGGGAGATGTGGGGGCGGATTTTCCAAAAGCCATCGAGCTGATTGAGCGATATGGAAACGGGCGAATCTCTGTGTTTGTGGGGAGAGAACGGAGCGAGGTACCGGTTTCGAAACTTACCGCGGGCAAAGCATTGAGGAGAGCATGAAGTACGAAACGATTCTGACAGAAATCAAAGACCGGATTGCCGTCATCACGATCAACAGGCCGGAAAAGCTGAACGCACTCAATTCTCTTGCGAAGAAGGAACTTGCGGAAGCTTTGGAGGGAATGAAAACGGATCAAGGAGTTGCCGTCGTGGTGATCACCGGCGCCGGAGAGAAGGCATTCGTTGTAGGTACCGATATCCAGGAACTGACAACGCTGACGGTGGAAAGCGGAAAGGAATTCGCGTCGAAGGGGCAGGGAGTCTTTAATCTCATCGAAAACCTGGGGAAGCCGGTCATTGCTGCGGTAAACGGATTCGCCCTTGGCGGAGGGTGCGAACTGGCTCTCGCCTGCCACATCCGAATTGCGGCCGAGCACGCAAAATTTGGGCAGCCCGAGGTCAACCTCGGGATCATTCCAGGGTACGGAGGAACACAGCGGCTCGCCCGGCTTGTTGGCACAGGCAGGGCGATGGAGATGATTCTTACAGGTGATCCCATCGATGCGCAGGAAGCATTGCGTATCGGATTGGTGAACAAGGTTGTTCCCGGCGCAGATCTCATGAGTGCCTCCCTGGCCATTGCGCGGAAGATTTGCACGAAGGGACAGGTAGCAATTCGGCTGGCCCTGAAAGCTGTTAACATGACCAGAGAAACAAACCTGACCGATGGTCAGGAACTAGAAGCAAGTCTGTTCGGTGTGTGTTGCGGGTCGGAGGATTTCAAAGAAGGCACAACGGCGTTCCTGGAAAAACGAAAGCCAACGTTTAAGTCAAAGTGAGGTGATTGACAGACGAACAACGCGACAATAAATACTAAATTCTGATATCTAAACTTTAAACAAATTCTAAATCCTAATGGTTGGGTGACAAATGAAACCAGTACAGTGTCATTCTAGGAGGCTTTGTTCTCTGTGAGCTGATTGACCCTGAAAGGGTCACATACATTAGGTCGGGCCGTAGGCCCGAACAATCTTGAACGCAATGATATCGAATTACCCTGAAGGGGTTATATATCTCTCCCCTTCAGGGAGAGTTTGTGTTTTGTCCGTCACGAAATCCGGGGGCGCCCGCCAGAACGCGTAGCGGGCTGGTTGCCCCCGGCTAAATTATTGTTCCCCTTCGGGGAACATAACATCTGTGTTACCAGGTGTACTATCATCGGTCACATAACCCCTAATTCATAATGCCTTTAGAATTTAGTGCTTAGATTTTGTTTTGTATTTGGAGATTAGAATTTCGCATTTCCTTACCTTCACTTTCATAATTCATGAAAACCGTATCAATAATGGATAAGATCGTTTCCCTCGCCAAACGCAGGGGATTCGTGTTTCAATCGAGCGAGATCTACGGCGGGCTCAATGGCTGCTGGGATTATGGCCCGCTCGGCGTCGAGATGCTTAATAATCTGAAACAACAGTGGTGGCGGGAGATGACCTTTCGCTCAAACGTTGAAGGCCTCGACGCTTCGATCCTGATGCACCCGCGAGTCTGGGAGGCGTCGGGGCATGTGGAGAATTTTACAGATCCGATGGTGGATTGCAGGCAATGCAAATCCCGTTACCGTGTGGACACGCTTCTGGACGAGCTTTCAATCAAAAAGAAAAAAGACATACTGCGCGAACTTCAGCCCGGTAAGTTCGAAGGACAGCAGAAGGACGAGGTCATTGAGGTCGAGTTTGAGAAAATCGGCGCGGATGTGGGGAGGGTGGTGTCCGCTGCCAGCTGTCCGAACTGCGGCAACAAAGGGACATTCACGGAAGCCCGGAAGTTCAACCTCATGTTCAAGACGTTTGTCGGTCCGGTGGAGGATTCTTCAGCCGCCGTGTTCCTTCGGCCGGAGACCGCCCAGGGCATTTTTGTGAACTTCCTCAACGTCCAGGCGGCGTCGCGCCAGAAAATTCCTTTCGGCATTGCGCAGATCGGGAAGGCATTCCGGAATGAGATTAACACGAAGAATTTTCTTTTCCGCACCCGCGAATTTGAACAGATGGAGATGCAATTTTTCGTCAAGGCCGGAACGGATGACGAGTGGTTCGAATATTGGAGGGGGCAGAGGATGCAGTGGTTTGTGAGCCTTGGCATGACAAAGGAGAAGCTGCGATGGCACCAGCATCCAAAAGATAAACTGGCTCATTATGCGAAGGATGCGTACGATATTGAGTATGAATTTCCGTTCGGATGGGGGGAAATCGAAGGCGTGCACAACCGCACCGACTATGATCTTTCGCGCCATCAGGAGTTTTCAAAGAAGGGACTGGAGTACTTTGACGAAGAGTCAAAATCAAAATTCGTTCCCTTTGTGATCGAAACTTCCGCTGGCGCAAGCCGCTCGTTCATGGCGTTCCTGGTCAATGCCTATCACGAGGAAGAGGCTCCCACGGGCGAGGGCGGAATGGAAACGCGCGTTGTCCTGAAGATCCATCCGAAACTCGCTCCCATCAAGGCCGCGGTGTTCCCCCTGGTCAACCGAGACGGCATGCCTGAGGCGGCGCGAGCCATCGAAGCGGACTTGCGCCCGTTGTTTCGGGTGTTCTATGACGAGAGCGGAGCAGTGGGAAGGCGGTACCGCCGTCAGGACGAAATCGGCACGCCGTATTGCATTACCGTTGATTCTCAAACAACGCAGGATCAAACCGTGACTGTCCGGGAGCGGGATTCCATGAAGCAGGAGCGAATCCCCGCACAGAAACTCCGGGAGTTTTTTTCCAATAAGTTTTCCTAGCAGTGTCCTCCGCGCCATGGCGATATTCCAAAGGCCGGCCCTCGCACTTTTCATCCTCCTACTTGTTCCCATGCGTCTCTCTGCTCAATGGGACATGGGTCCGGAGATTGATCGGCGGATCCAGAAGGGGGTCGATCATATCTACAATCTCGAGTTCTTCGATGCCGAACGGCTCTTCGCGGAGGTGATTCAACTTCGCCCCGACCATCCGTCGGGATACTTTTTCCGCGCGATGATCCAATGGTGGCGGATTCTCAGTAACATTGACGATGAATCACAGGATGGCCGTTTTTACAACATGTTGGAAGAGGTGATCGACATGTGCGATGCGATGCTGGAGAAAAAGCCCGATGATATCACCGCCCTGTTTTTCAAAGGCGGATCACTGGGATTTCGCGGGCGGCTCCGGGCCACGCGCGGGAATTGGTTCGGTGCCTCCAAGGATGGCCTCGCTGCGCTTCCGATCGTTCGTGCGGCACATGATCTGGACCCCGAAAATCACGATGTGTTGCTTGGAATCGGAATTTATCATTACTATGCCGACATTGTGCCGTCGGAATATCCCATTGTGAAGCCGTTCATGATGTTCTTCCCATCGGGCGACAGGAAAAAGGGTCTTGAACAACTCGAGCTGGCGTCCCAAAAGGCCAAGTATGCGAGTGTGGAAGCCACGTATTTTCTCGTTCAGAATTATTTTCTTTACGAGAAGGACTTCACGAAGGCTCTTGGGCTTGCCGGCGGATTAAACAAGCGGTATCCACGCAACCCTGTATTCCTTCGGTATGTCGGGCGCTGTAATATTTCACTTGGCAGGTGGGACGAAGCGTTCCGGGTGTTCTCAGAGGTAATTTCCCGCACCACGGAGAGGCAGACCGGCTTTGACGCGACCGATGCGCGGGAGGCGTACTACTATCTCGGCAAGTATTTCCTGAACTTTGGAAAGGCGGAAGAATCGTTGGTGAATTTTCTCCGGTGCGAGGAACTCTCCCGGCAGATCGACAAGGACGGGGCTTCAGGATTTTTCTCGATGGCGAGCCTGAACATCGGCATGATCTACGACCTGCAGCATCGCAGGCAGGACGCCGTGGCGCAATACAGAGCTGTCCTGAAGATGAGGAAGTTCGAGAATACGCATCGTGACGCACAAGCCTACATGGAACAATCCTATAAAGGCCCGAACAAGTGATCACAGCGCTCTTGTTCGGACTTGCTTCTGCGGCCGCGGAGTTTCTCGGAGGGGCCACCATCGCCGTCCGCAAGCAGTGGCCCCGGCGCCTGCAGGAAATCCTGCTCGCCCTGGGCGCTGGATTTATTCTGGCCCTGGTGTTTCTGGAACTTCTTCCGAGGAGTATCGAGTCGCTGGGAGAGAAGGCGGCTTTGGCGATCATGATCGGATTCAGCACGATTCATTTCTTCGAGCACGCCGTGGTCAATCACCTGCATTTCGGTGAGGAAACGCATTCGGACGTGATGGTGACAAAACAGGCGGGGCTTTCGGCGTTCACTGGATTGTTTATCCATGCTTTTTTCGACGGGTTTACTATTTCAGCAGGGGTCCAGTTTGATCCCTTTCTGGGATTGTTGATCTTTCTCGCCGTTCTTCTGCACAAATTTCCCGAAGGTCTGACCATTGGTTCCATCATGCAATCAGCCGGCTATTCCCGTAAGGTGATCCTCTGGTCTGCCGGGGGTATTGGAATTGCGACGGTGCTGGGAGTACTCTCGGTGTTTGTGGTTTCGTCCATCGACGAAGCGGTGATAGGGTACGCGTTTGCTTTCTCCGCGGGTGCAGCCATCTATGTCGGCGCCAGCGATCTCATCCCGGAGATCAACAGATCCAAAAACAGAATCCCCCCCCTCATCGTATTTGCCGGAATGATTCTCTTCTATGTAACAGAACGGTTGCTCGAGGGGCTGGTGTTGTAATGTTCAGAATGTGCGGTAGGAGCCGGAGTGGGATGAGAAGGAACTGGGATGGAATGGTACTGCTAAGGTTCAAGAGTCATGCCGACAGAAACCCGATGAAGTCCCCCGATCTTACCGTAGGAATTGAATGAGTAGTCTATCTGATATTCTTTGACCAAAATTCCGCCGCCAAACGAAAATCCTGCCAGACCAGACCCCGTTCCGAGCTTTAATTCCCGCTTTTTTTCGTTATCGTATCCTGCACGCAGCCTTGTTGATTCACTCATGAGAAACTCCACGCCGATCGAAAAGGACCCAAACCGATCGAGGAACGAATCAGCCCGATCTGTGAGTTTATGGAAATTCAGATTCAGGTATGCCGGAAGATGTTCGGGCTTTTTGGTGATGCCAAGAGTAAGTTCAAGCGGCAAGGATTCCCGGATGCCTGCATACGTGCCTATTTGCGTGCCGGCATGCAGGAGGCTCGCTCCGATTGTGATCATTTCTGAAGGGATCTGATAGAGGATTCCGGCTCCGATGGCAGCGGCGTTGGCGCTGAAGCCTGCTATCGATGATGAGATGAATTCGATGCTGGCGCCAATGTACATGTTTTCCTCGAGGGCAGTTCCCCATCCCATGCTCAAGGCAATCTCGCGCGCCGAGAACGTCCCAAGGGCGTTCATGGATTCGTCTGTTTGTTGAAATGAACCGTAATCGACAAAGATGATGCCTGCGGCGAATGTTCCCAGATCAGGGAATTCCTGCCCGTACGTGAGGGATCCGGCGTTCACGTCCAGGAGGTGTTTGAGAAAACTCGCTGAGGCAGAAGGGTGTTCCAGTGTCGCCAGGCCCGCCGGGTTATAGTACAAGAGATTCGGGTCGTTGGTCATCGAAACGAAACTGCCGTTGAGCGCGGCGGCCCGGGCGTTCATGTCGAGGCGGAGAAAATCAAATGTGGATGTCCGCTGGGCGCTGGCGACGGATCCGGCCACAAGCAGGAGGAAGATTAATCCCGACTTCATAGAACCAATCTAGGCAAGAAAGCTCATTCTTTCAAACCCTCTGCGTCTCTTTTTCTTGCCTTTCTCAGCGACTCTGCGTTAAAATACGATATCGACCATGGTCTTTAATCGCAGAGTCGTGGAGTTAAATGAGAGTCGCCGAGTGGAATGCCGGTATTCTTCTGGAAAACTGAGACATCGGCGGGTTTTCTTCCGCATTGCAATTATTGTCGTTTTTTTTTATATTTGACTATTGTTTGAACATTGGAGGTTTTGATGAAGCCGGATATTCACCCCGAATACAGGAAAGCGGTCGTCACGTGTGTCTGCGGAAACACGTTTGAGACGCGCTCTACGCTGGGAAACCTGCATGTTGAAATCTGTGCGAACTGTCATCCGTTTTACACCGGAAAACAGAAACTTCTGGACTCAGCGGGCCGTGTTGAGCGGTTTAACAGGAAATATGCAAAGAAAACGTCCGAAGCGCCTGCACCGTCCTGATCGACTGAAGAAGGTTGAGCAAAGCGGAATGTATTGAATCAATGCATTCCGCTTTTTTGTTTGACCCAAACTATTCCTTCCATGCTCGTTTCAATCCAGAAATCGTATGAAGAAGTAAGCAAGGCGGCGGCCGTCCTCGTTGCGGACCGAATCCGCCACAAACCGAATCTCGTTCTGGGTCTGGCCACAGGGGCGACCCCAATTGGGCTGTACCGGGAATTCATCAGGATGAACCGTGAAGAAGGGTTGAGTTTTTCCAAAGTTACGACCTTCAATCTGGACGAGTACATCGGCCTTCCCCGTACCCATCCGCAAAGTTATTATCAATTCATGTGGGAAAATCTGTTTCGTCACCTTGATATACCGTTAGGATCTGTTTATGTCCCTGACGGGATGGCCGGAGATATTGAGGGACACTGCGAATGGTACGAAGAGGAAATCCGCAGGAAGGGGGGAATCGACCTCCAGGTTCTCGGAATCGGCGCAAACGGGCACATCGCGTTCAATGAACCCGGCTCGTCCCTTGGCTCACGTACACGCATCAAGACACTGACAGGGCAGACGGTGAACGACAATGCGCGATATTTCAGGTCCATCGACGATGTCCCCAAGACCGCGATCACCATGGGCATCGGTACGATCATGGAGGCGAGAGAGGTGCTTTTGTTGGCGAGCTCCGCCTCAAAAGCAGAAGCCGTGCGGGCGGCCATTGAGGGTCCCATTACGGCCATGGTCCCGGCGTCCATCATCCAGATGCACCGGAAGGCATATGTCACAATCGATCAGGATGCCGCTTCAAAATTGACGCACACCTTTTCAGGATGACGTCCATGATTCGGAACATCTGCCTGTTTGAAGACTCCAACACTTTACGGCTGCTGCCGCTGGTGTACTTCCGTCCGGTGTATAATCTCAAATGCGGAATGACCTCGCTGAAGGACAAGATTACGCGTATTTTTCCTCGTGCCGTGGTATCTCTGCACTGCCGTTCCTATCTGGCGGAATACATGAGGGTGCGTTATCCCGGAGTGCGCGTCAACGAGTTGGTTTCCGCCGATTATTTGTTTATCAACGGCAGACTCCTGATCGATACTGCTGTCGGAAAAGCAATTGCGCGGAGTGCGCATGACGATTGCCTGTTTGTCTGCGGGGAAGAACTGGTGGCTGCGAAGATTAGTGCAAAGAATCTTCATCGTGTCAAGTCGCAACTTGGCGGACTCCTTTCTCTTGGAGAGGTTGGGGACATCCCGAGAGTTGAGGTCGATGCCAATCTCATCGCTTATCCCTGGCATCTCGTGGAAAACAACGGGCACGAGCTTGTTGTCGATTTTGAAATTCTGGCCGCCGCGCGGAAAAGCAAGCGGAGAAAGACGCCAACAGGCGTGCACATGCTCCGTTCCGCGAATATTCTCATTGAGGACGCTACCGTGGTGAAACCGGGGTGTGTGCTCGATGCAGAGAGCGGACCGATTCGGATAGCAAGAGGGAGCACCGTATTACCCAACGCGACTCTTATTGGTCCCGTTCATGTCGGAGAAGGATCCGTGATCAGGGCAGGTGCCGTGATTTCCCGGACCAGTATCGGGCCTCTTTGCAAGGTGGGCGGTGAAGTGGAGGATACGATCTTCCAGGGGTATGCAAACAAACAGCACGGCGGATTCCTGGGGCATTCGTATGTCGGCGCATGGGTCAACCTGGGAGCCGATACAAACAACAGCGACCTCAAGAACAATTATGGACCGGTGCGCGTAACAATCGGTACGGAGCAAATCGATACCGGACTGCAATTTGTCGGATTGATCATGGGTGACCATTCGAAGAGCGCCATCAATTCCATGTTCAATACGGGTACTGTGGTGGGTGTCAGCAGTAATATTTTCGGCAACGGATTTCCTCCGAAGTATGTGCCGTCTTTTTCATGGGGGGCCGCCGGAGAGACATTTACAACCTTCAACCCCGACAAAGCTATCGACGTCGCTCGACGCGTGATGCTCCGCCGGAACATTCACCTTACTGCCCAGGAAGAACAATTGTTCAGAACGATTTTCGATCTGACGAGCGCTGAGCGGCGCAGGCAAGGCATGCCTCAATAGCCCAGTTGAATGACTGATCCGCAAACCATACGGACCGAGCAAACCGAGCCTGTCACGGACCTGTACGCCGGTCCTCGCGGGACGGCGGTGAAGATCCTCAATCGTATCGAGCGGTCTGACGCCTACCTGGACAGGCTGATGGATGCGGAAATGCGTTCGCAGGTGATGAATGAACTTGACAAGGGATTGATGACGGAGATCGTGACCGGAACGATTCGCTGGCGGGCGAAACTCGACTGGGTGCTCACCGGCTTCTTTCACGGGAATTTTACAAAAGCGGAAACCAACATCCGGAATGCCCTGCGGGTGGCGCTGTATCAGATCCTCTTCCTCGAACGCGTACCGCATTCCGCCGCCGTGAACGAGTCTGTGGAGTTCATCAAACGCCTTCGGGGCCAGAAGGTCGGCGACCTGGTGAATGCAGTGCTGCGGAATATCCTGAGAAACCTGGAAAACATCCGGTATCCCGACAGTCACGAGAACATCATTCAGCACCTCGCCGTTGTTGAATCGCATCCGCAATGGATGGTGAAGCGGTGGGTGGAGCGGTTCGGAGTGGACGATACACGGCAGATGCTGGCGGCCAACAACCGGCGCCCCGACCTGACCCTCCGGGTCAACAGGCTGAAAATCGACTTCAATTATTTCCTCTCGAAACTGGAAAACCTCCAGGTGCAGTTTTCCCGGTCAGCATTCCTCGATTTCTTTGTGCGTGTCAAGCACATGACGGGCATCGGCGGATCCGAGATGTTCCGGCAGGGATTCTTTGTGGTGCAGGATGAGAGTGCCGGCGTGGCGGTACAACTTCTTGATCCCCAGCCGGGAGAGCGGGTTATGGATTTATGCGCCGCTCCCGGCGGAAAAACAACGTTTATTGGCGAGTTGATGCGGAATGCGGGTGAAATCCTTGCTGTCGATCGATACGAAACACGGCTTACGTTGGTGAAGAATGCATGCCAGCGATTGGGGATTGCGAACGCTCATTTCATGACGGCCGATGCGTCTCAATTGGAAACGGCTCCGGCCGACCGCGTTCTTGTGGACGCACCATGCTCGGGGCTTGGCGTTCTTGGAAAGAAGCCGGATGCCAAATGGAAACGCGAACCTGAGGACCTTCCGGACCTCGTGGGCATTCAACGTGGGATTCTCATGAACGCGGCAAAACATGTGAAGCCAGGAGGGGTTCTCGTCTATAGTACCTGTACGACTGAACCTGAAGAGAATGTCGGAGTCGTTCGTGCATTTCTCGCGGAGCATCCGGAATTTCAGATTGAGCCCGCGGGACAGTTCGTCAATCCGCAACTGGTCCACGCAGACGGACACGTCGAAACCTTTCCGCATCGCCACGGCATGGACGGCTCTTTTGCCATCAGAATGAAGAAGTCTGTTTAGTATTGTTTGTGGAGTCTGCGCTTCGAAGTGGTGAAAAGCGAAACCTCCCTGGAACCTTTGTTTTGACCTCTGAGTCTCTGTGAAATGCTGCTAATTTGTTTCACGGAGAAATGTCTGTATATTTGCCAGCCGGAATTATTTTCCTGAATGGACTATTTTTCGGAGAACGACATGCGCACCAAGGTACTTGTGTCTTTCGCAGTCATCAGTCTTCTCTTTCTTCCGCCTCAATTTCCCTCCTTTGAATCCGACCCGTTCGCGGCTACCTTTTCCATCGCTGCCGTCGATTTGGAGAACGGCGATGTGGGGGTGGCTGTCCAGTCGAAATTCCCGAATGTCCGTCCTGTCGTTCCCTGGATGGAAGTGGGAGTCGGGGCCATTGCGACGCAGTCGTTTGTCAATGTTTCGTATGGGACACGCGGATTGGCGCTCTTGCGAAACGGTGCAACGGCCGAAGAGGCGCTTCGTATTCTCATTCAGACCGACAGCGCCCGCGATGTGCGGCAAGCCGGTATTGTCGATGTGCACGGCAACGCGGCGAGCTGGACCGGTAAGGAATGCTTTGATTGGGCAGGTGGAAGGACAGGGAAGACAGCTGGTGGCAAAGGCCTTTTGATCTCAGGCAAGGGATATGCTGCACAAGGGAACATTCTCGTCGGCAAAGAAACAGTTGAGGCAATCGCAAAAACGTTTGAATCAACGAAGGGTTCACTCTCCGACAGGCTATTGGCCGCACTGGTTGCCGGGGGAAAAGCGGGTGGCGACCGCAGGGGAGAACAATCGGCTGCGTTGGTTGTGAAGCGCAAAGGGGCCGGCTACGACGGCACAACGGACGATTTCATCGATATCAGCGTGTATGATCACGCCCGGCCACTGGCAGAATTGGAGCGCCTCTACGAGCTCCACAAGTTGTACTTCTTCCGCACCAATCCTGCCAACCTTCTGACGATCGATCAATCCCTTTGCAAAGAATTGCAAGGCATTCTGAGCGACAAGGACTACAAGGGGATGAAGTTTTACGACGGTCCGGTCAACGGAATATTTGATGCGGCGACGAAGAAAGCCCTCCAGGATTTCATGGGATGGGAGAATTATGATGTGCGGATAAGAGACGACAACAAAATCGACAGGGAAGTATTGGAGGATATCAGGAAGAACCATAAGGACTGGAGGAAAAGAGGGTAGGAGGGGATGCGGGTTCAGGGGTCAGAGATCAGATGTCAGAGATCAGATGTCAGAAGTTAGAGGTCAGACGAGGATTGATGGAGCGCAGCTGGAGCACGGGGTTTTGGAATATTGGAATCAGACTCGATCTGCCTTTATTCCGCGGCGCGGAATTGTGTCTCGCGGTACAGACCCGAGGTTTATCCCGGGGCGGTGAAAGAAACTGATAACGACGTACCTAATCGTGTGATGACCCATGAAAGCAATTGTCAAGCCCCGGCCGGTGGAAGGTTCCGAATGGCCGAAGGGGATGCAACTTATTACAAAACCGGAACCTACGATTGAAGACCCGGGTGATGTGATCATAAAGGTCTTTGCCGGAGCTGTATGTGGTACGGATGTCGGCATTTACCAGGGAAAACCCTCCCTACGGACAGAGATGCTCAAGGCGCGCACGGATCCCGTGACCGTTGGACATGAATTCAGCGGAAGAATTGTTGCCGCCGGTACGAAGGCCAGAACTCACCTGGCGCGGCTCGTCGTTGCCAAGGCCAGAACCCAACCGGATCTCAAACGCATGGTTGGGAGAAAATCTGCTTCATCGCTTGCTGTGGATCCGAAATTCACAAACTTCCTCGAAAAGAAATTCTTTGCAACAGCGGAAATGCATGTCACGTGCGGCACCTGTTACCAATGCAGGCTGGGAGAACTGCATGTTTGCCGCAATACGATTATCAAAGGAGTGCATGATGACGGTGCATGGGCGGAGTATGTCAGAGTTCCTGCCAGCAACATTCGACTCTTCTTCGGTCGCACAATTCCCCCCGAAATCATCAGCTTTATGGATGCTCTGGGCAATGCCACGCACACGGTTATGTCGGCGCCGGTGCGTGACCGCTCTGTGGCCATTCTCGGGTGCGGCGTTCAGGGCCTTATGGCCGTTGCCGTTGCAAAATGGGCCGGGGCAAAACGAATCTATGTTACCGATGCGTCGCACGACAACTTCACACACGAAAAACTCCAATCCAATCGTTTCGCCCTTGCCAGGAGATACGGCGCCGATCATTGCTTTGATATGGCCTTGCCCGGTGAGAAAAAAAATCTGATGGACACCGTGATGAGTGAAACAGAAAAAACGGGTGTGGACGCGGCATTTGAAATGTCGGGGAGCTATCATGCATACGAAGACGCCGCCAGGATTCTCAGAATGGGCGGCATCTTTTCGCTGCTGGGGCTTCCATCAGGAACGATGCAGGTCGATTTCGCCAAGAATATTATCTTCAGCGGGATCACGGTGCACGGAATCATAGGACGCAGGGTATTTCAAACGTGGGACCAGATGGAAGCCATGCTCCGCGACGGCCTGGCGAAGCAGTTCGTCAAGACCGGTTTCGTGACGCATCGCCTCCCGTTCGAACGGTTCGAGGACGGGTTTGCCGCGATCCGCTCCGGAGACGCTTACAAAGTCTTGTTTCATCCCTGATTCATTTTTCTTTTTCAATTTTCCATTTTTCATTTCTTTATTCCAACCCATGAATGCCAACGAGCTTTTTGCCGCAGAACTCTCCCGGCTTGAACAATCGAAAACATACAAGTACGAAACGCCTCTCCAAACGGCCCAGGGCGGAATCGTTAAAGTGGGGGGCAAGGAAGTCGTTATGCTGGCCTCCAACAATTACCTTGGTATGTCGAACCATCCGAAGATCCGTAAAGCCGCCATCGATGGCATCAAACACTACGGATACGGCGTGGCTTCCGTACGGTTTCTTTGCGGTACGCAGACCATTCATATCGAACTGGAAAAAAGAATTTCGAAGTTTGTCGGAACCGAGGATACCATCCTCTTTTCATCCTGTTTCGCTGCGAACGAGGGCTTCTTTGCATCCCTGACAAACGAAAAGCTCGGTTTTGACCAATACAAAGATGTCATCTACACAGACCGGCTCAACCACGCCAGCATTATTGACGGCCAGCGATTATGCCGATCCGAAACGACCGACAAGAAGATTTATAATCATGCGGATGTGGTTCAACTCGAACAGTTGCTTGAACAGGATAAGAACACGAACTACCGGTTTCGGATTATTGCGACGGACGGTGTCTTCAGCATGGAGGGCGACCTTGCTCCTCTCCCCGAGCTTGTTGACCTCGCCCGGCGATATGGAGCCATGCTGTTTGTCGATGATTCTCATGCCATTGGAGTATGCGGAAAGTCCGGCCGCGGGACGCCGGAACATTTTGGAGTCCTTGGGAAGATCGACGTGTTGACGGGGACGCTGGGAAAAGCGATCGGTGGGGCGTCTGGCGGTTACATCAGCGGATCGAAAGAGCTGATCTCGTATCTTCGCCAGAAATCCCGTCCATATACATTTTCGAATTCCCTGCCTCCGGCAATCGTTCAGGCATGCATGGCATCATTCGACCTGTTGTCGCGCGACAAATCCATTGTGAAGCGGCTTCATGAGAACACGGCATACTTCCGGCGTGAGATCAAAGGGTTGGGATACAGGATCCTGGAGGGCGTGCATCCGATTGTTGCCATCATGCTCGGTGAGGCCTCCACGGCTCAGGACATGAGCGCGGCTTTGCTGAAGGCGGGGGTATACATTAAAGGACTGTGGTTTCCGGTCGTTCCAAAAGGGGAAGCACGCCTGCGCGCACAGGTATCAGCAGGGTTGACGAAAAAAGATATTGATCGGGCGCTGGACGCATTTGCGAAGGTTGGGAAAAAGATGGGCGTGATCTGAGCCGATGAAGGAACGGATTGTCTTCATCGATCTCCTGCGAGGCTGGGCAGCTCTTGTGATGATCGAAGTCCATGTTTTCAATGCCTTCCTCATCCCGGGGCTCAAGCAGGCATCCTGGTTTGAGGTCCTGAATTTCATCAATGGCCTCGTTGCCCCCACCTTTCTGTTTGTGGCGGGGATGGTGTTTGTCGTTGTGAGCGAACGCAAACTGGCCGAATTCAGAAGTTTTGGAGCAGCGTTCAGAAAGCAAATTGGCCGGATAGGCATGATCTGGCTTATCGGCTACGTTCTCCATCTCCCGGTGTTTTCCTTCACTAAGATCCTGGATACGCCGGAATCCGGATGGAACGCGTTCTTCCAGTCTGACATCCTCCATTGTATTGCTGCGGGGCTATTGCTGTTGTTTACGACTCGGATCATTATACGGAGTGAAAAGACATTTTCTGCCGTGATATTCATCCTGGGTTTGGCCGCAGTTGTCGGAGCGCCGTTACTGGGTGCAAGCGACACCGTACGGTCGCTTCATCCTGCTTTGAGAGCATATTTTGACTCCAGGTTGTCCATGTTTCCCCTTGTTCCATGGCTTGGGTTTATCCTGTGGGGCGGTGTGATGGGAATGTTGTATCTCCGAATGAGTTCCAGCGGAGCAGTGGACCGATTCACACGCATCGTTACCTGGGCAGGTATTGCGATGGTGGTTGTTTCGATTCCGGCTTTGTTCGGGATGGCCTTGTTTCCCGATGGTTTTGACAGGCAGAACGATCCTTTATTTTTCCTGCTTCGATTCGGTCTCGTTCTCCTGCTCTTGATGGTGTGTCAATGGTGGGTACAGCGATGGAAAACGGAATCCTCGCTTCTGCTCGATGCTGGGCGGGAATCGTTACTTGTCTATGTCGGCCACCTACAGGTTCTCTACGCAACCGTTCTCGGCATGGAGAGTCTCGTCGATCGGGTCAATGGAAGTTTCTCACCGCTTGAATGCCTTGCAGCCACGATGGTTTTGGCAGCGCTCATGGTCGTGGCGGCAAAGTATTGGGGGTTGCTCAAGCGCCGGTCGCGCCCACTATCCCGCTCGATTCTCCTGGCAGGCAGTGTTGTCATCATAGCAGTGTTCTTTCTTCAATAGGCCATGGATACACTTCTTCTGATAGTTCTCGGACTTGTGCTGGCTGCGCTGGCCGTGGTGATTATTCTGCTCCTGCGGAGATCCTCTCCGGGGCCGCAGGACGGCATGCAGGCTGTGACGTTCATGCAGCAGCAAATGGATGGCCTTCGGACCGAAGTGGCCACGAGTCTCAAGAACACAACGGACGCGATCAACAAGCACCTCGACAATATGACCTCCCAGACAGGTCAGGTGGGACAGCGCCTGGATAATGCGGCGAGAGTCATCCAGGATGTGCAGGGAAAGCTTGGTGAACTGAGCCGTGCGACCCAGGAAATCAAGGAACTGGGGCTGAGCGTCTCAAAACTCGAAGGTATGTTGAGAGCTCCCAAACTGCGGGGCGGATTGGGGGAATTGCTGCTGGAAGACCTGTTGAAACAGGTTCTCCCCGTGAATGCGTTCTCTATTCAGTATCGCTTCAAAAGCGGTGAAGCGGTGGATGCGATGATTCTTACCGCAGGGGGCAAGGTGCCTGTGGACGCGAAATTTCCGCTCGAGAATTTCCGGAAAATGCTCGACGCGACGGCCGATCAGGAGAAACGCACGGCACAGCGGGCATTTACGTCGGATGTCAAGAAACACATCGACGCCATTGCAACGAAATATATTCGTCCGGACGAAGGGACATTTGATTTTGCCTTGATGTACATTCCGGCGGAGAACATCTACTATGAGACGATCATCAAGGAAGACTCCTTCGGAGAAGAGACCGGCTTGTATGCCTACGCGATTCAGAAGCATGTTGTACCGGTTTCCCCGAACAGTTTTTATGCTCACCTAAGGGTCATCGCCCTCGGCTTGAAAGGCCTAGAAATCGAAAAGAGCGCCCGGGAAATATTTCAGAATTTACAGCGGCTTTCTTCTGAGCTCCTGAAATTCAATGTCGCGTTTGAAACGCTCGGGACTCATCTCAACAATGCAAAGAACAACTATGACAGGGCCGATAAGCAGTTGAGCAGTTTCTCTGACCGTTTAAAGAGTCTACAGTCGCCGGAGCAGCAGGAGGATAACTCAACACAACTGAACTTGCTCTCAGGCGATCAGTAGCTTCACAATCGGTGTGAAGGAGTTCCTTGCTTTTTGCATGTGTTTTTCCAATATTAGCCAAGCCAGAATCACCTGTTCACTTCAATTGAGGGAGGAAGTATGACCGGCAGTTCAAATCAACCGTCGAGGCTGCAATGGAAATGGGTGCTGGTTGGTGTTGCCGTGGGAGTCGGAATCGCCGCCGCTTCGTTCCTGATCGTTGTTCCCACATTTCGCAGCATTCCAATTCAGGCGCTCGTTCTGCTCGCGGGCTTTGTCGCATCGGGAGCAATTGTCGGATATGCTTCACCGGGAGTCACGATCAAGGAAGCCAGCGTCGCTGGAGGAATGGTGGCACTGCTCATGATTATCCTCTTGTATGCGACAGGAGCCGCTCTAGGACAGGACCTGATGCGCAATATCCTATTGTTGGTGCTCGGATTCGGATTGAGTTGGATCGGGGCGTGGGTAGGCGAAAAACTGCAGGGAAGCGAAGATCATGACGAAGCGGAAACAAAACGCCTGTTCACCGATGTTTCGGCAAAATGGGTCATCGTGGGAGTTATACTTGGATTCGCACTGAACGTCCTCGCGGTGTTCATTATCACTCCGATTTTTAACACAAGTCTGGATGTGGCATTCGGAGCATTTCTTTTCAGCCTTGCCGTCACGGGATTTATCGTAGCGTACAAATCGCCGGGTGTCACGCTGAAAGAGCCGGCAATTGCGGGATTTCTCGCCGTCCTGCTCGATTGGTCGTTTCTTGAATTTATGTTGGATATGGAGGTCTCGGGCGGTTACCTCGCCTTCGGTTTGATCCTCGGATTCTGCCTCAATCTCTTCGGCGCCTGGCTGGGTGAAAAATACCAGATGGCCGTGGAAGAGAGAGAAGCAGCTTCCGCGACTGCGGCGTAACAGTATTTTCACCAGACAAGGCCTCGTCCTCAAGGGGAGAGGCCTTTTTTTTGTCCCTTCCTTTCCGCTGCATTCTGGAATCATCGTCGACTTTTCTTTATCTTCCATGCGACATTGCTCGAGGAATTATGAAGCATATCAAGCGTATTGGCATCCTCACGGGCGGTGGCGATTGCCCGGGGTTGAATGCAGTTATCCGGAGCATTGCCAAACCCGCCATGTCCTATTTCGGCGCAACAGTCCTGGGGGTTGAAGATGGTTTCGAGGGGATGGTCGAGGGGAAGTGTCGCGAGCTCACGAGCCGCGACGTCAGCGGTATTCTCAATGTCGGCGGAACAATCCTCGGGACCTCGAACAAGGGTGATCCGTTTCATTATCCCGTGGCGACCCCCACTGGGATCGATGTCCAGGACTGCTCATTCCAGGCCATCAAACACTACAAGGACTGGGGATTGGATGTAATGATTGCGATTGGCGGCGACGGCACCATGCATATCGTTGACAAATTTACCGACATGGGCCTCAAGTTTATCGGTGTCCCTAAGACCATTGATAACGACCTCTCGTCTACCGATGTGACCTTCGGCTATGATTCCGCGCTCTCCGTGGCTACAGAGGCAATCGACCGGCTCCAGACAACTGCATCATCACACCACAGGGTCATTGTTGTCGAAGTCATGGGCCGTTATGCCGGATGGATTGCGCTGGGGGCAGGACTTGCCGGCGGGGCCGACGTGATTCTCATTCCGGAAATCCCTTTCCATTGGGATAAGGTGTTCGATTACGTTCTGGACCGCAGCAGGAGGGGAGGACGATTCAGCATCGTGTGCGTGGCCGAGGGTGCGAGATCGGCCGATGGCGAGATTGTCATCAAAGAAAAAGATGTGAAACGCACGGACCCTGTCCGTCTTGGCGGCATCGGAGACCTTGTGGGAAAAAAAATCACAGAGACAACGGGCCTGGAAACGAGGGTCACAGTGCTCGGTCATCTTCAGCGTGGAGGGAGCCCGACTCCGTACGACAGGATTCTTGCCACAAAGTACGGATCAATGGCACTTCAACTTGCCTCAGAAGGAAGGTTCGGATACATGGTGAGTTTGCGCGGAACGGAGGTTCTTGGCGTTCCCGTGAAGGAGGCGATCATGAAACTTCGGACAGTACCGGCAGATTCCCAGCTTGTCCTTGCTGCGCGGGCTGTGGGAACGTGCTTTGGAGACTGATCGCATGGGAGTCTTAGATTGAAGGCGTTTCTCATCACGAAGTTCGGATCCCCCTCGGTCCTGAAGATCAGCGAAGTGCCGGAAAGGGCGCTTGAGGATCGGGAGGTTCGTGTTGCCGTGCGGTTTATCGGATTGAATTTTGCGGAAGTGTTTGCGCGTTTGGGGATCTATCCGGGGATCCCGGATCCGCCGTTCATCCCCGGGATAGAGTTCTCGGGAATCGTGAAAGAAACAGGTGTGGGCGTTCGTGCATTCAAGCCGGGTGAGCGGGTCATGGGATTCTGCAGGCAGGGTTCGTATGCGGAATCCGTTTGCGTGCATGAAGACCATCTTGTCAAGATTCCGAGACGAATGTCCTTGTCAGAAGCAGCGGCGTTTCCCGTGGCATTCCTTTCCGCATTCCATGGTCTGGTCACGCTTGCGCATGCGCGTCGCGGAGAGAAACTTTTGCTGCACGCGGCGGCGGGCGGAGTGGGCCTTGCGGCAATACAGATCGCCCGGCATCTCGGGCTTGAAATTTTTGCGACCGCGGGATCTCAGGAAAAACTCCTGGCGGCCGAACGCGAAGGGGCGCACCACGTCATCAATTACCGCAGTGAGGATTTTACGGTTCTCGTGAAGCGTGACACGGGTGGTTATGGGGTTGACGTGGTATTGGATTCTGTCGGAGGATCCATATTTCGGAAAAGCTGGAAACTTCTTGCCCCCATGGGACGATATGTGTTATACGGATTTGCATCGGTCACAGGGAAGGGAGGACTCAACCGCCTGAAAATGATCAAAGAAGCCGTGCAAGTCCCCCTCATCTATCCGCCTTCGATTGTCTCCCGGAATGTCTCGCTCATGGGATTTAATCTGTATTTCCTGACGCATAAGGTGCAATACTTCAAGGGGGCGACGAAACAGTTATTGAGTTGGTACGACAAGAAAATCATTACGCCCCGGATAGGCACGACGTTCCCGTTTGCCGAGATTCCCCGCGCGCACGAGTTCCTTCAATCAAGAAAGAGCATCGGCAAAGTGGTTGTCGAAGTTCCATATACGTAAGGGTGGGGCATGCACGGAGGAAGGAAACCACCGAACATCCTTGATCCGGAATTCTTGCTGAATGCGTATCGTCAGGGTTTTTTCCCGATGGCGGATTCGGGTTCGGGGGAAATCAACTGGTTTTCGCCCGATCCGAGAGGGATATTCGAGCTGGACGGGCTCTTGATTTCCAGGAGCCTGAGACGGACACTCCGCCAAAAAGTCTTTGAGATCCGTCTGAATACGGCCTTTGAAGCGGTTCTTTCCTTCTGTCGCTCGAGATCAGAAACATGGATCTCTGAAGCCATCGTTCGGAGTTACCTGAATCTTCATCACCTGGGGTTTGCGCACAGCGTCGAGGCGTGGAGGGAAGGCCGGCTTGCCGGCGGACTTTATGGGGTCTCCATTGGCGGTGCGTTTTTTGGAGAGTCCATGTTCTCGCTCGAACGTGATGCTTCGAAATGTGCGGTGGTATTCCTGGTGGAACGCCTGCGGGAGCTGAGATTCACCCTTCTTGATACCCAGTTCCTCACTCCGCATCTCGCGAGCCTGGGCGCTATCGAGATTCCCCGTGACGAATATTTGCGGCGGCTCGGTGCGGCGATCACCATCCCGACAAAATTCCCTTAAAAAGGAAGAACTTCGTGTCGAATGCACCTGAACAGGTCATCACAGAAACGAATCTTGCGGGCCTCGGCAAGGTGCGGCGGGGAAAGGTGCGTGATCTGTATGATCTGGGGGATTCGATGCTTCTTGTGGCAACAGACCGGCTTTCCGCCTACGATGTCGTCATGCCCCAGGGGATTCCGTTCAAAGGGAAAGTTTTGACGGCGATTTCTGAGTTCTGGTTCGGGAAAACGTCTGATATCATCGGTAACCATCTCCGTTCCACCAATTTGCATGATCTTCCGGAATCGTGCAAGCCGTACTGGGATACACTGCGCGACCGGACGATGTGGGTACAGAAAGCAAAACCCCTGCCGGTGGAGTGCGTTGTGCGCGGATACCTTTCGGGTTCAGGATGGAACGAGTACAAAGAAACGGGATCCGTGTGCGGAATCAGACTGCCGTCCCGCCTTGTGGAGTCGTCAAAGCTTCCCGAGCCGATCTTCACTCCGGCAACAAAAGAGGAAGTTGGCGTTCATGACGAAAATATCTCGTTTGATCGGATGGTCCGGATTGTGGGAAAGGGGATCGCGGAGAAAGTGAGAGAGATGTCTATTGCGATTTATCGTCGTGCGACGGCGCTCGCGGAAGAAAAAGGAATTATCATCGCCGATACAAAAATGGAATTTGGGTTGGATGAGAAGGGGAATGTGATCCTCATTGACGAACTTCTGACGCCGGATTCATCGCGGTTCTGGCCCCGGGACAGGTACGAGCCGGGAAAAAGTCAGCCGAGCTTCGACAAACAATTTGTCCGCGACTATCTTCTCTCCATCAACTTCAACAAGAAACCGCCCGGGCCGAAACTGCCGCAGGAGATCATTCTCAAGACCTCTGCATTGTATCTCGAGGCATTGAAGATCCTGACGGGAAAATCCCTCATGTGAACGGAGGAAGAACCATGGAGGCAGGATACCGTATACTGGAGCATCCCGCTGACCTTGGGCTCGAAGCGTGGGGGGAAACCCTCAGCGATGCATTCCGCCAATCCGTGCTCGCCCTTATTTCTGTGATTGTCGATCCCTCTGCCGTGAACCGGGTAACACGTCGCCCGGTGGACATCCAGGCATCCGATCCCGAACAACTCCTTGTGCGTCTCCTCTCAGAAGTCCTTTTCTGCATTGATGCCGAGCGGTTTATCACAACCCAGCTAGTCATTGACGAAATGAAAGGAACAGCCCTGAAGGGAGCCCTCATCGGTGAGAGCCTTGATCCTGCAAAGCATGTTTTCAAACTCGATGTAAAAGCCATCACGTATCATCAACTGTCCATAACGGAAAACGGCGGAATAGTGCGGGCGAAGGTGTTTGTGGACATCTGATCCGATGCTGAAGCAAATCGGTCCATATCGTTATGTTATTCCGAAGACTTATCAAAAAGGAATGCTGGTTGAGGGATTGATCTACGCGGACGAGTCGCTGATCAAAGCGATCGAGAAGGATCAGACAATGGACCAGGTGGCCAATGTGGCGACGCTGCCCGGGATGGTGGGGCGGTCGCTTGCCATGCCGGATGCACACCAGGGGTATGGATTTGCCATTGGCGGCGTGGCCGCTGCAGATATGGAACGCGGGGTCGTGTCGGCGGGAGGAGTTGGTTTCGACATCAACTGCGGTGTGCGGCTGCTTG
Organism: Bacteroidota bacterium; assembly: GCA_040901865.1. GTDB lineage: Bacteria > Bacteroidota > Ignavibacteria > UBA10030 > UBA10030 > JBBDYD01. Next base: position 11,989 of record JBBDYD010000081.1, on the reverse strand, counting down.
CATCCTCCTTGCATGTTGACGAGGTGCGGCCGGCAATTGAGCCGCTGTTGAATCAATTGTTCCGTGACATTCCGTGCGGCACCGGCAAGAGCGGCATTGTGGCAATGTCGTTTGCAGAGCTTGATGATGTCTTAGAGAATGGCGCCCGTTGGGCGGTGCAGGCGGGATATGGGACGGAGGCCGATCTGAATTTCATCGAGGAAAATGGCTGCATTCCCGGAGCCAATACTTCGAAGGTTAGCGAGCGCGCAAAACAGCGCGGCAAGGACCAATTGGGAACCCTTGGTTCGGGGAATCACTTTGTCGAAGTTCAGGTCATCGATGAGATTTTTGATGAGACGGCGGCATCAGCATTTGGCTTACGGGCAGGAATGGTTACGGTGTTAATTCATACCGGCTCACGAGGACTTGGGCACCAGGTATGCACCGATTTTCTGGACACGATGCAATCGGCGATGCGAACCTACGGCATTCACGTGGTCGACCGCCAGCTTGCCTGTGTGCCGATTCGCTCGCCGGAAGGTCAGGACTATCTGAAGGCCATGGCTGCTGCGGCAAATTTCGCTTTTGCAAACCGGCAGATGATCACGCATTGGACCAGGGAAGCATTTCGGCGGATTGTCGGCAATGGCGACTTACGGATTGTGTACGACGTGGCGCATAACATCGCCAAGGTCGAAGAGCACATGATCAACGGCCAACGGAAGCAGGTCCTGGTGCATCGCAAGGGTGCAACGAGGGCCTTTCCGGCCGGGAGACCTGAGATACCCAAAGAATACGCGGATGTCGGACAGCCCGTTTTGATTCCCGGAAGCATGGGGACATCTTCGTACGTTCTGGTGGGAACAGAAAAAGCGATGGAAGAGACCTTCGGCTCCTCATGTCACGGTGCTGGCCGCGCAAAAAGCCGGACAGCGGCCAAGAAGGAAATCACAGCGGAGGAATTGCTGAAACAGCTGAAGGAGCGCGGCATTCACGTTCGCGGGGCTTCGAAAAGCGGATTGACGGAAGAGAACCCGAATGCGTACAAAGATGTCAGCGCTGTCGTGGATGTTGTTCACAATGCGGGAATTGCGAAGAAAGTGGCGAAGCTGATTCCTCTTGGGGTGATTAAGGGATGAGGTTTGAGGTTGCGAGTTTCAGGTCCCAAGTTCAATGGGTTTGGTTGTCTGGACCTGAATTCGTCGGACGCTGAAGTAATGATCAAGGTCCAAATACCAATGACTAGCAAAGGCGGGTCGTGGCTCAGTTTCAAGAAAAATCGCAGAGGCGCAGAGGACGCGGAGTGACGCAGAGTGAAAAACCCTATTTATTGAAACTCTGCGATTCTCTGCGACCTCTGCGTTGATCTTTAGAATGCGGAATTGAGACACTACCTAAAGGCGGGCAGGCAGTAACTAATAACGCTTTTTTGTATATTTAGGAACTAACTTAGTAATCATTCTGAAAATATGGAGAGTTCATGGCTGAGTTGAACAAGGAAAACATCCTGCAATCATTGAAACAGGTTCAGGATCCGGATCTGCACAGGGATATTGTGACCCTGGGATTTGTCAAAGACATTCGAATTAGCGGCAAGGATGTCAGTTTCCGGCTGGAATTAACCACACCGGCATGCCCTGTTCGTGATCAGTTCAAGGCTGATGCCGAACGTGTAGTGCGGGAAGCGATTCCAGGAGTTGGAAAAATAGCCATTGAAATGACCTCGAACGTTGTATCGCATTCCAACGACCGCAAGGACGCAATTATTCCGGGTGTGAAGAACACGATTGCCGTTGCCAGCGGAAAAGGCGGAGTCGGGAAGTCCACCATTGCGGTGAACCTGGCGGTTTCCCTTGCTCTCGAAGGGGCGAAAGTCGGACTGATTGATGCGGACGTATACGGGCCAAGCGCGCCGCTGATGTTCGGCATCAACGAACGCCCCAAGATGATGAACCAGAAGCTCATTCCGATTGAGAAACATGGTGTCAAGGTCATGTCCATAGGGTTTCTTGTTGACCCCAAGCAGGCCGTCATCTGGCGTGGACCGATGGCCAGCGGGGCTGTGAAGCAATTCTTGTCCGATGTGGATTGGGGAGAACTGGATTACCTTGTGTTCGACATGCCGCCCGGGACGGGGGACATTCAGCTTACGCTCGTGCAGACGATTCCGCTTACCGGTGCCGTTATCGTAACGACACCGCAAGACGTGGCCCTCGCCGATGCGCGAAAGGGACTTATGATGTTCACGAAGGTCAACGTTCCGGTTTTGGGAATTGTCGAGAACATGAGTTATTTCATCTGCCGGCATTGCGGAGAGCGCGAGGATATTTTTGACTCCGGAGGCGGATCGAAAACTGCGGCGGAGCTTGGAGTGCCCTTCCTCGGTGAAATTCCGATTTATACAGGCATCCGTGTTGGTGGAGACAAAGGAGTGCCTCTTGTGGTCGGGGAGCCAGATTCAAAGCACAGTCAGAGCATTCGCGCCATTGCCCGTGGCCTGGCTGCTCAGATCAGCATTCAGCACATCATGACCCCGCCAATGCCGAAGGTGGAGATTCTCCTTAATACCTGAAAACCATGGTTGCCGCCGAATCAGTTGAAAAGACGCTGGAGCGGGTCCGCCCCTATTTGCAGGAGGACGGGGGAGACGTGGAGTTGGTGCGCGTTTCAGAAGACGGGATCGTTGAAGTTCGGCTCACAGGTTCCTGTGGTTCGTGCCCGCTCTCGATCATGACCGTACGGGCGGGAATTGAGAGAGCGCTGATGATTGATCATGCGGAGATTCGAAGGGTGGAGCAGGTAAGGTAGGTTTCAGGTTTAAGGTTTAAGGTTTCAGGTTTAAAGCTGACGATTCACCATTCGCTGTTTACTATTCACCTCAACTCTTTACCCTTCACTCTTTACCCTTTACTCTTTACTCTTCACCCTTCACTATCTTCTCTCCTTCAGCTCCACTTCGACCAGCTTTCCCTCCTTCAACTGCACGATTCTTGCCGGAAATTTCTTGACCAACTCGTAGTTATGCGTTGCCATGAGAATGGCTGTTCCCCGCATGTTGATCTTGAGCAGTAATTCCATGATCTCGTTGGACGAGGCGGGATCGAGGTTCCCGGTTGGCTCATCTGCAAGCAATAACGGCGGCGAATTGACAATGGCTCTTGCGATGACCACGCGTTGCTGCTCTCCCCCGGAGAGTTCATGCGGCATCTGCAGCCGCTTGTGGCTCAATCCGACATCCGCCAGCGAAAGCAGTACGCGTTTCTTGATTTCACTGCGCCGGGCATTCGTCGTGTAAAGGGCAAACGCAACATTATCGTAAACGTCGCGGTCATCCAACAGCTTGAAATCCTGGAAGACCACCCCGAGCCGTCGCCGGAGAAAGGGGGTCTCTTTCTCTTTGACGGTCGCGGAATCGAATCCGGCAACTTTGACATGGCCCGAGCCGGGTTTGAGGTCCATGTACATCAGTCGCAACAAGGAGCTCTTTCCCGCCCCTGTGGGTCCGACCAAATAAACGAATTCCCCGTTCTTCACGGAGAAGTTGACGCGATCAAGAACGAGCTGGCCGTCGAAGGAAACGGAAACGTTCTGAAGTTCAATCATGACGGTTTCGGGCAATTTGGAGGGCAAGTTTCATAGCCTCAAGCATGCTGTCGAGGCGGGCTTTCCCCTTTCCGGCAATGTCATAGGCCGTGCCGTGATCGGGCGATGTCCGTATGATCGTCAATCCTGCCGAAAAATTCACGGCTTTTCCGAAGGAATGCATTTTAAGCGGAATGAGCCCCTGATCGTGATACATTGCCACAACCGCGTCGAAGCGCTTGAATGCTTTTTCTCCGAAGAACCCGTCGGCCGAAAATGGGCCCTCGGCCTTGATTCCCTTCGATCTGGCCTGCTCAAGCGCTGGGAGGATGATGCTCTGTTCTTCGCTCCCAATCACGCCGTGTTCGCCTGCGTGCGGATTGAGCCCGAGAACGGCGAGTTTCGGGTTGGGGATTCTGAAATCGCGTTTCAGCGATTCGAGGATCACTCCCATTTTTTCGACAATTTTTTCTGCTGTGACGTGCTCGGCAATTGAGCGAACGGGAACATGGATGGTCACCAGTCCCACACGAAGGTCTTTAGAAACGAGCATCATGGCAACCTTGCTTGACCTAGACAGGAGGGCAATCATCTCCGTTTGTCCCGGGAAATTATAACCCGCCATATGCAAAGCTTCTTTGGAAGCCGGGGCTGTGACCATGGCCACGGCTTTGCCTGTGAGACAGAGGTTTACTGCAGCTTCGATAGCCATTCCGGCCGATTTTCCCGATGCGCGTGTTGGTTTGCCGTACTCAACATCTGCCCCAATTCCGTCACCGACATCGAAAACCGGAAGGATGGACCCCTGCTGCGGCAGCATTGCGGCTGCCTTCTGCAATTTGACCTTGAGTTTGAGTTTGGTCTTCACATTCTCAAACACATTGAGCGGCCCCACGAGCAAAGGAGTGCATTTGGCACGGACAGCAGAATGTATCGCTGCTTTAAGGGCGACTTCCGGCCCGATTCCGTTAAAATCGCCGATAGTTATTGCAAGTACCGGTTTCACAAATTCTCTACTGCAATAAGGGCATACATGCCATTTTTTCGGCGATCCTCAAAAATGAACCGGCGTTTGATTGTTGAGTAGGTCCACATCTCCCGGGCGGGCTGACTCGGGGAAAACAGACGTTCGTAATTGGCCGGGGTACCGTAAAGGATGTGAATGCGTCCACGATCGGTCTTGTACCCGTCGAATTCGTTCGGTGCCGAATACTGCCGAATGGCTGCGTCGACCCTCCGGTAATACTCAGCCATCATTTCGTTATAGGCCGACGTCGTGTCCGGATCTTTTTTCTTCCAGAAGTCGAAAAAGCGTTGAACAGATTTCGACTGAGATAAGGATTTCAGCGCGTCCATTTCTTCGGCAGATGCGATATGTTGCAATGCATCGATTGCAAGATCCGGGTCTTTGAGCGAGAGTGGCTGATTGAGCCACAGAACACGGAAATTCGGCTGAATGGTCTTCGTGGCCGACCCTGCGGAAAGATCGATTTTAGTCTGTATTTTGCCCGGCTGGAGCTTATTCAATGGTAAGGGAAGGAAGACGGTTTTCCATCGAGGATCGGCAGGCCGGACAACATACTTGACGGAATCTGATGCGGTGTTCAAGGTATCTGACTGCCCGGTCACAAGAGCAGGAACGCCATCCATGACGAGAATCTCACTCCCGCGCACTTCGAAAGATTCCAATCCCTTGAATTCTGGTTGAAGCGTCAAGGCAAAGCTCGCCGAAAGGGCCGACGAGGCCGAAGGTGCCCAAACGGAAAACAACATGCCTCCGCTCTCGGCGAAAAACACGTCTGTTCCGTGATTCAAAGCAAGGAACGAAGCGCCATCCGTTGTATTTGCAGGCGGTCCGGTAACAAACACAGGGGCAGATACATCGAATCCTGTCGCATGGGCTCTGGTTGTCACTGTCTTTTCTTTGCTTGTAAACGAGCGCTGGGATTGGTGGTCTTCAACATTGAAAAACACAGAATAGATCCCGGGGGGGACGGGAAAAGAGACCGCCCCCTGGAGGTCTTTCGGGGATTCGTTTTCGTCCGGCATCCGGGTCTTTTTCAGAACAATAGAACGCATGTGGCGACCAACAGAAATTCCTTTGTCATTCCGAAGCTCGAGAAGGAGGTCGCCTTTGGCGAGGAAATCATTGGGAAGAATAGACTCGATGTTGCGTAACACGATGAAAAAATCTTCCCGAATCCTGTAATGGACTTGAACCAAGGATGTCCCGCTATCGCCAGGGGAGAACAGCGGGAGCGCCTCGAATGAAATCGTGGATGCTCGTTGCATTGTTGGCATTCGTGGGGGCTCGTCCTGCGGGAAGAGCGCTGAGGAACATACGAAAAGAGCTGCGAGGGTCTTACGGGAGATTGAGATCGTGGAGAATGGTTGCATGCTGATCACCGGTTATTTTACCAGGGTTGAGAATAGTGTTCGGATCGAACGTGCGTTTCACTGTTCGAAATAGTTCGAAGACCTCCGGTCCGTAGAGCCGTTGGAGGAACGGAGTGCGGACAAATCCGTCGCCATGTTCACCGGAGAGTGTTCCTCCCAGGCTGATTGCGAGGTCATACACTTCCAGCGCCACGGTGTCGATGAGCCGGAAGTGCCGAAGGTCGGTGAGATCGACAAATGCAGCGCAGTGGATATTGCCGGTCCCTGCATGTCCGTAAAGGCTGAACTCAATTCCGTGGCCCTTCAGAATACGGCCCAGTCCCGTGATATAGTGGGGTAGGTGTTTCACGGGAACTGCGACATCTTCTATGAACGATGCCTTGTTCGTACTTGTTCCCGAATTGATCACACGACTTGCCTCTTCCCGCAACTCCCAAAGACTCCGAAGTTCATTCTCAGTGGCCAGCGGCATGATTTTCAGGGGATGGCTGAGGGAGACATCCCTGATGAGTTTTTCGACCGATTGCTGGACATCCTGCGTATTGTTTCCTTCAAATTCCACATACAAAAGAGCCTTTGCCTCATCGAGAATCAGACGATCGGTTGAGGGCTTGAACCCCTTCACCAGTGAAACATAGGTATGGTCGAGAATCTCGATTGCGGATGGCCCCAGTTCGAGGGCCACCAGTGTTGCATCTGTCGCTTGTTCGTAGCTGCTGAAATAGATCAAAGCCCCGAGGCGATGCAAGGGCCTGCCGGTCGTACCGAGAGTGGCTTCAACAACAATGGCCAGAGTTCCCTCAGAACCGACAATCAGTTTTCGAAAATCAACATCCTTGCCGGCAACAGCATCCTTGAGATTGTAACCAGAGGAGTTCTTCCGGACATCCGGAAACCTCGAATTGATCCTTGAGATGTTTGCGAGCAGCAATGGGGTAAGAGTTCCGGCAATATGGCTGAAGAACGGACTCACGTTGGAATCAACGGCGGGAGGATGTCGGAGCACAACCTTTTCTCCGTTTGACAAAACCAGGGTCAACGAATGCACGTGGTCTTTTGTTGCTCCATATCGCACCCCGTGTGCCCCTGCCGCATTCGTGCCAATCATTCCCCCAAGCGTGCATTCCGCAGCGCTGGCTGGATCCACGGGAAAAAACCTGCCGCTTTTTGCCAGTTCAGCGTTCAGCGCTCCGAGAACAAGGCCTGGCTGAACAGATACGGATTCGTTCGTTTGAAAGAGGATGGAGTTCATCGATTTAGTGAAATCGAGAATCACCCCCATACCGATGGCCTGACCGGCCAGCCCGGTCGCAGCTCCCCTCGCGATCAAGGGGATTCCACGCTCGTTACAATATGCCGCGATTGCAGAAACCTCATCTGCCGTCGTTGGCTGGATTACGCACAGCGGCGTTACTTTGTACCAGCACCGATCACTACTGTATTGCTGGAGCGTCTGTTGATCAAAGAAACATCCCCCTGCCGTGAGAGGTCTTAGATCATGCTCGAGGGTTTTTGATTGCACTGTGATTTTCGTTGATTACGTAGATTTGCCCGCAGATTGCAGATTTCACTGAATCCTGATTCCAGTATTCCAACGCATGGTTAACCATCATGCCTATTTCCATGTCTTGAGAAACTCCACCAGCAGCCGCACTCCGACACCGGAGCCGCCGATTTGCGTATAGTCTCCGTGTTCTTCCATCATGGCGGTCCCGGCGATATCGAGGTGCACCCAGGGATAGTCGCCGATGAACTTCTTGAGGAACCACGCGGCCGTGATTGCTCCGGCCCACCTGCCGCCGACGTTTTTCACGTCTGCAACATCGCTCTTGATCTGCTTTTCATATTCATCGAAGAGTGGAAGCTGCCAGACGCGTTCGTAGGTGGCCTCTCCTGCGGTCTTCAGTTTCGCCATCAATGCTTCGTCATTCCCCATCATGCCGGTTGCATGATGGCCCAATGCGACGACGCAGGCTCCAGTCAGCGTGGCGAGGTCAATCACCGCCGCCGGTTTGTACCGACCGGCATATCCGAGCGCGTCGGCAAGGATCAATCTCCCTTCGGCATCCGTGTTGTCAACCTCTGATGTTTTGCCATTGAAATGACGAAGGATGTCGCCCGGGCGGATGGAATTGCCGCCTGGCATGTTTTCCACCGAGGGGACGAGTCCGACAACATGCACCGGCAGTTTCAAGCGCGCGGCTGCTTCCATTGTCCCAATCACCGCGGCTGCCCCTGACATGTCCATTTTCATCTCTGCCATGCCGGCTGACGGTTTGATGGAAATTCCTCCCGTGTCGAACGTGACTCCCTTCCCGACGAGGACCACTGTTTTCTTCGCGTTTTTGTTGTGCTCCATCACGATGAAACGCGGGGGACGGGAACTTCCCTGGCTTACGCCGATGATTCCGCCCATGCCCAGCTTTTCTATTTCAGCCTTTTCCATCACGGTAACTTTGTATCCGGACCGTTTACCGGACTCCATTGCAGACTTTGCAAGAGTTTCCGGGTAAATCTCATTCCCGGGGGCATTCGACAGATCCCGCGCGAACATTGCTGCCTGAGCAACTATCGAGGCCTGTGCAAAGGCCTTTTCTGCCTCAGCGGAAGCCTTGCGATCGATTGTCAGCAGAATGAGTTCTTCGACGGCATGTCGTTCTTCGGCCGGCTTCGTGATGTACTTGTCGAACCGGTAAAGGCCAAGCAGTGCGCCTTCGCCAACGGCCAAAACCGTGCGGAACAGGTCCTTGGGCATTTGGGGAATCATAAATCCAACCGTAACGGCTTTGACGCTCCGGCATCTTTTAGCCGCCCTCGCGGCGGCTTTCCGGAATGTTTCATGAATGGCCTTGTTCTTTTCACCCAATCCGATGAGCAGAAGCCGCTTTGGTCCGCCGGGTTTTTCAGAATAAACGAGGGCTGATTCCTTTTCCTTTCCCTTGAAATCGCCGGAACTGATTGGTGAGAGGAGGGATGATCCGAACATAGCGCTGAGGGCCTTCATCTCCTTGCGCAACACGGGGTCGTCTGAGTGAAGGAACACAGCGAGAACATCGACAGCGGCCTTTTCGGGCGAAGTGAGCTGAACCGAGAGTTTCATGCAATCCTCATTTTGGAAGATACTGTCCGGAGCGTTCGACAACCTGATCTACGACCTGCTGCAGAGATCCCCCGGGAATCCTTGCACCTGCGGCATTCTTATGTCCGTTTCCCCCGAACTCCTGAGCCAACTTGTTTATCGGAATGTCACCTTTTGAGCGGAAGCTGATCTTGATCATTCCCGGGAGTTCGGTGAACATGAAGCTTATCTGAACGCCCCTGAGTCTCAGGGGGTAGGGAGCGAAACGTTCGACATCCCATTCGCTGGTTGCAGTTTCTTTGAACATTGCCGCGGTGACTGTGATATAGGCAACGGCGCCCCCGTGGGCCGTGGCGAGACCGCCAAGGGCTTTGCCGAGAAGGCGGACGCGGTTTGGTGAATCTTGCTCGTGGACTTTCTGGTATGCCTGCACCGGATCTGCTCCTTGTTCGATCAAGGCGGCGACAATACGATGGAGGTCAGCATCGGTTTTGGGAAACCGGAATGAGCCGGTGTCCGTCATAATGGCAACGTACAGAGCTTCTGCAGACTTCTGATCGATGGGCAGGCCGCCAAGCGCTTCGAGTATTCGGTAGACTATTTCTCCGGTGGCGGCGGAGGAATCGTCGATTAGAAAGATGCCGGCAAACGGATCGGCGTCCAGGTGATGGTCGATCACGACCTTTACGGCTTTACTGGCCAGGATCGGGGCTGCCAGGGATGTCAGGCGGTCAGGGTGATTGGTGTCGAGCACGATAATTGCATCCGCTTCGGCGATACTCCGGTCGTGCCGGGATGCCTCGTACCGCTGAATCAATCCCCCGGGGTCAAGGAAACGGTAGGGTTCCGGCGTTTCACTGCAATTAATGATGGAAACTGTCTTTCCGCGTTTTCGTAAAAACGCGCCGAACGCGAGTTCGCTCCCCAGGCCGTCGCAATCGGGATTGACGTGTGTCGTGAGAACAATCGTTCGCCACGAGTCGATACCACGCCTGAGTTGTTCGATTTGTTGTATCACCGTTAAATGAAAAAGAAACAGGGTGTGACCCCGCGGGAGATCACACCCTGAACGTCTGTGTCGCGGGGGTCATTCTTCAATTAATGACCCAGGTTTCTCCGGAATTGAGAAGTTTCTTCATGTCGCCAACGCCACGTTTCTCGACTGCTGTGGCAATCTGGCGTTCCATTTCTTCTTCGTAACATGCCCGATCAACCGAGAGGAAAATTCCGACGGGCCTGGGCAAATTGGGCTTGTAGGTCATGTCCGCCAGGATGAACGAAAGCGTAGTGTCAGTCTCGTTGTGTACGAGCAGGTCGTTGACGGAGTACTTGCCGTCCTTGAGCGAGACCACTTCCGGCGTAAAGCCGTTCAGCCGAATGCCCTTGTCGTGTTCCTTTCCGAATACGAGGGGCTTTCCGTGCTCGAGTACCACGATGTTGTCATCCTTGGTGTCTTTTTCAGTGAACCGGAAGAACGCGCCGTCGTTGAACACGTTGCAGTTCTGGTAAATTTCGACAAACGACGTTCCGCGATGGGTTGCCGCGCGCTTGAGCACCGACTGCATGTGCTTCGGATCGCGGTCGAGAGTTCTGGCAACGAATGACGCACTTGAGCCGAGGGCGAGCGAAGCCGGATTGAACGGATAATCCAGTGATCCGAGCGGTGTCGATTTCGTGACCTTTCCCTTCTCGGAGGTCGGTGAGTACTGACCCTTGGTTAACCCGTAGATCTGATTGTTGAACAGAAGGACCTTGATGTCAAGGTTGCGACGGAGCAGGTGAATGAAGTGGTTGCCGCCGATGCTGAGGCCGTCACCATCGCCCGTGACAACCCACACCGACAAATCGGGGCGGGCCATTTTGAGTCCAGACGCGATTGCGGTCGCTCTTCCATGAATGCTATGGAAACCAAAGGTTTCCATGTAGTAGGGGAACCGGCTCGAACAGCCGATTCCGGAAACGAACACCATTTTGTGACGCGGAATCCCGAGATCCGGCAGCACACGTTGAGTTTGGGCAAGAATGGAATAGTCGCCGCATCCCGGACACCAGCGGACATCCTGATCGCTCTGGAAGTCTTTTGCGGTGGGTTTTTTCTCTTCAACAGTCACAGATGTGACTGCTTCCTCGACGAGTTTGCTCATCTGGGACCTTTCAGAATATTGACGATTGCATTTTCCAGCTCGATCGCTTTGAAGGGAAGGCCCTGGACCTTGTTCAGGCTCGTGGTCGGAACCAGGTACTTGGCCCTCAGGATCTTGGAAAGCTGACCGAGGTTCATTTCGGGTACGAGAACATGCTTAAATTTGTACAGGACTTCGCCCGTGTTCTTCGGAAACGGATTCAGGTGGCGGAAATGGAGATGGGAAACTTTCATGCCTTTCTCGCGAACATTGATCACGGCGCTGCGGATGGCTCCGTAAGTGCTTCCCCACCCAACAACCAGCAATTCACCTTCCGGTTCCCCGTCAACAACCGCCGGAGGGATATCGTTTGCGATGCGCTCAACCTTCTCGGCCCGCAATTTGACCATGTGTTCGTGGTTTTCCGGATCATAACTGACGTTGCCGGTCAAATGCTGTTTTTCCAGTCCGCCGATCCTGTGCTCCAATCCCGGAGTTCCCGGTATAGCCCAGGGGCGGGCAAGCGTTGTTTCGTCGCGCAAGTAGGGCAGAAATCCTTCCGGATCGGTGCGGAATTTCTTCGAGATGTCGGGGAGTTTGTCGTAGTCCGGAATGAGCCACGGTTCCGATCCGTTTCCCAGGTAGCCGTCTGACATGAAGAAGACCGGGGTCATGTACTTGAGCGCGATTCGGGCCGCTTCGAACACGGCATCGAAACAGTCGGCAGGGGTCGAGGCAGAGACAATGGGAATGGGGGCTTCGCCATTGCGGCCGTACATCGCCTGCATTAAATCAGCTTGCTCGGTTTTCGTCGGCAATCCTGTGC
>JBBDYD010000080.1:0-35550 GCA_040901865.1 Bacteroidota bacterium | reverse complement strand
TGCAGTTTCAATGCATCGTGAAAATTCGGGGAAGGCATGCGATCGTTCGCCACGCAGTCGAGGAACTGGTATTGAGCGGCGATGTGTGAGCGCACCCAACCCATGGTGAATTTCGGCGCCGGCATCATGGCGGGGGGCGGATATTTTTGCACCGTGGTAATCCTCTTGAATCCCTGGGATCCCTTCGGATCCGACGCATTGAAGGCATGGAGCTCATTCGGTTGCATCAGGTTAAATGCAAGGGCTCCCTTTTGCCCGTGGATTTCAAACCGCATTTCGTCTTCTGCACCTGTTGCAACGCGGGAGAACTCTGCGGTGCCAAGGGCGCCGTTTTTGAAGCGGAAAACTGCCGTAAGGGCATCTTCGACTTCCACCGGTCCCATTTTGGTTGGATTTTCCGGAAGAGGCCTCTCCTTGAAAAACGTCTCCATGGTTGCTGAAACGCTTTCGATTTCTCCCACGAGATAATGCATGATATCCAGGAGATGTGGACCGAGATCGACAAGCACGCCGCCGCCAATGACGTCTTTTTGCATTCGCCATTCGCGGGGACGTTTCGGATCGATATACCCTGAATGCAGGTACACTCCCCGAAAATGGAACAGGCGGCCCACAAAGTCCTGGTCGATGAGCTCCCGCGCCTTCATGATGGCGGGGATGAATCGATACTCGGACGTTATTTGGTGTTTGATGCCTGCGGCATCTGCGGCTTTCACAATCTCTTTCGCCTCTGCCTCATTGAAGGCAAGGGGCTTTTCGCAGTACACATGCTTTCCGTGCCGAATTGCCTCAAGCAAGGGCTCGCGATGCAGTTTGTTCGGGGTGCAAACGTTGATCACATCGATGTCCTTCCGTGAAACCAGCTCCCGGAAGTCCGTAGTGCTGAATTCGAAACCGGCCTGGTCCACTCCCTTCTTCGCCAGCGCCTCGTTCGAATCACAGACGCCTTTCAACACAATTTTGCACGGCTGGCCGTCGTAATAGAGCGGAATGGACCTATAGGCATACGCGTGGATGCGGCCCATTTGGCCGAAGCCGATGATGCCGACCCGAATCTCCTTCATGACAGGCTCCCTTTACCTACACGGCCAAGGGCCGCTTGAACGCTTGCTCCTTCATGGACAATGGCGGCGAGAGCTCTCAAAATACCTGCCGGGCTCTTATGCTGCCAGACGTTTCGCCCAAACACAATTCCCCGCGCCCCGGCGTCCACCGCATCCTTGACCATCTGTAGCATTTCCTTATCCGAGTCCATCTTTGGACCTCCGCGCACCAAGATCGGTGCCGTTGCAAGAGAAACCATCTGCTCGAATTGCGCGCGCGATTCTGGATAATCCGCCTTGATGATATCTGCTCCGATTTCCGACGCCATCCGGACAATCAGTTTCATGATTTCGAAATCCCGCACCACATTGGCGCCTTTTTCGATTGCGAGCGGTTCGACGATGAACGGAATCCCGTGCATTCTCGCGTCTGCTCCAATGACTGCAAGGGCTTCCAGGTTCGCCGCCTCTTGTGCGTCGGTATCATAGCCGGCAAACAGAAAAGTCACGACCGCATCAGCTCCGAGTTGAATCGCGTCACGGACCGTGGCAACCTGCGCGTAGTAGCCCTCTTTGGGAGCCGGCTTTTTCCGCCAGATATTCGTCGCATCAAGCCGAACAACGATGCCGGGTTTGTTCCGGCCGTAAAATTTGTCAATGCAGGCGCGGGTTGTGCCGGGGGTCATTTGAATTGCATCGGGATTCCCGGGAAGCAACGCGTCGATTGTCTTTCCGGGGTTCTCGACGCCGGGGAGCGGACCGATGAACAGTCCATGATCGATAGCGACGATAATGCCCTTCCCCGTTTCTGCGTTCAGAATCCTGTTCTGCCGTAGTTGATTTCCTGCCAGATGAGACATGGATTAACCTCTTGTTTTCGTTTTTTTAGATTCAAGTCGAATCCGTAGAGTAAGGATTTCGTACGGTTTAAGTGAAATCGCGATCGCGTTCTTTCCACGCACCTTCAATGGTCCACTCTTCTTTTCGTTGAGTAAACAGCGATGCGCCTTGACCACCGGCTGATGAAAACGGAGCGTTGTACGCCGACTCTGACCGACCGGATTGCAGATTCGGACTATGATTCCATTCCCATCCTCAGCTTCCTTCACGGCCGTCACTTGCACCTCAGACGGATCCACCGAAAGAAACGAATGTTCGAGGACTTTCTGATCGTTTTTCCTGTTGATTGTCACAGGCGGCGCAATAAAACGATCTGCCTCACGGAGGATTACGGGCCACGCGGATTCGACCTTGCCCGAGTGAGGAACCAGGGCATATTCGAATGTGTGTGTGCCGGGACATTGTGCTTCGGGTGTTTCGGTCCACCACCCTGCCGCTCCGCCGGGGCGCGTAATGAGGTCCCGGCCGGAGAGTTTGCCCACACAGCGGAGGAGTGTCAGCGAGAGTTTTCCTTCTTCGCGAACACTCAGTTCGTACTCTGGTAATCCTTTTGCGAGGAGGGTCAGCCCCTTGTTGCCGTCAGAAAGGGTCACGAATCTCTGCATTGGAGCAACAAGGGCTGGATGCTCGTAAGGAAACTGCGTCACGTCGTATTCCCTGTGCTCCCTCTTCACGACTGCAAACGGTGTGTCTGCGTATGAGACCACACCTTTGATGGCCGTATGCAGGGCAACTCTCAGCCGATGATCCCTTGCGGCATTCTGCACTGTGGTTGTGATGTCAATCCGTTCTGAATCCCGGCAAAGGGAAATCTCCGTTGTAACATGAACGGCAGTTTTTGCGGATGAGCGGCTTCGTTCGTCGGGTGATGCCGACACAGGAAGCATCATGGAATACTGAAAAGCAATGGTCCCGCGGAGGGGCGATTGCTCCTTAAGGGCCACGGTCGGCTTGAATTGTGTCGAACGAAGCGTTTCATCGCGTTCCGGATATGAATAATTATACTCATCCCCCACATCGCCTGAATCCTCAAACACATTCAACGGTCCGTACTCACAGCCAGTCCGCTTATCCTTCAAATGCACTTCACCGTTCCCGCGAATGTCGACACGCAGAAAATGGTTCTCCAAGCAGTCTTTCCCACAAATCACTCCGGAAGCGACAGGGCCGGGCGTTTCATTTTTTATGATCCGGTATCCCTTCCAGCCCAACGCAGGAATATCTTCGGCGGCGAGGACGATGAAATGCCGGTCAACAAGCGTCTGGCTCGGATAATCGTGCTTCGAATAGGTAATTCCGAAGGCTTCCGTCCGACGGAGAGTGCTGAAAGCGATCTCGTTTCCTTTATTATCCACGAGTCGGAATCCTGTTATCAGTGCGCGTTTGGGTGAAACGCTTACTTCAGGATTCAGACCGACTACCACATCCTGAAGATAAAAATCCACTGTAGCGTCCACAACTTCCGAACGGGCAAATGGATTCGGATTAAAGACAAACAGGAACCGGTCATCTTCCTTTGCGCGTTCGTCGTACGGTAAAAGAGTCGCAAAACACTCCTGGGTGACAAAAGCACCAATTTGCTTCGCCTTTTCGTAACGAACGACCATCTCCCGGTGGACCTCATCGGTGCTTGTGCCGCAAATAGCATCATGATCCTGATTTTGAATAACGTATTTCCATGCCTGCTCGATCTGCGGAGTCTTGCTCCTTGCGCGTTGAGCCATTGCCAGAACATTCAGGGGCTCCAAAAGGCGCTCCAGGAGGGTCTGGCATTCGGCATTCATTTGCTTCAAATACATCCGGCTCGAAAACACACCGCCTTGAACCGCGAACGCATGGCGGAATCCGAACCTGGTTTCTCCTTCAAGGACGGAAAGTGTCGGATTCTTGCCGAGGTCCTTCTTCACTGCCGCGATGAAATCCGGAAAATTGCTATGAATGACAAAAGCGTCATAGTGCTTGCGCAACACACGAATCGCTTCGGTCACGGCGGCATCGGGCCAATGGTGGTCCCCTCCATTAAAGAAAAGTCGGTGCGATGTCGTCGCGCGGGCGTCGAGTTCCTTCCGCAACCGCTCGAATTTCTGCACAATGAGATCCGGATCATGAGTACCAAAGTACCCGGCGCTATAGCCGTCTTTGGGCATGTGATGAAGCAACACGCGTGATCCGTCTGGGCTGATCCACCAATATTCAGAAGATTCCTGCCCCTTTTCGCCGCCAAATCCCCTATAGAACATCGCGGCGTCCAGTTCAAACCCACACAGAATTTGAGGCAATTGGGCGATATGGCTAAACTGGTCGGGAATGTATCCGAGCTTCATAACACCGCCGAGCCGGCTTCCAAGCCTGAAGCCAAACTGAAGGTTGCGGATATGCGCTTCTCCGCCCGAAAGGAACTCGTCATTCAGAACATACCACGGTCCGATAAACAGCTTCTTGCCACGCACCAGGGCTTTGATTTTCTCCGCACGATCGGGTCTGATTTCCAGGTAATCCATCACGGCTGCCATCTGACCGTCGAGCGTGTAGGATCGGAATCCCTTGTCCTTTTCAAACAGCACGAACAACTCTTCAATCATTTCGACGAGCATTGCTCTAAAGCGATCAAACGGGAAGTACCATTCCCGGTCCCAATGCGAATGAGAAACGATGTGATATGTCGGTTTCTTTTTTTTCACTTCCGCAAATATGTTCGAAACGGTCTGACGGCTGTTGAGGCCCCGAGCATTGCCACGCTGGACGCAGCCACGGCGTTGGCGACACCGGCAGCTGCAAATACATCGAGCCCTTTTATCAGCCCGGCGATGAGTCCAGCCGCGAAAGCATCTCCCGCACCGGTCGTGTCAACCACGCTTCGCAC
This sequence comes from Bacteroidota bacterium, assembly GCA_040901865.1. Classification (GTDB taxonomy): domain Bacteria; phylum Bacteroidota; class Ignavibacteria; order UBA10030; family UBA10030; genus JBBDYD01. Next base: position 30,744 of record JBBDYD010000080.1, on the reverse strand, counting down.
ACGCCGCACAGGAATGTACTTTGCCCCACGGCGTGATGCGATGTAGCAACCCTTCGCTCCGAGTTTGACCCCGGCAATTTCGAGCGACCCGGATTCGAGCAATGTTCTCACGATGTCTTCGGGGGATGATCGGCCCGTGAGGAGAACGGCTTCGTCGAAACTTGGAACAAAGCAATCAACAGAGGAAACGAGCGATTTCAGATTCGTCCGCGACAAGCGCGACGGCCGTCCGCCGGTATCGAGAAAGATCTTTGCTCCGGTTCTTTGCTTGATCGCCCGAAACAACGATGCCAACCCCCGCTCCATTTCCGGAACGAGTCCCAGATATCCGAATGCAAACCAGGACGCTTTGCGAATCAAAGGAAGCTGTTTCAGCACATCGGAGGCGCGGAATCGTGCCATGCAGCCCCGCGTATGGAGAAACGTCCGTTCCCCCGCCCTGTCCACCGAAACGATCGTGGCAGATGTCTGTACCCTGGAATCAACCGTGATCCCTGTTGTCCTTAAACCGTGCGCGTTGTACTCCTGAAGCAAAAATCGCCCCAGACTATCGTCCCCCACCCGGCTGATCGCACCGACACGAAATCCGAGTTTCGCGAGATCGATGCCGACATTCGAGACGTTTCCGCCGGTGGTCATCCGCAAAGACTCGATGATCTGCAATCCGCCTGCTTTTGGCGGGTGCCGCAAATCGACCGGTTTTCCAATAATATCAACAACCGCGAGCCCCGCGACGACGACGTCCAGTTCTTTTCGGGACACTGCCACGTGATTACTCCGTCACGCGCAGTCTTTTAAAATCGAGGATGCGTTTGGATTTCTTGTACGTGATAGTCAGTTTCTGACTTCCGACGTCAGCATTCAAAAAAGGACCTTCGAACAACCTCGTCTTCGTGAGATCGACCTTCTTTCCGTCGAGGACACGTCCGTCCGGAAATGAAAATGTCATCGAATTGCCGCCAAGCGTCTTGTATTCTGCCGACACCGAGCCGGGCTTCAATGTCGCTTTCGGAATGTGCTTCGCAAGCTGCTTCCGGAATTCTTCAAACGATCCGATTTCGGCAGCTGATCGTACTTCGATCACATATCCATTCTGAAGCTGATGACTGCGCAATCTCCAGTTGCCTGCAAGCGGAGAACCGGGCGTAGTCTCCGGTCTTCCAATTGAGTTCTTGGCTTGCCCCGGTTTTTCGTATTCTTCAATCCATTCATATTCCCGTAAGGGGAACCATCCGACATACGTGTCACCAGCCTTGCAGACGATCCATCCCGACCGGTCGATATCCCTCCGTTCGAGATTCATGGGGAAGAACCCGTCGATATGTTCGGTCGTCGTTCCCGGTGCAATGTCATACAGGACGATCAAAGTGTTCTTATACTGAAATGTCCGCTCAAACGGAGAACTTCCCGTCCATTTGTCTGGATTGTTATATGTCCCTTTTGACGCCACGACATCGCTGATCATCATCTTTTCATCTTCCGGAAAAAACATAATCAGCTCCAACGCAGACCAGTACGGATGGAGGCCGAAGATCGTCGTATAGGGTCTACCGGTGGTGAAGCGGACGCTCCAGGTGTGTTGCTGAATCGGCTGAAGAATACCTCCCATCAACGAACTCAGGCCATAGTCCTTTGTCAAGTAGGTGTACTTGTACACAGGCGGATTCTTCTCTGTCCCGAGCCGGATGATATTGCGAACTCTCTTCCGCTCCTTGTGGACGTAGCGGGTGGATCGGTCCACGGCGATCTTATAGATGATCTCCGGAAGTTCGTAGGACGACAATGCAGACAAAAACACCCATCCGGATGTTGTGGGAATACCGGTTCCGAAATAGACATTGGCGTACGCCGAAGCCTGGGAAAGCAGCGGTTTATACACCATCGGCTCGTAAATGCGGCTGAATCCGCCAATATACTGCCCCTCTAAATGATCTACGGCGAAATCGGCAAAGAGATAATCCGTCATCATTTGTCCGCGCGTACGCATTTCGGGATCCTTCGCAAACTGACCAAGCAGCATCATTGGAATCGCGTATTCAGGAAAATAGTCCGGGGAATCGAACTCACCCTGACCGATCGTCGTCGTGATTCTCATCCAATCGAGCAGGAACCCTTTCGCTTCCATTCTGTTTTCATCGGAGCTCTTACCGTTGTACCACTCGGTTCGCGGCAATCCCGGCCATTGCTCGGCCGCCAGGAACAGTGAGCCATAATACATGACCCAATGATTTTCGGTATCGCCGCGGTAGGGTGAATATGTTTTCCACGCGTTCCGCACGACAGCGCGAGTTCGTTCGGACATCACATCTTTTCCGTGGAGGTACGCTCCCATGACGGGGAACATCCAGAACATGTCACCCGCAGGATCCCGCAACAGGTACTCAAAGACACTATCAGCCCACACGATGTCCCGATTGCGCGAGTACCGGGCCGCCACGGTGTAGTACGACGCACCTTGTGACGTGTCATACACCGACCGAAGGGTTTCAACACGCTGCTTGAATTCCTTCAGATAGGTTGCGCGGTCCGGAATCTGGGCCTGAAGTTGTGCGGACAGCAGAAGTGCAACAAACGTCAATGTTAGAGGTCTCATGTTTATCATATTGGGTACTTTCACGAAGGTTCAATGACAATTTTTCCCACCTGAGCGCCACGCAACCCCACCCATCGCCATGTAAGGCCCGAATCGTCCGACCGGTACACGCCGTTCCCATAGGTCCCCGCAAACACGCGTTTTGGGTTTGCCGGATCGACAGCCACGGTCCGGAGATTCTCGATATCAAGCCCCTTATTACTTCGCTTCCATGAGTATCCTCCGTCGGTTGATCTGTACACTCCGGTTGCGTATCCGGCCGCGTACATGTTCCTTGGCTCGACGGGGTCGAATGCGATCGTAAAGAAGGTCGGATGATCGATTCCTGCCTCGATCTTGATCCAGGTTTTGCCGCCGTTGGAGGTTCGGTACATCCCGTGATATTCCGTGCCGACAAACAGGGTCATAGGATCGGAGGGATGTTGACTGATGGTCCGGATGCGGTTGATCGACAATCCGGTCCGGCTCCAGGTTTCCCCCTGATCCGTGCTTTTGAAGACTCCGTCTTCCGTCGTGCAGTAGAGCACGGAGGAATTCGAATGGTCAACAATGACCGATGAAACGAATCCGCGGAGAACCTGCTTCCACGTATCGCATGCGTCGGTCGATTTATAAACTCCGTACGCAGTTCCAATAAAGACATTGGAGGAATTTTTCGGATCGACCCAAACGTTCCACACCTCGGTTATTTCCCACCCGGTGGTGATGCGCCAGAAGGCACCGCCGTCCGTTGTCATGTGCAGCCCGTTACCCGAGGCCGTGTACAGCAGGCGTCCTTTCGATCCCTGGAACACCGCCATGCCGTTGGCGCGAATGTTTCTGGGTCCCGTATGATGCCAGACAGTGTCTTCCGATGTCTTCTGATAAAAGAGTCCGGTAAGCGGATTCGCCGCCCCGACGACAAACAGCTTCGTGGAAATGACGCTTGCATAGACTGTCGATTCCGACGGCTGTGCGGAGAGGAGTGTGACCGCACAAAGAGTCAAAAGCGACAGTAAACCGGTTCGAGAGATCATGCTTAGTGGCTTTCCTGTATTGTTGCTTTGTTAAAATCCAGAACACGAGTCTGATTCTTGTACCGAATCGTGATGATACCGCTCCCCCGCACGCTTTGAACAAACGGCCCGTCGAAGAACTGGTAATCCGTGAGGTTGATCTGCTTTCCATTCAGGATCCGGGGACCGTCGAACGAGAATCGCATTTCCATACCGTGACGATTGACGTAACGGATGGAAGTTTCTTTGTCGAATCCTTTCAGATCAATTTTCGCTGAAAGGACCTTGTTCTGGAAGGATTGGAAGGATTCGTCCTCTGATTCCGATCCGACCTCGACGATCACGCCATTCTTCAACGCGGGGCTTCGCCACCGCCAGTTCACGGGTTCTTCCGTCCATTCACCCGGCTTGATGAAATACAATCCGACGTACGTATCGCGAAGTCTGCAAAACACCCATCCTTTGGAATGAACGAAACGTTCATCAAGATTTTTTGGGAAGAAGCCGTCTATGTGAGGCTGCATCACCCCCTTTTCAATCTTGTAGAGAATTAACAGTGTGTTACGATGCTGAAACGTCTGCTCGTACGGTGAACTGGAGTTCCATTTGCCGGGGTTTGTGTACACCAAGTGGTAACGGTCCACTTCATCCGAGAGGAACTTCAATTCCTCCGGAAAGAACATTCCCAGCTCTTTGCCGGAATAGTACGGATGAAGCGTGAAAATCGTGTTGTAAGGCTTTCTTGAAGCCAGAGTGACATCCCACGTGTGCTGCTGGATTGGCTGAAGGATTCCGCCGTGGAGCGAACCCAGAACGTAGTCTTTTGTCACATAGGTGTATTTGTACGCGGGGGGATTCTTTTCCTTCCCAAACCGAATGACATTCCGAACCCGCTTTGTTTCCGTATGGACGTACGGTTCCGACCGGTCGGTGGCAATGCTCCTGATGATTGCAGGGAGGCGATACGAGCTCAGCGCACCGAACACAGCCTCCCATCCGCCCCGATTCCGCGGCCGGAACCTCGTTTCCTCCCATTGCTCAAACCGCGGCTCTCCGAAATAAAGCCATGCCCACATGGTACTCGGTGCTCCGAGCGGATTGATGATATCTTCGGGGTAATCCCTGCTATGCGCTCCCCCGTAGTTTCCTTCGAGATGTTCCGCCGCAAAATCCACAAAGAGCAAGTCGAGCATCAACTGCGCTTTTGCCTTCATCACAGGATCGGCGGCAAATTCATACAGCGCAATCATCGGTGTCACAAACGTGATGAAGTATGTTGGGGAATCGAACTCTCCCTGTCCGATCGTGCTCGAGATGCGGAACCATTCATTCAACCACCCCGCGGCCTCGCGGAGATTCTCCTCAGATGATTTTCCGTTGAACCACGTTTCTCCCGGTTCATTCGGCCATGTTTGCGCCGCAAGGTAGAGCCCGGTGTAGTACATGACCCAATGATTCTCCGTATCGCCCCGGTACATCATGCGGTTCTGATACGCCAGCCGCACTTTCTGTTTGAGAGAGTCCGGCAGTGCGTCCTGAGTGTAGAGATAGGTCCCGATGAGCGAGTATGCATAGAACATTCCGCCGATCCCCTTGTCGTACGTCAGCGAATCCAGCAGAATAAAAGCCCGGTCGATTTCGACTCCCTTATGGATCTTAGAAGCGATGACATAGGGGCTCTTTTCCTGTTCCCGGCTCACGACATCAAGAAGCCGGGCGCGACGGGTCGCAAAAAGCGGATCGTCCTGCGCACCGCCGGAACACCCGATCATCGTTACGAGAAGAACAATCGCAGTTGTTTTCATCTGGAGGATAAGCCCCACACTTGTCCTTCGTCCTGACTGTTAAATTGCCAGGTCTTCCCGCTGTCCGTGCTGCGGAACAACCCGCCGTTCAGAGTGCCGGCAAACACGATGTTGGGATTTGTCTTGAGCACGAGGAGAGAATGGATGTCGGGGTTTCCGAGTCCGCTGGCACACTGCTCCCATTTCTTCGCGCCATTGTTTGTCCGGTACACACCGCCACCGTGGGTTCCCAGATAGACGATGGCGGAATTGTTTGGATGGACGGCAATGGTATAGACGGTCTTGTGCCGCAATCCGTTGTTCACGCTTTTCCAGGTTACTCCACCGTCGGTGGTGCGAAATATGCCATCATCCTGTGTGCCGGCCCAAAGGCGGGCGGCGTTCGAAGGATCCTGGGCAATGGTCCGCACGCCAAATTTTTTCAACCCGGCGACCTTCCAGGATTCTCCGGCGTCATTGCTGAAGAGAACACCCTCCTCCGTTGCAGCAAAAACCCGTTTTCCGTCTGATCGGTCGACGACAACATCGGAGGTAAATGGCATGGGCAAGCCGATATGTTTTTCCTGCCACGTCTTACCGTCATCCATTGTTTTGAAGATTCCGTAAGCAGTTGCTGCGTAGACAATGGATGAGTTCGAGGGATCTACGGCCACTTTCAGCACTTCCGTCATTTCCCATCCCGTGGTAATAACCCATCGGGCTCCGCCATCGGCCGAGCGCAACACTCCGTTGCCGCAGGCTGACCACAGGACTCCGCGCTCATCTGCCTCGGTGTAAAACGTGCGGATATATTCCTTCCAACCCCTGTGCTCCCATGTACTCCCGGCATTCGTGCTCGCGAATACTCCAACCACAGGGTTGTCGCTGACATTCAGACGGTGCTTCCTTGAGTTGAGCACAGACATGACAATTGTTTCCTGGGCTTCAGCTATGCTAAAAAACATGAGCCCTGTAAGCAAAGTGAGTACTCTAGAGCGCAATGGTAATTCCCTGTTGTAGTTCCTCTATGGTTCGCGTCCCTTTACTTTTCCCGTTGACAACAACGGTATAAGCCTTCTCCTTCATCTTTCCAAAGGTCACACGAATGTTTCGCGGAGTTGCGACGTTGTCCGCGATGCTTACATCAATGGTCGTTCCATTTACCCGCACCGAGGAAATTCTGCACCCGTCGATACCGACGCCCCACTGCCCAGCGACATCGACGAAGGCATCTCCGTATTTTTGGCAGATGAGATGAACCGAGACAACAGAACTGCCCGTACCCCAGTGCAACCCGGTGACACCGGCAAGCTGGTCGGCAGCGGCATGGGCATAGTTCTCCGCCGTGCGGGGTGATTGGGGAGACTCAAACAGTGAAAACATTGCCCGAAGGGCCGCCACCCCCCGTTCGAAGTATTCCTGTTTTCCGGTCAATTCGTAATAGCGGATGAGCGTGACGGCAAAATATCCCTGGCGCGAATCGCTCCATTCTCCGTCGGTGTTTTGCACGCCAAAACCTCCCATCAGCTCGCACGAGAGCCACTCCGGACTCCAGATCTGCTGATAGAGGCAAAGGTAATCCATGACTGCGATGCCCTGGTCCTTGTACTCCTGTTTGCCGGTAAGTTCATAGAGGCTCAGGAATGCTTCTGCCGCCTGGTGCATGGAAAGCGTGTTCTGGGGATGCTGACCTGTGTGGGAATCAAAAAATCCGAGCTGTTTCCGGGAACAAGAAAAAAATGTCTCGTAATCGAACCATTTGTTGTCCGGAACAATTTCCTTCGCGATGTAAGTCATCGCCCGCTCAGCAGCCTCGAGGTACTTGCGTTGTCCTGTCCTGCGGTGGTATTCTGCCAGAAACAGTGCCGCACCTGCTGTCTCGGCATTTTCATCGCGCAATTCTGGAACTGCTTCGAGCGTTTTGGGATCGTACCACGACGGAATAACACCGGATGGGGCTTGTTTTCTCACGAGGAAATCGGCAAGTCTGCCAGTGTATCCAATGATTTCGGCTCGGCGTTCCGGAAGAATATTGCTCCACTGCAGGAGCCAGTATCCTGTCCAGGCATTATGGAACATGGCATAGGCGGTCCCATTCCGTATCCCGCCCCAGGCATGATCGGCAATCCAATGCCCGCCCGAGCTGTCCACATAAAATACCGATGGAGCAATTCCTTCCTTTTGAGGAGCGAGGAGAGCAAGATTCAGATTGCCAAGTGCTTGTTGTTTCAACCGATCGTCTTTGGCATCCCTTGCATACAGATACATCCCGTACGCGGTTCGCAAAGAATTGAACCACACGTTAAACCAGTTGTCATTGTTTGCCGCCTTGTGGAGCTTGTTGCTCCACGCGAGCCTTTCCTGCCGAAGCAGAGTAATTTGTTTTCCCTGGTAGGTTGCATCAAGAGCAACCATCGGAACAAATTCGTACCAGGCTTTTCGCACATAGGTTGCAAAGGGATAAGATTGCGGGCCGATCGGATCGAGGAAGTTCTTGTGGCCGAATTGTTCCCAGTGAAATCTCACAACGTCCTGATATCCTTTGCGATCGGGAGCAGATGCAGAGACATAAAGAAAATATCCGTATTCAAGCTTCCCCGGTGGAACGGTTGCAAGCGACGTTTCCGAGTGAGAATAATACACATGGTTCTTTTTTTCCCACGGCAGAAGTCCAAAGGACATCATGGGAAGCAAGCCATCCACCTGAACATCAGCCCCCGTCCGCGAAACCCTGTTTTTTCCGTCAATGGTCGCAAGGTCCGGAATCATCGCTGCAAACCGCGCTCCTTTTTGCATCATGAATGCAGGAGCCCGAAAGGTATGATCGGCAATGACATCATCGGGTTCCGGACGCAATTGCGGAGTGTAAACAAAATCGAGCGGGCCCCTGAGTGCAAACGAATATGTTGAGAGCAAATATTCCAGGAAAACGGAGTCCTTGAACTCGGCTGTGACAAGCACATGGGCAAATGAGCTGCCCTGCTGAAGGCGAATTGTCTTGCGCAACATTATGCGCTCATTTTCGACGGTGAGAACGAGCGAAGGAGCCGGCCCACCAGCGCCAAGTACTCTTGCCACGGTAAAGTGGATGGGAACGATTTCACCTTTGAGCGCGAATGCCGGATCCGGACGTGCTGCGTTTCCGCTCCTGAGAATTCCTTCCCAGCCGGTTTCGGAGCGTGCATAGACCCGTTCCACCAATCTTCCATCCGTCATTTCGGCTGTAATCATAAGCTTGTCGTTGCTGATCTCATATCTTGCAACCTGGGCGTTTGATAACCCCAGAAAGGTAAGGATGAGGACCGCGACGATGTTTCTGCGCACTCCGGTCATTTTCGCGTCTTCACTCGCTTGAGGATCTTCTGCATGTTCAGACCGAACATCTTCTTCTTTTCTTCGAACGTGCAATGAGAATATGCCATCCAGCCAAATTGCGGAATCGGGTCCCTCATAGGCTGATCGGTTCCGAAAAGCACACGGTCAGCTCCGACGTGTTCAACCATAAACTCGATAACGCGGTAGGTGACCGACGTCAGGGTGATTTCGAGGAAAACGTTCTTGTGTTTTTTTGCCACTTCGATGGCAAGGCGGGCATCCGGGAATGATGCCCCGGAATGCGCCAGAATAAAAGAAATATCCTTGTATTTGTGTGCCAGGTCAGACACTTCATCGACGACATTCGGCGACGGATGAATAAGCGCGTAGGCGTTAATTGAATTCCCGTAAGCGAACCACGGAGCCCAGGCCTTGTCATTGTAGGGAATGAACGTCCGCGGATAATAGGGTTTCATGCCGCCCATGTTGTGCTTGCCGTACCACAGACGGAATTCCTTCTTCCAGTCCTTCACGTATTGCGGCTGGAGAGCGGCGTACCCATGATAGAACCCGGGGAAGCGATTCATCGCATCGACGATGATTCCATTCCCTTCCTCGTAATCGGTCCAAACGGCCAAAAACCCGCTGACGCACATGGAATCGATGCCCATGAGTTTGGCTCTTTCAAACATGCTCTGTGCATCACCGTACGGCTGGTGCAGGAATCCGATACCTTCCGCCCCGTCGTGCGACATGTGGGCATGAGAGTCTATAACCAGGATCTTGTCCAGCGGCTTGCCGTCTTTTGCCAGGGAGAGAATCAGATCGTTCGGTTCTTTTCCGGAGTATGCCGGAAGAGCCCGATCGATTTTCGCCAATCGCCGGATAGTGCCGGAGCTGATTTTCGCTTTTTGTTCCTCGCTGATCGTACAGTAATCCACAAAGGCCTTTGCTGCTCCGGGAGATTTTTCCAAGGCCCCCGTTCCCAGCAGGATCCGATCTGCGCCATACCAATCCGCAAACACCTCAATGGCGCGATTTCCCTGATGGTTCGACAACTCGAGGTGGAGACGCCGGTGTTTTCGCATCAACGGATTGACAAACCGTGTGGATTCCCAGCGTGAACCGAGCAGAACGACATTCAGATTTGAATAGCGGCTCAGCATGACATCAAGCTCGGACAAGAGGACCTGGTTCATGGGCTCGAGCAGATCGGGATGATAACAGTGCCCGCCCTCGACCATCAGGAGAATCCCGTTTCTCTCGAGCTCCGCCAGCAGATCGCCGCAGAAATCCACGCTAAACGGGTAGCGGTGCACGCGGGGATACATCTTTGCAACGCTGATTCCATGATCCAGCATTTCGCGGACGGCGTCCTTGGGCTTTTTGAATTCGCGGGTGTGGTGCGGCATGACGGTCCAAACCCCGAACAACCGCGGGCTTTTCCTGAGTTCATCCAGGAGCATGCGGTTACCGTAGTTCGGATCGTACTCTTTGGCAGTGGAATGTGCGATCAGCGCTCCATGGATACCGCACCATTCCATTTCTTCGAGAAGCGTTTCCGTTTCAACAAAGGATTCGACATCCTTCGGGCCCTTCTTGCCCACCATCGCGTAGCAATCAATATATGTTCGTCCGTTCGCCATACTGTGTCGGTTTCTTTCTACCAGTAAAAAGGTTTGATGGAGGATCGCTCCTTGGGTTCCGCATCAAGCGCGCGCTTCAACGCCTTGCGCGCCCGCTCAATCGTCAGGTCGATATCCGCTTCCTGGTGCGAGTAACAGATGAACCATCGCAGAATCACAAAGATCCCTTCGCGGAACAATTCCCGGAACCAGAGGTACTCCAGGCGGGAGTTATAGAGTGGATCGGAAGTGTTAAATTTCAGATACGATGATACAGGAAGTCCGGCCGCGTACCCCTCAACTCCCAATTCCCGGGCGATCGTGTTGAAGCCATCCATCAGGCGTTTTCCCATAGCCCACAGATGTTTGTGGACGGGTTCCCGTTTCATGATCGTGATGGTGGCAATCGCGGCGGCCATCGAAAGGGTTTCACCCGCATAGGTGGTCGTCATCTTGAAGTGATTCAGTTCGGAGAGATACTTGCTTTTGCCAAGGTATGTCGAGATGGGATATCCGTTTGCCATGGCCTTGGCATAGCTTGCAAGGTCTGCATCCACTCCGAAATATTCCTGCGCTCCACCCAAAGCCATCCTGAACCCCGTCCACACCTCGTCGATGACAAGAAGGATCCCGTATTCCTTCGTGAGTTTACGAAGATGCTTGATGTACGAGCCGCTCGTGTCTTCATTTTGGTCGTACGGGACCGAGATGACACATGCAATCCGTTCGTTATAGGTGCGGATGAGCCTTTCTGCCTCTTCGAGATTCCCCCACGGAATAACCTTGACGTACTCCTGAAGCATTTTCGGCACACCGTTGTTGGGGCTCTCCTCCACTGCAAACCAATCGGGATACCCGTGATATCCGCTGGTCAGGATCATTTCCCTCTTTGTGTAAGCCCGCGCGATGCGAACGTTGCTCAAGTTCGCATCTTCGCCGGTTTTCATGAAGCGGACCATCTCTGCATTCGGAATGACCTCGTGCAAGAGGCGGGCGAGGTCGAGCTCCAGCGGGCTGGCCATGCTGAAGAGGACGCCGTTCTGCATTTGCCGTCGAACCGCGTCGTCCACCTCGTCGTCGCAATAACCAAGCGTTATCGGACCGAGCGCCAAACGATAGTCGATGTACTCCTTCCCCTCCATGTCCCACACCCGGCATCCCTTGCCGCGAACGATATATTTCGGCATGGTCTCATCGAAGGCAGGATACGGCCGTTTGGCATTCGTCTGCGTACCCCACGGAATGAGTTTGAGTGCTTCCTGAAAATGCTTGTCGGAAAGACGCATTGTTTGTCTTACTCCTGCCGTACTTCGACTTCTTTTCCGGGGGAAAACATCACAGTGAAGTTCCTTGTCCCCTGTTTTCCCGAGATGGTCCAGGTGTCTTTATCGCGCTTCGACGTAAAATCAATTCTCCTGGCGCCGGGTCCGCCCAGGGAACACGCAGTGATGATCCTATGATCTGTTGAAGCCGGATTCTCCACTTCCACGAACGGGAAGACGCCGATCTTTTCGGGAAGATCGAGTTTGCTCACTTTGATCGCCGGGGTACCCGAAGAGTACACCATGGCGGACAATGATGCATTCGGCCGCTCGATGACAAATCCAGATTTTTTCGCAGACCCTTTGCCTTTTCCGTCTTCGTTGTAAATCTGAAACCTTGTCTGAACTGTTCCGGCTTCCTTCAATTTGACATCGTCGAGAACGAGGAGCACGTCGGGCTTGAGGAACACAAGAGTACGTCGGACATGATCCACCGACGGGCTCACGAGCCGGTATGCTTCCGATGCATCACTTGTTGTCACCATGTATCCTTCACGGGCCGCATATTCTGTGATGCGCGCCTCGGCCCAGGAAGAATTTGTTCCTTCCTTCCCGTCGTGATATTGATGACCCCTGCCGTTGATCAGGACCGCTGAATGCGCCTCCGTTTTTCGCAGGAGCCAATGGGGCTCGGTATATGAATAGGAGGCCTTGAACGGATCATGGAACAATCGCTCACCGCGGGATTTCAGGATGATGCTGTTCCGATCGGAATGTTCGTGGTTTGCGGGGAGTCCGCTTCTCATGGCAACCACCGTGCTTGCTTCATCCCAGCCGGTTCGCGACACCACCCAGTCAATGGCAAATCGCGCGTCGTATAATTCGGGACCGGGTGTTTGGGGAAGAACGGTTGGATCAAACCATACGACGGCATAGTGACTGCTGACATTGCCGATCTGTGTTGCGACAAATTGTGAAATCCGGTCTCTGTGGTTTCTCGCCACCCAGGATGCGACCGATGTATCGCCAACAATGCTGGCATCGCCAAAATTGACGCAATCTCCGGGTTTTCCACTCGTCGGCATGGACATTTGGAGGCCGTAACGGACAGTCCCGGGGAAATCAATAAGCGAACGAATGTCCGTCCCCTGGCGCCGGTACAACACTTCTGCAAACAAGGCCAGATGCAACGCGGTGTATCCCCAATAGCTCACGCCTTCTTCATAGCTTCCGTCCGTTCCAAACATCGGCGCGAACGCACGGGCGCTTTGAATCGCAAGATCTCTCCATCGGTTCGCCTGCGGATGCTTCCCGGCCAGGAGACAACCGGCAATGCCCAACCCTGCAATGGGGATCACTTTCAGATTCGTAGAATTGAGAATGATCGGCCAGCGGCTCAGGTCGATGGTTCCGCGATAGCGGTAATCACTGTTGATGTCAAGCGACCACCCGCGTACGCGGTCCGGATGCAGCATGCCCCACAGTGTTCTGTAACAGGCTGGAGCCCCTTTCTCTCCGATTTGTCTCTCCATCTCGGCCCTTAATTCGGGCGACAGTTCTTTTCCCAGCCAATCAAGAGCAAACGCCATTGCGATGGTGGCTTCCGGGGCCCGCTGAAGTCCAATCGAAAACTCACCGCCTTCGTAGAAATAATCCCACTTCGGATACTCAAGTATTTTCTCGATGGCGAGCTTTGCCACGTCAAACTGCTTCCGGTCCTGAGAAATGACATAGGCGAAGGAGGTTCGTTCAAGAATGATCCTGGCCCTCGCCATATCATACACGTGACTCGTCACTTTGAGCTCTTCGCGCAGAAATTTCGTATCTGCGTCCAGATTCGCATCCGCGAGGGAGCGCCAAAACGGAATGAACCGCGGATGTTTGACGGTTTCGCGCATGCGGGGAAGATCGGCCTCGTCAAAAAGCAGACCGACAGGGCGATCCGATGCGGTGCGCGGGCTATGGGCCAACGATTTCCATGATGCGAACGAAAGGCCGGCAGCAACAAGGGCTGTCCGGTTAAGAAACTCTCTGCGGGATTCATTGCTCATGATTGTAGTATCTCCTTCATGTCGATGACGCGGCGCGTGGCAATCGACTGCACCATGGCTTCGATCACCGCCAGGGCCCTGAGCCCCTCTGGTCCGCCTGTTTCCGGTTGTTTTGAATTCATAACGCAATCGCCAAATTCATTCATTTGCTCGCGAAAACTTGAAAACCCTTCGTTGGGAAACTCTTTCGTCAGCGCCGTCCGCAGGGTATCTCCTTCAAGAAGATCCAGTTTTAGTCCGTTCACAAAACAATGCAGGATTCCTTTCGTGCCGTAGATCCGTAAGAAATATTCATCCGGAGTGACATAGAATCCGGACAAGGTAACAGGGACCCCCGACTCGAGTTGAAGGATGGAGGACACTGAGTCCAGGGCACCTCCGGACATGGCGGCGTTGTTGGCAACACACCCAACGCGCGCAACAGGGCCCAGCAAATAATCAATCGTATCGGCAAAATGAATTCCAAGCTGTGTCATGGGAACGAGGTTCGCGGCGTTTGGGTCCGTTTTCCAGGCAGGCAATCCCGCACGAATGCCCACGGGCCGCGACATGTTCATATCAACTCCTGCAATCACGCCGATTTTCCTTTCGTGAAGGATCGTCTTTGCGAGACGAAAGATGGGCCTCCGACGGGTGTTGTGACCAACCATGAGCAGTTTTCGCGCGGAACGTGCCTGGATGATACTCTGATGTGCCTCTGCAACAGTCCGCGTGATTGGTTTTTCGACAAACACGTGCTTCCCCGCACTAAACGCCTCCGCAATTTGGACTGCATGGAGGTGATTGGGAGTTACCAGCGCCACGGCCTCGACGTCCTTTTCTTTTAATATCGATTCGTACGAATCGGCATGCCGTACGTTATGGTTCCTGGCCGTCGTTCGGCTTTCTTCGCTCAATACATCGAATACAGAGACAAGTTCGAGTGTATCAGAATCACGGATTGCCTGAAGAATTGTCACACCGTGATTGGTGACGCCAATTTGCGCAATGCGAATTCGTTTCGTCGCCATAGGGTTCAGGCCTTGTGAGCCGCCGTGCTTCGAAGGGCTCGGGATTTTGATTTCTTCGCCAGCAGATCCTGATAAATGGCAGTGTAAACATCGTCACGGGGAACACATCCGGCCTCGTACTGACCGAGCTCGTTGTTTTTCGCACGCATCAGGTTGGTACAGTAACTGATGGCCAGACAAACACGCGATTGTTTCAGGGCTCCTTCCTTCATTGCGTCGCGGGCATATTCCGGATACGCTATTGCTCCGCGTCCCGTGGCTACAATCGTCACCTTTTTGTTCCTGATGTTTGCCTCCGCGGCGGGAAGGAGGAATTGCCTGAGCCAGCTGTAGCCGGTTCCCACAACCGCCAGGTCCGGAAAGGCCTGTTGAATGGCTCCGGTGATGCGAAAATGACGTGCAACGCCAAGAAGCGGATGTTCCGGCGCAAAATAACCGTCCTCCGGTGTCCGCTCAAATGGTCTCCCGTAATGCATATTATAGTATGGACTACCCATCGAAACGTTCAGGAGGCCCACTCCGTATTCCCGAAGCAGCTGAACGAGCAATATGGGCTCCGTGAGATCTTCTTCCATGGGATTCTGCGGATTGACTCCGAAACTGTACTCGTAGGGGATGGCAAATGGCATTGGCCGGCCGGCCCCGGTTATCGGGTCTTTTGAAAACGGAACTCCGTCAAACGCGTTCATTCTGGAAGCGATCAAGGGCTCGTCACCCACCTCATTTCGTATCTTTCCGAGGATATTCCGTATCATCCGGGTCCTCCCCGCAAAGTCCCCTCCATACTTCCCCGGTCGTGTTCGCGCTCCC
The DNA here is from genome assembly GCA_040901865.1 of Bacteroidota bacterium. Lineage (GTDB taxonomy): Bacteria > Bacteroidota > Ignavibacteria > UBA10030 > UBA10030 > JBBDYD01. Next base: position 15,299 of record JBBDYD010000080.1, on the reverse strand, counting down.
AGCAGTTCATTCAGCAAATATGTATGACACTGCTTGACGTCCACAAAATCGAATCCGATCTTGAACGCCCGTTTTGCCGCGGCGGCATAGGCGTCTTCAATCCGCTCAAGATCCGCATCCTGGAGAACGGGATACTCTTTCGGGATTCGAATTCCATTGGCTTTGTCGAGGTAGGTCAGCTCATCTGCCTGGGGATGATGATACACGATAAGCGGTTTCCGATAGCTATATCGGCCGGAATGGGTCAATTGGAGCCCTACCAGAAGATCATCGTCTGATCCGTACACGTTGCGATGAGCGCGACGCGTTCGATGCAATAGATCCCCAAGGGGGGATAAGTTTGCTTCGTTGATAAGCAACTGGCGTGGGTTTGCGAGTCCTTCCGGAACCACCGCAGTTGCTTCGCCCCAGATGAGTTTTGCTCCCCCATCGCCGAATCGTTCCCACCGACGAAACGTCAATTCTCCCGGTTTTCCATCCAGCGTTCCGTCACATCCCTCCATCGGATGAATGCCAAGTGAATTGCCAATCACGCGGTGCCCGATCTTGACCTTTCGAAAGACCGCCTCCGGCTTCTCCTCAAAGGAGATATCCAACCCCATCGTTTCCACTTCCTGACGGAGGTCGGCCAGTGTTTTGTATGCGAAAAACTTTTCGGACATTGTCAGATGTGAATTTCGATGCTGGTGTCGCTGATTGGGATCGGAATGTTGAGCGCTCCCTGTTCCAGGGGTTTGCGTTTACCATTGATAAGGGCAAATTGCTGCTTGTCACGCACCAGGTTCAACTCAATGTTCTTCCCGCGCAGTTTCACCATCGCTTTGATTCCGTCGATTCCGGAAAGCAATCGGGGGCGCAGGGTCAGTGCGGCGGGAGACGGACGGACGCCAAGAACATGGTGCATGAAGAGCGCCACGAGCTCAGCCCACGTCCAACAAACGATTCCCACGGGGGGAAGCGGCGGAGAAGGCCGTTCGCCGTAGAATTCAAACCACGCCCCTGCATGTGCACCCTGACAGTCGAGCATCCATTGAAGAGCCCGCCAGACTTTCTCGTCGTTTCCTGCCTCATGATAGGCCCTCGCGATAAACAGGGTCGCAAAGGGCCAGGGGCCGGGGGAATCCGGCTCCGACGTCACGTGGTAACGGCCGTACCCGCCGTTTTTCCAGCGCTGATTCCAAAGCTCTTCAACGGATTGCAGGGTTTTTGATGCCAGGTCACTGCGGGGATCCACAATGCCAAAGGCGATGGGGAGAACGACTGAACTGTCGGGATCGCAGTACGAAATCGATTCGACATTGAGCGGCATGTCTTTTGGCATGGATTTTCGATTGACCGGTTCCATGATCCTTTGTACCTCTCCACTTGCCAGGCGGCGCTTGATGAATCTTCCCTTGTCGACCAGTGAAAACCTTCCGTGTCCAACGTACGCCTTCTTCATCTTTTCCGACGCTTCGCGCCATTCCCGAACCTTACCGGACTCCTTCATGTGCGAGGCGATCTCCGATGCCAGGTTCAAGCCAAGGATGTTCCAAAATTGATATGCGTTCTCGTATCCTTCCAGTATTCCGAATGCCGGATCGCGTTCCCAGTATTCCCGTGAATTCTTCAAAAGGCCAATGGAGGGATCGCAGAATTCGGGTTTGAGAACATAGTCCGCCACATTCTTTATTTTCGGCCAATGGTCGCGAAGAATCGCATCACTACCGGACCATACCAAGTGGGTGTACAGCGCGTAGAGCAGCTCGCCATTTTGATCAAGTTCGATTGTTTCCGGAGGACGATGACGGCTCGCATCGACGGTTTTCCCTGACTCGTCTACAGAGCGGTCGAGAATTCTGGTGAGGAGAGACTCGGAAACATCGTTCAATCCGACCATCGCAGACCCGGCGGCAACCATGCTTTGATCGCGAACCCATTCGAGGTTGTATTGCCAGATACTGCCATCCATTTTGCCCGACCGGGCCACTGCACTGCGGATACCCGTGGTTGAAACACGGTATAAATGATCGAGGCCCGAATGACCAAACGACATTGAGCTGATACCGCTCCAGTAACGGGACGTCTCCCGCTTCATCCCTCCGATTCCGGCTTTTTCGACCGTGTGCCGTTCTGCGTCGAGCGAAAGGACAAATGTCGCTGATTGTTCACTTCCGGGGGCAAGGGAACCGAGCATGGCAGTCATATGTCGATCCCCCACTGTCACGGGCTTCAGGCAAAACATGCGTAGAGTCTTGTAGCCCTTTGCGGTCAATGTTCCGTTCACCCTGTCAACATCATACTCGTCAAAGTACATGAGATTCGGATACAAGAGTATCGTCAACCGGACGTCGGATGCGCCGGCAGATGGCGCCTTGACGTTGACGGTCCGGACAACCGCAGCATGCTCGGAAGGACAGAAGAACTCTTCGCGAACCTTGCATCCACCCGCGTCCCATTCAGCGACAACCGTTGGGACTCCCTCGGGGTATTCCCATCGGACCGTGGAGGAAGACGGCTCGGGGAGGTACGAAACGCCGCCATGGGCCACGTGACAACGTGAGTTTTGCAATCCGCGCTCGGGATGATACAGATACGTGCTGATCTTCCGTCCGAAATGCTCCGGTGACATGACCATAAGGCCACAATGCGTGCCCGCGGCCGGATCTTTCGCGGTTTGAAAAGCGGCAAAGATCAATCCATTTCCGAGTAAGAAATACTCGGTTCCGGAGTTATTCGATTGATAGTCCTGATGGAGAAGTTGGCCGTCAGGTCCGGTGGCGGTGCGAAGATTCGTTGATGGAAGCGAGGAAAGGACTGCTCCGGTTCCGAGGGTTTTGAGGAAATGCCTGCGTTCCTGTTTCATGGGATTGCCCTCTTAGCTTATGGCTGCCGAAGATAGGATCGAAGTACATCCACGTTCTTTTTTGAATTCTCGATGAGGGGGAGGCAGTGGGTTTCGATCGTGACGTGGTTCACGATCCGATCTCGAACTATTGCCGCCATCTGGCCCCTCCAATCAATAGCCCCCTCTCCCACCGGAACACACTGAATAAGAGATCCCTTCCTGGTGTCTTTGACGTGCACGTTGACGATGACCTTCTTGACCGCCTCGTATCCGGCCGGGTAGGGTTCTTCTGCGGTTCCGTAACCATTGCATGGGTCCCAATTCGCTCCAAGGTTTGGCATTCCGACCTTGCGGATCAACGCGGCCGTATTGAAACCCGAGTCGCACCAGAACCCCGGCTCGTTTTCGATCGCCACCGTTATTCCAGCCTTCGAGGCAATCACTGACGCCTTCTGCATGTACTCGAGCCAATCGTTCACGCGGTTTTCGGGCTCACCGGCTTCCCGCTTAAATCCGAAAACAATAATCAGCTTCGTGCCCAGTTGTCCCGCCATTTCGATCGTGCGTGGAAGCGCTTCGTTCAACTCGGCGTTAATCTCACGTTGCTTTGAAAGCGTATGCTTGAAGATGCCGGGTGAGAGGGCTGTGACCGTTACACCACGCTCTTTGACAAGGCCGAGGACCTCCCGAAATTCCTCCGGCTCGACGGACGGCACTCTTCCGGTTCGGAGGACCCGCAATTCATAGATGGAAAGCCCCCATTCGGTCCCATAGCGAATCGCTTCTTGAAAATCGGGCGATATTTCATCGCTGACGATACCAAGGGCAAGGTTCACGCTTCGCGCTTCTTTCTGGGCTTATGATACCCAAGCTGGCGTGATATGAGTTCCCCGTTCTCCGTGAGCACATCGACGAGGCGAGTGGCGCTTCTCTTGCTGTTCTTGTATCGTTCCGAAGGAATGGCGGTCATAAGGGATGCGACAACAATGCCGCTGTGGTCGCGGATCGGGACGGCGATCGCACAAAGATCTGCCTTGTATTCACCGTCGACGATGGAGAATCCGTCTTTACGGATTTGAGCGATCCTGCGTTTGAGCCGTGCCACGGCGGTGATGGTTGAATCTGTGAACTTGCGCAGTCCCTTGCGTTGAATGATGGCATCCATCTCTCCATCGTCCAATCCTGCGGCAAGAACGAGTCCTGTGGCGGTGCAGTGAATCGGCGACCGGTGTCCCAAGCGGGTCACCATTTTCCAGACTTCCTGAGTGTCGACATGATCGATGATGATGACGTCGTCCTGATCCAGAATCGCAAGATAGAAGCTTTCCCGGGTCTGGTTGGCCAATTTGAGGAGGTACGGATGAGCGATGCTTTTGAGGTCAATGCGGGAAAGCGCTGCGTGTCCCCATTCCAGGAGCTTCATCCCAAGCGAGAAGATTTTTCGTTCGCGGTCTTCGACAACTACCGCGTGTTCCTGGAGGGTATGGAGGATCCGGAAGAGTGTGCTTTTGGGAACACGCAGTTCTTCCGCAAGCTGGGCGAGAGACCGGCCCTGAGGCGAGAGGGAGAGAATCTCAAGCAACCGCACAGTTCTGTCGATCGCGGGGACGGTGTAATCGACGGGCATGTCGTTTTGCTAATAGAATGGTGTTTAATTTAGTATACGTGTATTCCGTTCGTTTGTCAAGTGCTTTCCGTGAAGTTTCAGACGATCCCGGAACTCGAACCGGAACCCGGCGGCCTCTCGGCAGTCTTCCGTTCCCGGTACCGGCTCGCGCGGTACGTTGCAACCGGATCGGCGGCCCCTCCACCGGAGACCCGTGCCCGCTGGAGGATTGGCGTCACATCAATCCGGAACGCTTCCTTCAACATCCGGTGAGCCATCAGCGGATCGTTCCGCTGCTGGTACTCATTGAGTTTCTTCCGATCCACGAGAAGCGCCTGCACGTATGCCCGTTGAATCTCTTCAGCCGAACTCATCAACGATTCAATGGGATCCGTGATGTTGTGACTCTGATCGATCATATAGGCCGGACGAAACTCCCCTCCCTGCCCCTCGAGCGAAGCGCTCACAAGCTCATGGAAAATCAGAAACAGTTGGAACGGTTTGATGCTGCCCGCGTCCAGATCGTCGTCTCCATACTTGCTGTCATTGAAATGAAAACCGCCGAGTTTCTTTACCTGGATCAGGCGGGAGACAATCATTTCAATGTTCGTGTTGGGCAAATGATGGCCGAGATCAACCAGGCCGAGCGCCTGGGGGCCCAACTGCAGCGTCGCGTAATAGACCGTTCCCCAATCGTTCACGACCGTGGCATAGAAGGCTGGTTCATAAGGCTTGTATTCAAGGAACATCTTCCAGGATGCGGGGAGGGCGCCGTAGATCTCACGCGTGCTTTCGAGATAGCGTTCGAAACTTCCACGAAAGTCTGACTGCCCGGGTACGTTCGCTCCATCGCCAATCCAAACGGTAAGCGCCTGAGAGCCAAGCCGTTTCCCGATCTCAATGCACTCCTTATTGTGTGCAATCGCTTCACGCCTTACCCCTGCGTCGGTGTGCGTCAAACTTCCATACTTGTAACTTACCCTTTGCCCCGGCTGATCTTGAAACGTGTTGGAATTCATGGCATCAAACCCCAATCCCAACGCAGCGGCAAATTCCTTTAACTCGTTCGTATCGGACGGCTTGTCCCACGGAATGTGCAGGGAGACGCGCGGAGTCATTCGCGTGAGTTGATGAATAGTCGCGCAATCCACAAGCTTTTCATGAATGTTCCGCGGTTCCCCGCCACCCGGAAATCGCGCGAACCTCGTGCCTCCGGTTCCAACCCCCCAGGAAGGCACGGCAACTTCCAATGAAGCAGCCGTTCGGGTCAACGCATCGATGTCAAGGGACCTTCTCTCCAACTGACTTCGAAGGGCATCATAGTCCTTCCCAAGGGATGGAGCAATTTCCCTGTTTTCTTCTTCCACGAGGGAAGCAGGAATTCTGAATCCGGAATTGTTCATTGATCAGGTTGCTTTTGAAGTAATTCCAACGCAAGAAGCGCCGCGCGACGCTGAAGTTCCTGTATGCTGGCAGTGCTGTACCACGCTATATGACTTGTCGCAACGGCGTTGGGCAGCGTAAGAAACTGATGACCGGCCGGAAGCGGCTCCTGCTCGAAAACATCGATCGCCGCGCCTGCAATGACTCCGGCCCGCAACGCCTCCACGACCGCATCAAGGTCAACCAATCCGCCACGGCTCGTGTTGACAAGGATCGCCGTTGATTTCATTTGCTTGAGCACCGGCCCGTTAATCAAATGCCTTGTTTTTTCGTTGAGCGGACAGTGCAAACTGATGACATCGGATTCCCTGATGATCCGGTCGAACGACGCCGGGGTCGCTCCCGCCTGCCGCAGGTCTGCCTCCAGGACAACAGGATCCGAAACAATGACGGTCATTCCGAAGGCACGGGCCCTCTCGGCCACAAGCCTTCCGATTCGCCCGAACCCGATCAGCCCCAGCACACTGTGCCGCAACGGGGGCAATGCCAGCGGCGGAGTTATTTTCCAAGTCCCTTCCTTGAGCCGCTGAAAAACACTCACCACCTGTCGCTGAACTGCAAGCGCCAACGCCATTGTATGATCGGCTACTTCCTCGACGCAATAATCCGGAACATTTCGGACAGGAATCCCCTTCCTCCGAGCTGCGTCCAGATCGATGTTGTCTAATCCGATACCGTACCTCACGATCCCCTTGCATCGGGTCATTGCGGCAATGGCGTTTGCACGAACGGGCGCCCACTGTGCCATGACGACATCCGCGTCCCCGACAACCCGGATTACATCCTCCTCGGATTTACATTGATACTCCAGGAGATCGACACCCTTTCCCTTCAAAACACCACGTTCGGGATCAAGCGAAGGGAACCCCCAGTCAGTGATGACGACTTTTGCGTTCATTTGAGATAATCGTGAACAACAGTTCCCTCGACGAGGGTAAAATCGGCCTTCCAGTAAAGCCCAAGCCCCTGTTCGAGCACGGGAAGTTTAAACACAGGCGCCTGGATATTGGGACGCAACTCCACGGTGCAGGGTCCGATCCAGCTTTCATGAACACGCACGTCAGTAAGACTGCGGCTTGTTATCTGTCTGATAGCAGTGGTTCCGTCAATGTGCGAAATGACCTTGTAATTCAGGTTCACAGAGAAATCGAATGTCTCTTTTTTGAATTCTTCAATCGTCCCTCGTTGTTGCTTGTAGGCCATCGTTCCCGTCACGATATCGATCCCATTTCTGGCGACGTTTCCGACCAGGAGGTCACCACGAGTCTCGACGCGAGCGTCTGCATATTTCTTCGGCTGGCCGTGCACTTCTCTTCCATGTGCCAGTCCGACATCGCTGTTCAAAAACAGATAGGGCGAATATCCTCCCCGTGCTTTCTTTGGAATCTCGGCACCAATCATGACATTACATTCGCCGTACTTTCCCAGCCATTCGACGTCGTTCATGTTGTAAATATGGATAACCACCTGATCTCCGGTCGGCTGGAGGGGCGGAGGAAGCAGCGCCGAGATCGCTTCACGGCTTGTTCTATACGACAATGTCAGGATTTCGATATTCCGGAAGGTGAAAGGAAATTCCGGGACAAGCGGGGCATCCCAGGGTGTGGACCACGCGTCTTTGGGTGTGCGTGTTTTCATGAACGTTTCTCCGGATTCAGGCGTGGTGCATCGGCAGGAGCTTTCTTGCCGACACGTTCGTAGTATTCAGCCGGGATTTTTTTAGGATCCTTGTAGATATACCAGATACAGGCATCTTCTGCCTTTTCGGGGTACTCCGTGATTCGCATGGGGTGACCGTAATTTTCGATTGCCAGGATCTCGTTGACCATGGTACAGTGCGCGCAATAGTGACACACGCGCTCCTTTCCCCATGAAAGCGGACCGGCTTTCTTCGTATAGCCAAAGAGTTCTGGCCGGGGTTCCTTGCCGCTCTCCACGCGCTGGCGTGCAACTCCACCGCTCCCGCATGGATCGAGCCGCAGCACATACCGGTCTTTCTCTTCTGTAATGCCGATTTCTCCCTGGCGGTCCTTTCCCATCAAGTGCCCGCGCAGTCCCTCCACAGTAAGTTGAAGTTGGGTTTTCACATCGGTTGCCATAACCTTGTCGTACCTGGCCTTATAGTAGCTGCCAAGAACCGAACGCATGGCTTTTTCGAGCTCTGCTTCGCCAAAATTCTCGGCGATATAGGTAAAGAAGGCCCACGACCAGTTGACATACATGTCATGGACAACCTGCCATTCGAGCCGGGCATACTCGGCGATCTTCTTCGCTCCCTCAAGATCACCGCGGTCCATCGCATCATACGCCTGCTTGAGGGTTGATATTCCGACTTCTGCAGGCTCGTCCTGCCGCAGGTCTCGGTTGATCAGAGGGGAATGTTGGATGTTCATAAGTTGAAGGTTACGGGTTTAGGGTTACGGGTGACGCGTGACGTTGACAAATGGAACCATTACAGCTGACTGACCCCGAAGGGGTCACATAAATTAGGTCGGGGCAACGCCCCAACACAATATCATCACTCAGGATCCTATTTACCCCGAAGGGGTTATATATCTCTCCCCTTCAGGGAGAGTTCATATTTTGTCCGTCACGAAATCCGGGGGCGTTGCCCCCGGCTAAATTATTTATCCCCTTCGGGGAACATAAGCTCTGCGATACCAGGGTGTCAACTTTTATTTGGACCCCAACCTTCAACCATTAACCTCCCGGGATCCTCTTAGCTATTGAGCATAAATCCACCACACACATTGATCTCCTGTCCATTGACGAACGAGCCCTTCTCAGAAGCCAGGAAAATAATGAGATTGGCCACATCGGCTGTCGTTCCAATCTTTCCCAGGGGCGTCTGTTGTTTCCATAGTTCCCAGAACTCCTTCGGCTCTTTGCCGGTAATTCCCTTAAGTCCCTTGAAATTCACTTCCCACATCGGCGTATCGATGGGACCGGGACAGACCGTATTCACCGCAACATTCCGCGAGCCGTACGCAAGAACAAGCGACTCCGTGATGCTCTTGACCGCGGATTTGGAAGCAGCATAATGTGCAGACAGAGCGCGTCCTTTTCTGCCTGCGTTGGATCCCATATTAATAATCCGGCCGCCGCGTGGGCTTTTCATCGACTCCGCGGCATCCACCGCAATGAAATAGAGCGCTCTGACATTCACGTCCATGATATCGTTGTATTCTTCTTCGGATATCTCCGCCATTTTTGTGAAATAGCAGACTCCTGCAGCATTGACCACGATATCGACATACCCAATCTGTTTGATTGCCTCCGGAACAACGGATCGAACCTCGTTCATGTTGCGCAGGTTCTTCAACAGTCCGATATGACTCGCGGAAACCTGTTTCAAGGACCCGATCGCCTCTTTGAGCTTCCCTTCATTTCGATCCACACCGACAATACGGCAACCCAAACCAGCCAGATGGCGCGCGGTCTCCAGTCCGATTCCGCCGCCGATGCCGGTGATGATCGCTGCCTTCTTTTCGAACTCGTTATTCACGCAATCACTCCTTTGGGATGGCGCTCTGTGACAAGGGGATCGTACAACGGAACGACGATGTCCGATTCCCGTTTCAGTTTGGCATAAAGCCGATAGTGTTCTTCCAGCGATTCAGAAAGACCGAGAGGAATCCGTTCTTCATAATTACGGTACTTGAACACAGCATCGGTGAAGGCAATGCGCCCTTTTGTGCTTTGCACGACGAATGCCATGCTCGACCTGTGGTGCGCGCCGCAAAACCACGATCGGATTCCCGGAAGGAATTCGGAATCTTTGTCCGGCAACAGGTTGACTCTCTCCCCGGCTTTCGACGTAAGCCATTGCAGAACATGATCGGGAAAAATGATGTGCCTTGGAAGCTGGGGGATCTCGAGATCCGGAGCATTGAAGTCCATCCAACCGCGCCGGGACATCCAAATCTGCGATTTGGAAAATTGATCAAGCCCACCGGTTGCGTACGACGTCAACGGAGTAATCAGCACGTCGCTGATATCGTCCGGAGTGAGTCCGACGTTTTTGAGGGCGTTGACAATCCATTGCTCTTTCGAGACGACGGGAATATGCCCTTCTTCTCCGGTCGCCGACTTTGCCCACGTCGTCCAGTGCTTGTGCAGGGCCGAGAAGTCCTGCGGAAATCCGGTATTGATCAGAACCTTCCGATCGGCATTCTCGATCAGGATCGCCCAAAACGTAAGCGGCTCCCAACCAAAGAGTGTTGTCATCCAATAGAGTTCGGCGCATGGAACCTTCGTTTCGCCCATGCTCAAGGCTCGTATGGTGTACGGTTTCATAATTGTGCGTTCCATCCTCCATCCACATGGACCGTGGATCCGGTGACGTATTCTGCTTCCTTGCTCGTCAGGAATACGACCGCGGCCTTGAGGTCGCCGGGAACTCCGAGCCTGCCGACGGAAACATGGGAGGCAAGCCATGGCTTGACGGCTGCTTCGTCGCGGGACTGGACGTCGTTAATATCGGTGTGCATCCAGCCCGGTGCGATGCAATTCACTGTGATTCCGTACTTACCGAGCTCAAGCGCCATCCCCATCGCCAGGAGGTGCAATCCGCCTTTTGTCGCGCAATAGTGCGTTTGTGTCGCGTTTGACCGGAATGCCCCAATACTGGTCGTAAAGAGAATTCGTCCGCCCTTCCGCGCTTTCACCATGAGCTTTGCAGCCGATTGTGTGACAAAAAAACCACCGTTAAAATTCGTATCCATGTGAGAGTGCCAGTTCTCGTCGTCAATCTCCAGAAAAGGCATAAACCGACAAATCCCTGCGTTACTATGCACAATGGCAAGGTCTCCCAGAAGGTCCGCAGCTTTGGCAACCATCGCACGGGCGGCGGAGGAATTCCCCACATCGGCATCGATCTCGAACACCTTGCGACCTGTTTTTGCTTTCAGGCGATCGCATTCCTTGCGGGCTTTTTCCACATCATTGTGGTGGTTGATCACAACGTCACAGCCGGCCTCCGCCAGTGCTTCGGCGCTTGCGAGCCCGAGTCCACGTGACCCTCCGGTCACGAGGGCCGTTGTACCAAACGGTTGCAACATAGTCATCTCCTTCTGCAGCTGCTATGAAGCACTTTCTGAATATTGTGCGGCGCTGCGGATCTCCGATTTCTTTCCAAAGTACCACATCAGTCCTCCGAACACGATCATGATCGTGATCATGACGCCAAGAATCATGCGCTCACCCGATCCGATGTCCGTAAACATGATAAGGCCCATCAGCAGACCCATAACGATCGTGGTCGCCCCGACGAGTGGAAACGTCGAGATCTGTTTCTTTCCGGCTCCGAACACTTCCTTTGCCACATCGACAGGCGTGTCCAGTTTCTGGAAGAACTCCGCGACGGCCTTCCGTTGTTCATCAGTCTCCTGAGAAAAGAGTCTCGAAAAACCAAACATGCTGAGTCCGAGAGCGACAGCACTCGTCAAGGCCAGAGGGATTGTGAACGCATTTGCGTCGACAACGATCGTATTGAGGAACAGCAATGCTGCCAGCGCCGCGACCACAAAGCTCATCATCCCCAGCCGCCCTTTGTTTGCGACATAGAGCCTTCCGAGAACGGGTGAACCGACAAAGATCCCGAACGTCATTACAAATGCAAGGTAGACTTGCGGGCCGATGTCCCATCCGAGAATATACCGCGCTGTCACCCCGATGATCAACCCCCACGTAATGGCTGCCACCGCACCCCATTTCGGAACGCGCCTGAAGATCAATCCGAACGCAGTTGGCACCACAACGGGGATATTCAAAAGAGTGAAGAAGGCCTGCATCAGGTTGAAGAGGCCGAACTGGCTCGTGACAAACACGACGGCGAGGCCCGTCACCACTAGGCCGATGCAGATCGAAAAGATCCGGCCAACCTTTAGCATTCCCTTGTCGGTCATGTCCGGCTTGAATAAACCCTGGTAGATATCCCGGGTCATGATAGAGGAAACCATATTGTACACGGAACTCAAGGCGCTCATGGTCGCGGCAAGCATTGCTGCGAGGAAAACGCCGATAAGCCCATTTGGCAGCAGCTTAAGGCATAACGCGACGAAGACAAGGTCCTGCGGATTGTTGCCGATATACGGCTGGAAGAACTCGACTTGCGACAGGTCAGGCCACAACACTTTTGCGACGAGGGGCGGAATGCCGAACACGAAGGGAACCGTCAGGAACAGTGCGCCGGCAAATTTCCCCACGCGTTTGGCGTCGAACTCGTCTTTCACGCTGTAAAACCGCTGTGCCCCGCCGGCAGCGGTGCCGAGCGACATGATAATAAAGATGGACACCAGCCAGTGTTCAGTATAATGCACTCCGTTATAATCATGGTCGAATGACAACGCAGGGAGTGCATCCACGAGGTTTTCAAAGCCGCCGATGAGACTCAGGGATAAGGGCATGACGATAAAGGTAATACTGAGCAGGATGACACCCTGGACGACGTCCGTGATGGAAACCGCCCACAATCCGCCAAGAAATGTATACAGGAGAATCACAATACCGGTCACGAGCGTAACCATGACAATATCGAGGCCCATGACGGGTGCGATAAGTTTACAGGTTGAGGCAAGTTGGACCCCGGCGGAGAGCGTAAAGTTCGTAGCGATCACCCAGCTGAGAAACTGCTGGGTTGTCACATTAAAGCGTGTGTAGGTGTATTCAACGGGAGAAATGGACCGGGTGCGTCGCCATTTTGCCGCTGTGATTTGTGAACCCACGTAGTACGAAACAGACCAGGTGGCAAAATAGAGGATGGCGAACCAGCCCGTTGCGTACGCAAAGCCAGCCGCCCCCGTAAATGTCCAGGCGCTGAAATTTGCCATATACAGAGTCATTCCGGAAACCCACCAGGGGATCATATTCCCTCCGGCGAAGTAATCCCTGCCACCCTTGTTCACCTTCATGAAGTAGAATCCGATACCGAGCATAAAGACAAAATATGCCGCAATGACGATGTAATCGTAGACGTTCACAGCTTTCATAAAGGGCCCTTAAGGTTCAAGGTTTGAGGTTTAAGGTTCAAGGGATACAGCATCATTTCATTGAATACTGGGTCGCGTCACGAATTTCGGATTTCTTTCCGAAATACCACATTGCGCTGCCGAAGCACACCATGAGGAAAATGATCATCCCAAGGATAAGCTCCTCTCCTGTCGTTAGATCCGTCAGAAATATTAGTGTCAAAAGAAGTCCCATGCCAACCACTGTTGCACCTACAAGCGGAAACGTCGAGACTTGCTTTTTGCCCTGTCCGAATACTTCTTTTACGACGTCGATCGGGGTGTCGAGTTTCCTGAAGAACTCATCCAGCACCTGCTTGTCTTCCGGTGTCTGCGACGCGAAGAGTTTTGCAAACCCAAAGAGACTCAAACCCAGGCCGGCCCCGGCACCGACACCAAAGACGAGCTGGATGGTGCTGAGTTCTGCCGCAGCCGTACCCGTAAACAACCAACTCAACAGGGCTGCCAGGGTGAGGCTCAGGACACCAAGCACCGGTTTGTTTTTCTCATAGAGTCGGCCCGTCCAATGCGACGTGACGAAAACGCCGAAGGTCATGATGAAGGCGAGGTACACCTGCGGCCCGATGTCCCATCCGAGAATATATCTGGTTACACCACCGGTCACCAATCCCCAGGCAATGGCAGCCGCGCCGGACCATTTGGGAACATGGCGAAACATCAGTCCAAACGCCGTCGGCACTGTGACGGGCGTGTTGAATAGGACAAAGAAGGCTACAAGCAGATTGAAGATTCCGAACTCGCTGTTCACAAAGAATATGGCGAGTCCTGTTACGATGAGTCCACAGACAATGGACAAGACCCGGCCAACCTTGAGAAGCTGTTCGTCGGTCGTGTGGGGCCGGAACACACCCTGATACACATCACGGGAAAGGATCGATGACACCAGGTTATAGACAGAACTCAGCGTGCTCATCGTCGCCGCCAGCATTGCAGCCAGAAACACGCCGATAAGTCCGTTCGGAAGAACGCGCATGCATATTCCCAGATACACCAGGTCCTGCGGATTACTCTCGGCGTACGGCTTGAAGAAATCCACTTGAGCAAGGTCGGGCCAGATCACTTTCGCCACAAGCGGGGGAATCCCAAACACAACCGGGCCGGTCAGCGCCATCGCCCCTGCGAGCCAGCCTACTTTCCTGGCGTCTTTTTCGTTTTTCACGGAATAGAAGCGTTGCGCTCCTCCTGCCGCGAACCCAACTGAGGAAACAACAAAAATGGAAGCGAGCCAGTGTTCATCGTAATGGACGCCGTTGTAATCATGTTCGAACGCGATCGCAGGAAGCGATTCAACGAGGACATCAAATCCGCCCACCAGGTAGAGACTTGCGGGAACAACGATTGCCACGGTCGCAAGCAGGATCACGCCTTGCAGGGTGTCCGTCACGACAACGCCCCACAATCCTCCAAGAAATGAGTACGTAAGAATAACAATTCCCGTGACGAGCACAACTGCCGTGATATCGAACCCGAACACCGGCGCCAGGAGCTTCGACGTAGAGGCAAGTTGGACTCCGGCCGAAAGTGTAAAATTGACGACGATGACCCACCCGATCATTTGACGCGTAACCCCGTTGAACCGGGTGTAGGTGTATTCGATCGGTGAAATCGACCGCGACCTTCGCCAGAGGGCGGCAGTCATCGCGGTGCCAAGCCAGTACGCAAGGCCGCCAATCCCAAAATAGATCAGGGCAAACCATCCGACCGAGTACGCAAACCCCGCTCCCCCTGTAAAGATCCATACGCTGAAGTTCGTCATGTACAAAGACATGCCCGAAACCCACCAAGGAAGCATATTGCCGCCTGCAAAGAAGTCCTTGCCGCCCTTGCTCACCCTGGAGTAATACGCTCCGACCGCAAGCATGAACGCCATGTAGACGCCGACGACAATCAGATCGTACACGTTGATTGTGCTCATCCTCATGGGTTCTGCGCCTCGGAATAAGTGGTTGGGAAGTTCTGACGAATCATACTACGATCCTGGCTTCTTCAAAATCGATCTTCTGATTGATGACTGTTCTGAGAAGCCTGCTGGTTTTCGTTTCATCAGGATCCTGAAAAATTGCCTGCATTTCTTCAGGCGGTGGAAGCCGCTTCACAATTTCACGCCGGTATCGTGTTGCATTAATGCACTCAACAAGATGCTCCGAAAACCGCCGGATGGTATCCTTCTTGGTTTCTCCCGGAACCCGTTGCGGCCAGATATCAAAATTCCACAGCCCGTCAAATCCCTTCCAGTACAGCCAGTATTCTGCTTCGAGCACTTCTTGAAAATTATCGTTTCCCGGAATGTGATCGTTATCCCAATGCTTCCGGTTGTCATTCAGATCAATCTGCCGCAGGACGCCGAAATCCAGAGCCAGGCAGATGCTCTCCGCGAGTTTCCCCCCGGCGATAT
>JBBDYD010000079.1:17238-35640 GCA_040901865.1 Bacteroidota bacterium | reverse complement strand
GAGCAGCGGTTTCGTAAACCGCAGGTCGTCGGTTCAAGTCCGACCACCAGCTCAGAGTTGATTATTAGAAAAATCCGCGTAAGCGGATTTTTTATTTGACCCATGCCAGAGACCGAAAAGAGAACATACAATCTAGTAATCATTGGAGCCGGGCCTGCGGGTTTGGCATGTGCCATCGAGGCGTCGAAGGCCGGCATGGAGTATTGCGTTCTAGACCAGGGTTCTGCAGCGGACGCGATTCGACGGTTCCCTGTGCAAATGACCTTCTTCTCCACTCCTGATTTATTACAAATAGGGAACATTCCGTTTATAACGGCCGGGTTCCGCCCGTCACGAAGTGAGGCCGTTCGGTACTACCAGGGTGTTTCTGCTGCATACGATCTACATGTCATTCCGAATATCAAAGTGACAGGATTGGAGCAAGCCTCGGGTGGATTTCGGATTTCGTCTTCAAAGGGGTTCTTCTCGACGTCCCGCGTTGTCGTTGCCACAGGCTATTTTGACGGTCCGAATCCTTTTCCCGTGCCCGGTTCGAATTTACCAAACGTGTATCGATACTATGATGAGGGTTTCCGATTTGCCGGACAACAGGTTGTGGTGGTTGGCGGAAAGAACTCCGCAGTTGAAACGGCTCTGGATCTCTTTCGGAATGGTGCAAGGGTTACGCTCATCCACCGCGGCGAAAAACTGAGCGAAGGCGTCAAATATTGGATTCTCCCCGACCTGGAAAATCGCATCAAAGCAGGAGAGATCCGAGCCCTGTTCCAAGCACGCGTTCGACGGATCCGCCCCCATGTTCTTGAGGTCGAAGGGCGTACAAGTGCGGAGATCCCCTTTGACGCATTGTTCGTCATGATCGGCTACCGGCCGGAAACAGCGATCCTTGAGCAAGCGGGAGTGTTGATCGATCCCGATACACTAGCCCCGATTCATGACCTTGCCACTATGGAGACAAATATCGGCGGGCTTTACATCGCCGGTTCTCTTGCGGCCGGGAAATACAACAACAAGATTTTCATTGAAAACGGAAGGCATCACGGCGCTGTGATTGTTTCGGCGCTTCTCAAGAAGTGATTGATTTTCGGCCTAAAATGGAGTATTTTGATCCGCTCGGTTGTCACGCAAAGCACTTCAGATAAAAAATTCAAATCCGAACGAAAGGCAGCAGATGAACGAAGGAAAGATTGTACAGGTCATCGGACCGGTTGTTGATATCGATTTTTCCGGCGGGGGACTTCCGGCTATTCTGAACGCTGTGAGGATTCCCCGCAAGAATGTCGAAGGAGTTGAAGAAGAACTGATTTGTGAAGTACAGCAGCAACTCGGTGAAGATCGCGTGCGCACGGTAGCAATGGATTCGACTGACGGCTTGGTTCGCGGAATGAAGGCTATTGACTGCGGCGAGCCGATATCTGTCCCGGTGGGTCCAAAAGTTCTCGGACGGCTGCTTAACGTCACAGGCCAGCCTATTGATGCTCTCGGCCCTATTGAGGCGAAGTTGAGGTACCCGATCCATCGCCCGGCGCCTGCCTTCGATCAGTTGTCGACAAAGAAAGAAATGTTCGAGACAGGAATCAAGGTCGTCGACCTTCTTGAACCTTACACCCGGGGGGGGAAAACAGGATTGTTTGGCGGCGCGGGTGTTGGCAAAACGGTTTTGATTCAGGAATTGATCCACAACATTGCAAAACACCATGGGGGCTATTCGGTGTTTGGTGGCGTCGGGGAGCGGACGCGTGAGGGAAACGACCTGTGGTTGGAAATGAAAGAGTCCGGCGTGCTAGACAAGACCGCGCTGGTGTTTGGCCAAATGAACGAACCCCCTGGCGCCCGTGCAAGGGTCGGGCTTACGGCCTTGACCGTCGCGGAATACTTCCGGGATGAAGAAGGCAAGGATGTTCTCCTGTTTATCGACAATATCTTCCGGTTTGTACAGGCGGGATCAGAAGTTTCGGCCCTGTTGGGCAGAATGCCCTCTGCCGTAGGGTATCAGCCAACCCTTGGAACGGAAATGGGCGAACTTCAGGAGAGGATCACCTCGACGAAGAAAGGCTCCATTACGTCGGTACAGGCAATCTATGTTCCGGCCGATGACCTGACGGATCCGGCCCCGGCAACAACGTTTTCGCATCTGGATGCAACAACCGTGTTGAGCCGGCAGATCGTCGAGAAGGGCATTTATCCAGCCGTCGATCCGCTTGATTCTACCTCCCGCATTCTCGATCCGATCATTGTTGGCGATGAACATTATTATGTGGCTAAAAGGGTCAAGGAGATCCTACAGGGATACAAAGACCTTCAGGATATTATCAACATCCTTGGTATGGATGAGTTATCCGACGAGGACAAGATCACCGTTGCAAGGGCACGGAAAATCGAACGGTTCTTGTCCCAGCCATTCTTTGTGGCAGAACAATTTACGGGTTATCAGGGAAAGTATGTGAAGCTGGAGGACACCATTCGTGGATTCAAGGGCATCATCGAAGGGGAGTACGATCGCCTGCCTGAATCGGCATTTCTGATGGTCGGCGGGATCGAAGAGGCCGCGGAAAAAGCGAAGAAGATGCAGGGATAGTCCATGACGGAAAAGTCGTATCATCTTGAAATTGTCACTCCGAAGAAAATAGTCCTGAGCACCTCGGTCGTCAGTTTTACGGCTCCCGGGGTTATGGGCGGATTCCAGGTTCTGAAGAACCATGCACCCTTATTGGCGGCGACCACTGTGGGATTAGTGAAGGTTGTCAACGAGAACGGAAATGAAACACGGTATGCCACGAGCGGGGGATTTGTCGAGGTGCGGGACAACAAGGTTGTGATGCTTGCAGAAACGGCCGAACAGGCGGATCAAATCGACGTCAAACGGGCCGAATCCGCCCGGGACCGTGCAGAAAAGAGGCTGGCAGAAAAAGGAGTCGAAAATGATATCGAACGTGCAAGGGCTTCACTCCACCGTGCGTTGAACCGGCTGAAAGTTGCCCAGGCGAAATAAATCAATGATGATCGATCTCCAATCAACCCGTCGAAGAGGTTCTCCGACGGGTTTTCTATTTTTGTGAGCCATGAAAACGGCCGTCGGTCTTGAAGTTATCGCGGGTCGACCTGCCCTGACAAAGTCATGGGGCCGGTGCGGCGTTTTGCTGAATCAGGCCAGTGTCGACGCACATGTTGTGCCTTCGCAAGTCGTTTTGAAGCGAGTGCTGAAAAACCGCCTGGCAGTCCTGTTTTCACCTCAACATGGTCTTTTTGCCGACAAACAGGACAATATGGTTGAAAGCGGACACGGACGGGATTTTCTTTCGGGTCTCCCGTTCTATAGTTTATACAGCGACGTCCGTGAGCCGACCGACTCGATGCTTGAAGGGCTTGACACCGTCATCGTTGATATTCAGGATGTCGGAACGCGGGTCTACACCTTTATTTATACCATGGCCGGTATTCTGCGACGGTGTGCTGCGCTGGGAAAGAAAGTGATTGTCCTCGACAGGCCGAATCCTATCGGAGGGACAATGGTGGAAGGAAATATCCTCGAGGATGAGTCGAAGAGTTTTGTCGGTGAGTATCCGCTGCCCATGAGGCACGGAATGACGATCGGGGAGCTGGCGCTTTGGATGAATGAAACAGAAGCTCTTCGAGCAGATCTTGAAGTGATACGGATGAGAGGATGGAAAAGGGCCGCGCATTGGCAGGAAACGGGGCGCAAATGGATCATGACCTCGCCCAATATGCCCACTGCTGAGACGGCCGAAGTATATCCCGGCATGGTGCTGTTGGAAGGAACGAACATCAGCGAAGGGCGCGGGACCACGATGCCTTTTCTGACCATCGGAGCGCCCTACATCGAAAGGCATCAGGAATGGCTCGACCTTATTCGGTCCATTTGCGATTGTTCGGGCCTTGTTTTGAGACCGACGGTTTTTGAACCGACGTTTCATAAATGGGCTGGGAAGGCTTGCCGAGGAGTGCAGTTTGTGCCTTTGGAACCTGCCCGTATCAAGCCGTATCAGCTCGGGCTCGGTGTCCTATTGGCGACGATGCATCTGGCGCCCCAGGCATTCCAATATAAGGACCCTCCGTACGAATACGAGACTGTCCGGCCTCCGATTCAGTTATTGATCGGGAGTCGGAACATTGCAGGGCGGCTGCTGGCCCTTGCGAAACAGAATCTGCGTTCGAATGTGCTTTCCGAGCTTGAAGAAGAATGGCGTCCGCATTTCAAAAGATTTTTTCGTCAGCGCAAGGACGTTCTCTTGTATTCCTAAGTTCGTTGACATTCAGTGTTGGAAGTCTTATATTTTTTCGACTTTTGTGAAGAAAAAACCACGGAATCAATCGCGTGCTGCACTTCGCCCTACGGTGGCCGAAATCGACCTTTCAGCCATTGCGTTCAATCTGCGTGGGGTAAGAAAAAAAGTCGGCAGCCGCACCAAGATCATGGCAGTGGTGAAGGCGAATGCCTACGGCCACGGCATTGATTTGGTTTCTCCGTTTGTCGAGTCCGCCGGCTTGTCGGACTATTTCGGCGTCGCATTTCCCGAAGAGGGTATTACGCTCAGAAAAACCGGTATTCGGAAGCCAATTCATGTCTTCACGATTCCCTTTGAGCATCAGGCATCATGGTTTCCAGAGTTTGGCCTTGAGCCTACTGTCAGTTCCGTCCCGGAAATTGCCTTCCTCGAGCGCTCAGCGGCAAAAGCAAAGAAAACCCTTCCCATCCATCTTAAGATCGACACGGGAATGAACAGGATCGGCGTAAAGCCCGCCGACCTTGAATCCGTGGTGTCTGCTTTGGGCAAGGCCCGTCGGCTTGCCGTTCAGGGCGTTTTTACGCACTTTGCGACTGCCGATGAGGCCAATAAGCAATTCCTTATGCACCAACTTGACGAATTTCAACGACAAGTGGAACGTTTACGTCAACTCGGGTTGGAGCCCGGGCTGGTGCATTGTGCCAACAGCGCGTCGATTCTAGACGTGCCGGAGTCAACGTTCTCCATGGTGCGTCCCGGTGTGATGATGTACGGCTACTACCCATCGAGAACGACCACTGAAAGCATTCCTCTCAAAATTGCCATGACCCTGAAGACCCGTGTATCGCTCGTGAAGTGGATCGGTCCTGGTGAAAGTGTGAGCTATGGCCGCAGGTTTGTTGCGACACGACGAACACAAATCGCAACGCTACCAATCGGATATGCTGACGGATACACCCGGCTGCTTTCCGGGAAGGGAGAAGTCCTGATCCACGGGAAACGGTTCCCCATCGCCGGCACCATCTGCATGGATCAGCTCATGGCCGATGTTGGCTCCGAGGAAGTTTTCCCGGGCGACGAGGCGGTCTTGATCGGAAGCCAGGGGGGAGATCGGATTTCCGCCTGGGATCTGGCGGGGAGCCTGGGTACAATTCCCTACGAAATTTGTTGTGCCATCTCATCACGAGTACCGAGGGTCTCTTTGTCATGACACGAGCGCAGCAATACATTCAATCGCTGATGGAGAATGTGGCGGAAGGGCAGACCAGTACGGACGATTATCGCCTGACCCTTGCAAAGATCGGCCGGAAGCTGGCCGAGTCGGAGGATTTTGAGAGCGAGATGCGAAGTCTCTATAAAGTGGCCGGATTCAGCACATTTGCACTTGCAATCATGTGGGTTGCCGAGAGAGTCGAGGCAGATCCGTCAAAGCTTGATTACACGCCCGAGGAACAATCGTTGATTGTATCGCATTTCCGGTTTGCCATTGGTGACCTGGGAGTCACCCCGCTGGGTGGAGGGCCGTCCTCAGGAGCTGATCAAGCCGTGGCAGAGTTTACTCCCGCACCGGGGACCCAGGAGCCGCCCGCTACAGTTGAGGAAAATCCGGAAATGCCCACTCATTTGCAGATGGAAACAGCCGGACCGATCGATGATTCTGAAAAGGCATCGTATGCACCGCCTCCGGGCCCCGCAACCGGTTTAGAAGGGCAATTTGCGGCGCTGATGGAGAAATTTGTTGAGGCCATGCAAAGCGGATCCGATCAGCGCGACGGGCTGGTTCAGTCTGTTCTGGCTCAATCGACTGCCATGATGCCCGAGGGAAGCGGCGTGCCGGATGATCTGCGCGAGTTTTGCGCGCATCTGGTCGAATTTCTGCGGTACATCACAGAGAATGGCTTCATGGACGATGTGAGAGTTATGAATATTCTTTCGAACGTGTCGGGTCCCGTTTCACTCTGGGCGCAGGCCCCGCCCGACGGCCGCAGCGGTATCCTGGCAGAAGGAACGGAGATTCTACGGACCTTCAAATCATTGTTCGAATAGGGGACTGAATGGCGCACACGTTTGCGGTGATCATGGCAGGAGGGGTTGGATCACGGTTCTGGCCCAAGAGCAGGGAAAAGAATCCAAAGCAGTTGCTTGAGATTTTCGGAACAGGAACGATGATTCAGAACACGGTTGCTCGGGTCCAGCCGATGATCCCCAGCGTGAATACGGTTGTTGTTACCAACACGTTGCATTACGAAGAGGTTGTCAAACAACTTCCGTTCATCCCCCGTGAAAACATCTTACCAGAACCGGTGGGACGCAATACGGCCCCCTGTATCGCCCTCGCTGCGTCTATGATCGAGCGCCTGGATCCGGACGGTGTAATGATCGTTCTACCCGCCGACCATTTGATCCACGATGAGGCGGAATTCCGCAGAGTTCTCGCCCTGGCTGTCGATGTAGCCGAACGAACGGAGGGATTGATTACGATCGGAATAAAACCAACCCATCCCGAAACCGGGTACGGCTATATTCAGTATTCTGTTGATGAGACTGACCCCGTTTTCAAGAACAACGAAGTGTTTCGTGTCAAAACGTTTGCGGAGAAGCCGAACCTGGAGACCGCTGAGAGGTTTTTGAAGAGCGGGGATTTTTTGTGGAACAGCGGGATGTTTGTGTGGAAGACCTCGGCGATTCTCAAGGAAATCGAAATCCACCTGCCGGAACTCAACGAGCAGTTGAACCTCCTGAAACCGACATTGCAGTCGCAGGGATTCAAAAGTGCTCTGGAACAGGTGTATGGCCGTATTCGGAGCATCTCTATTGACTACGGGGTGATGGAAAAGGCGGGGAATGCGTACGTGGTGAAAGGAGATTTTGGCTGGAGTGATGTGGGGTCGTGGGACGAAGTGGTACGACTTTCACCGAAGGATGATCAGGGCAATAACATAAAAGGACTGACCGTTACAAGGAACTCAAGCAACAATTACATCGATGCGGGTTCAAGGATCGTGGCAACTGTTGGTGTTGACGACCTTATTATCATTTCGACGAACGATGCCGTGCTGGTTTGCCGCAGAGGGCAATCACAGGATGTGAAGGAAATTGTGGATTTCATCCGGCGGAAGCAAATGAATGATTTCCTTTAAAGCCGTTGCAATTGCACGCGGGGTCGTTGCGATGTGTGCCGTCATGCTTGCCTGCCAAACGTCTCCGCGTTTTGTTAGAAACGGGGGTACAAACGATTCGAGGCCGGAAATCGGGCCCGAACCCGCGGGCGACAGTTCTGTGACCGGCACCTTGCGGCCGTCTACTGGGAAGGCACTCCTGACTCTGGAGGGTGTGGCATCCTATTATGCCCATGATTTTCACGGTAAACTCACTTCCAACGGTGAGACGTTCGATATGAACTCGCTCACCGCAGCGCACAGGACCTTCCCGTTCGGAACGCGCATCCTTGTCACCAATCTCACCAACAACAAAACCGTCACTGTTCGAGTGAATGATCGCGGTCCGTTTGTCGATGGGCGGATCATCGACCTTTCCCTGGGTGCCGCGAAGGAAGTAAGCCTGATTCAGACAGGCACGGCAAAGGTCCGACTCGAAGTCCTTCGCTGGGGAGATGGGAAGTAGTATGGCGTCGAAACTCATAACGGAGCATGATGTCCTCCAAGCATCCCGGAAGGGAACAAAAGTCGTTTCGGTTGACGAGCGAACGATTATCACGCCTTCCGCGAGGGATGCGGCAACTCGACTGAATATCACCTTCAGTGCGTCCGGCCAATCTGCGCAAGTGCAATCGAAGGGGGACTCCATTGCCATGCACCGTCCGACAAGTGGGCAGAAGAAGACCGAGATTCTGGCCCTTGGTTCCGATCATGGCGGGTTTGCCATGAAAGAGCTTTTAAGGGCCTTTTTGCTGGAATCGGGATACACTGTTGCCGATGTTGGCACACATTCGGCACAGCCTTGTGACTACCCTGACTACGCCTACGCGGTGGCCTCGATGGTAGCGCAGGGGAGTGCGAACCGGGGAATCATGATCGACTCGGTGGGAATTGCCTCAGCGATTGTTTGCAACAAAGTCCCGGGAGTCAGAGCTGCAGCGCCGACGAGCGAATTCGCGGCCAGGAGCAGTAGAGAGCACAACGATGCCAATGTGCTGACACTTGGCGGAAAGACCATGGGAATCGAACAGGCGAAAACGCTCGTGTCCGTTTGGCTCGAAACATGGTTTGGTGGGGGAAGGCATCAGACCCGGTTGAAGAAGATCGAGGACCTTGAACAAAAGTTCTCGCGCAGGTCATGAAGTTTTCAATCATCGTGAAGGCAAACGCCCGCAAAAATGCCGTTCATGTTCTGGACAACGGCGGCCTCCTTGTGCAGGTCAACGTTCCGCCGATCGAGGGCCGGGCAAACAAGAAGGTCATTGAGCTTCTTGCCAAGTTTCTCAACAAGCCCAAGAGTCAGATTTCAATCCGATCCGGGCAGAAAAGCAGGTACAAGGTTGTTGAAGTGTTATAAACCCTTCCTTCAGTTTACCACCACTCCGCGGAGCAATCATGAAACGAATGCTGTATTTGGCAGTCCTTATCATTCTCGTTGTGGGCGGTGTATTCTCTCAGGGGCCGGTCAACCCCATTCCTGCGCTGCGTGAGCAGGCCCGCGTTCATCAGGAATGGCTTCGATATCGTCTGGACGTCGTGTTGCCCCGGTTAATGCGCGAGCATGGTGTCGCAATGTGGGTCATTCCGATGCGCGAATATAATGAAGACCCTGTGTTTTCGTCCCTCGTCTCCCTCACGACTCTTGCGGCTCGTAGGCGAACTATCTACGTGTTCTACGACAGGGGGAGAGAAAAAGGAGTGGAGCGACTTGCTCTTGGCGGGTCCTCTCAAGGCGGATTGTATACGGTGTATCGCGATACCACGCTTGGGATCATTGCCGAGCTGTGGGGAAAGGAACAGTGGAAGCTGTTTTCAAAAGTTGTCAGGGAGAGGCAACCGGCGAACATTGTCGTGAATATTTCTGAGACTCATGCCTTCTCGGATGGGCTCACGGCAGGGGAGTGGGAACAACTTCGTGAGGCACTGGGACCGGAGTATGCGGAGAGAATTGTGCGGATAGACCGACTGGCCCTTGATTTCATTTCAACCCGTGTCCCTGCAATGAAAGCAGTGTATCGCGAAATGATGGCAGCGGTTCATGCCATTATTGATGAGGCCTTCTCAAACAAAGTGATCACACCGGGTACGACGAGAACACAGGATGTGGTCTGGTGGATGCGTCAAAGAACCGCGGACCTTGGATTCGGAACATGGTTTCAGCCGAGCGTGGATATCCAGCGGTCGGGGGTCGCATCGATTGAGGATCCGAACCCGGTGATTGAACGTGGCGACGTATTGCATTGCGACTTTGGGATAACGCTTATGCGGCTGAATACAGACACTCAGCATATGGGATATGTCCTAAGGAAAGATGAGACTGATGTTCCGGCAGGAATAAAGAATATTCTCGCAGTGAGCAACCGGCTCCAGGATATACATTTGAAAGAAATGAAACCCGGACTCACTGGGAATGTTATCCTCGCGGCTACGCTGAAACAGATGAGAAGCGAGGGAATCAGCGGCACGGTGTACACACACCCTATCGGCGAGCATGGCCATGGAGCGGGTCCGCTCATAGGGCTCTGGGACCGCCAACAAGGTGTCCCCGGGCGAGGAGACGTTCCGGTTCTCCCCGACACCTGGTTTTCCATCGAACTTCAAGCAACCACACCTGTCACCGAGTGGAATAACCAGGGAGTCCGGTCGGCCCAGGAAGAGGACGTGTTTGTAGACTCGGATGGTCGTATTTCATGGGTCCGCGAAAGACAAAATCGATTTCATGTCGTTTATTAAGTGTCGCTAATCACAACCTCACAACTCTGATTTCCCACCGGAAGTCGTAATGTCATTTTGACACACGGACTGACACG
The DNA here is from genome assembly GCA_040901865.1 of Bacteroidota bacterium. GTDB lineage: Bacteria > Bacteroidota > Ignavibacteria > UBA10030 > UBA10030 > JBBDYD01. The sequence goes on along the minus strand of JBBDYD010000079.1, from coordinate 25,428 downwards.
TTGGGAATTGAATAATCTTCCCTGGCGTGGTCCATCCTATTCCTGCCTCCATCACTGAAATCACCGAATTCTGGCAGAAAACGTCATTTTTGAATAATCGCAACTCCCCCCTCTTGACAGTGAATTTCGAATGTTTATCTTTGTGAATCTACTTTTAACTAAACCATTCATTTTCCAAGTCCTTGTCATAAATGGTTAAGGTTATCTGATAGTCCTCCCACTGTTCAGATTCATTATTGAATAGAAAGGAGCTGCTAATGGATAACGGTAGGGAAAGAGCAGGAGCTTTCTTGAAGATTTTCTTAGGTTTAGTTGTGATAACGGTTCTTGTGGGATGCGCGGAGCCGAATCCAGGGTTCAAGTTTGCGGCCAGGCAAGCACCTGAATTGGGGATTCCGACCACAATTGAGACGTCGATCGGACTCGAAGAGCTTGATCTTAGAACGGCTGAATCGCTCCTCAAATATGGTCCGATTATCCAAAAGTATGCGTATTCGTATCAGGTAGACTGGCGGCTTGTGCTTGCCGTGATGAAGCAGGAGTCGAGCTTCCGCCCCAAGGTTGTGAGCAGCAAGGGGGCCTACGGTTTGATGCAGATTATGCCGGTTACGGCCAAAGAAGTAACGGAGAAGATTGGGGTCAAGAACGCCAAATCGCCTTATAACAACATCAAGGCTGGGATCTTTCACCTTAAGTCACTTTATCGACACTTTGACGATTCCCAAGGAGACGAGAGAATAAAACTTTCTCTTGCTGCCTACAATGCTGGTCTGAATCGGATCAAGGATGCTCAGGATGTTGCCAGGTTTATGGGTGACGATCCGAATACATGGAAAGGTGTAAAAGACGCACTACCCATGCTTACAAAACGTTATCGGACGCTTCATGCAAGGGTATGGGGAAGCGGCTCCCCCCGCGCGGGGTACTTTCGTGATACAAAGCAGACAACGCAGTATGTCGAGAACATCATGCAGAGTTATGATGGATATCAACTAGCCCTTCGGTAACTCGATGGCCCAATTTCGACGGGCTTTCTTCGTAACGCTGTTCTGCGCCTTTCCTCTCTTCGGGCAGCATTCCGATCCCGACACTCGCCTCTTCCGAGCAATCAACAACAGCCAGAATCCCGCCCGGGACGGGTTTTTGGAGTATCTGGATTACTCGAGCCTCCCAAGTTTTGGTGCGATCCCTCTTGGCTTCTTTGTCGTTGGGGCGGCGGCGGATAATCACACTGCAGTGCAGGTCGGGATTATGTCGGCGGCGGGACAGGCGATGACACTCGGTGTCACCCTCGCGCTCAAGGAGATTATTGGAAGGCCGCGGCCGTTTGACACCCTTGAAGGCGTCAAGGTGAAACACCAATGGTCCACTCTGGGTCTCTCCTTTCCTTCCGGCCACACCTCGCAGGCCTTTACCATTGCAACCGTCATTTCCTTATCCTATAACGATCTGGCAATAACGATCCCGATGTTTCTTTGGGCTGGAGCCGTTGGTTATGGGCGAGTATATCTCGGAGTGCACTATCCGAGCGATATAGTAGGCGGAATGGCCATCGGCATTGCCGGGGGATTTGCGGCGTGGAGTCTCAGGAAAGAAATTAGAAGAATTTCCGACAATTTCGCACCTCCTGATGCGGCTCTCCGTTCGGGGTTTTCGGATTTTCGGCTCGCGAGTTTACGTATTCCCTTGTAACCTGACGGACGATGAAATTATAATGCAGGGATTAGAACACAAGGCACACACCCGCCCGACCGAACTTCAAGAGTTCAATTACGGTCGTTGGAGCGGGGAAATGCACAAAGATCACAAAGATGGTTGAACCTTTCTGTGTGTTTTGTGCTCTTTGGTGAACATTATGGCGTATCTTGGCGAAAATACAAAGATTAACCCTCATTGCTTCTCCTCTCGTATTTTGGTAAATTTTTATTGATATGCTAAACTATCCTACGCGACAACACAAAGCCCCGGGTCTCTTTGGAGACTTCTGGTTCAACACCGCGGCCTTTTCTCTTGCCGATCTTCAAGGATATGTTGTTGTTCTGGAATTCTGGGATTATGCCTCCATCGGTTCTCTCCGTTCCTTTGAGTATTTGAAAGAATGGCATAAGAAATACCAGGAGATCGGACTGGTCGTGATTGGGATCCACACACCGGCGTTTCAGTTTGGCCGCAACAGAGAGAATCTTGAGACGGTTATCAGAGAGTTGAGCATCGAGTTTCCCGTTATAGCGGACAATGATGCGATTATCTGGTCTGCATACGGAAGCCGCACTTGGCCCACGATGTTCGTTCTGGACAAAGACGGATTTGTAAGATACTCGCGGGCAGGGGAAGGCGGGTACGATCAGGTCGAGCGGATCATCCAATCGCTCCTGGCAGAAACCGGCCTTCATGGCGAGCTGCCGGAACTCTCTCAACCATTGCACGATACAGATATTCCTGGAATTCTCTGCTACCGGGCGACAGGGGATATTCAGACCGGGTACCTGCGCGGGGCGTTTGGGAATCCGGAGGGATATTGTCCGGAAGGCACCATGGAGTTTGCAGATCACGGCCTTTATTTGCCTGGCCGGTTCTATTTGCAGGGCAAATGGATGAATGAAAAAGAATTCATTCGGTTTGATGGCGGCCCTGGTGAGGAGGGGGTGGTGATCGTCCGCTACGAGGGCGCCGATGTGTATGCCGTTCTGGCCTCGGGTGATTCGCCCTCGATGTTCCTCATTCAGCAGGACGGGGAATGGCTGCCGGCGGGCAGGCGAGGGCCGGATATTCGGGATAATCCAGACGGTTCCACAGGATTGCTCGTCAAAAAGCCCGGTGTTTTCAACCTCGTGAAAAACAAAGAGTTTGGCGAGTATGTCCTTGCGCTCAAGACTTCCGATCCGACAGCGCGCGTGTATTCGTTTTCCTTCGCTACGTCACCCATCCCTGAAGCAGTTCACTCCAACTAATGTATTGCATCCGGATTCATGAGCATGGGGGCCTGGACAAGCTCGTCCTCGAGGAGATTCCGCCACCCGCGACGGGCCCCTCTGATGTTCTTATTGGGGTAAAGGCAACATCGCTCAACCATTTGGACCTGTGGGTTCGCAAAGGCCTCCCTGGTGTCAAGTTCAAGCTTCCGATTATTCCCGGCGTCGATGCCTCCGGTGTCGTCGTGAGTATCGGTCAGGGAGTGTCTCACGTAGCGGTGGGAGATCGTGTTGTTGTGGCACAGGGGATTTCCTGCGGACACTGTGTTCATTGTCTCAACGGATCTGATAACCTGTGCAAGGACTACTTGCTGATCGGGGAACACCGCGACGGGGCAGATGCAGAATATTTATCCGTTCCCGGCAGGAATGTTTTGAAGCTCCCTTCGGCGGTTTCATTTGATCAGGCTGCGGCAGGGGCACTGGTGTTTTTGACCGCCTGGCAAATGCTGGTCGATAAGGCGCGTGTTCAGCCCGGAGAGGATGTGCTGGTTGTGGGGGCTGGGAGCGGTGTGGGGAGCGCAGCCATTCAGATCGCGAAACTTCACGGCGCGCGCGTAATCGCGACGACGAGTTCGGAAGAAAAAGCGGCCCACGCAAAACTCCTGGGAGCCGATGAGGTCATTGATTACCGAAAGCAGAATGTTCCGGACGAAGTGCGCAAACTGACCGCGAAGCGCGGCGTCGATGTGGTGTTTGAGCATGTTGGCGCGGCTGTTTGGGAGGATTGCATCCGGAGTCTTGTGAAGGGCGGGAGACTTGTCACATGCGGGGCCACGAGCGGTCATGAAGCGAAAACGGATCTGCGCTACGTGTTCTACAAGCAGCTACAGATTTTCGGATCGACCATGGGGAAGAAGGGCGATCTGATCAAGATTCTGCGTTTCTTTGAAACCGGCGCATTGAAGCCCGTGATCGATCGCTGCTTGCCGCTGAAAGAGGTCCGTGAGGCTCATCGGTTGTTGGAAGAGGGAAAGCAGTTTGGTAAAATCGTTCTAAATCCCTAGATTGTTTTGCTCTGATTTCGCTGATTTGTCGCTGATTACTGATTGGGGGGATATGGAATATCCAGAGAAGGAATATCCGCACGGGGAGCTCACAGAAGTCATTATCGGAGCGGCTTTCCGGGTTCACAACCGCTTGGGTCATTCGTTTCCGGAAAAGATCTACGAAAACGCTCTTGTCAAAGAGCTAAAGTCACTCGGGATTAATTTCGAACAACAAAAGCATCTGACGGTGAACTATGGCGGTGAGCCAATAGGCGGGTTCGTCGTTGATCTCCTCGTTGAGAATATGGTTGTGGTCGAAATCAAAGCAGTGAAGAATATTGAAAGTAGTTTTGAAGAGAAGTTGTTGCATTATCTGAAGACCTCAGGACTCCAAGTCGGGCTTCTTATCAATTTCGGATCGAGCGTCCAGATAAAGAGAAAGGTGTTTGGAAGAACACCTTGACACGCGGATATCTGAAATCTGCGTTTTAAATCAGCGAAATCAGCGAACATCAAAAGCTAAAGCGTCGGAAACGGATTTTTTCCCCCGAAGCCCCGGCGCCGAGCGCTGGGGATTTTTGTTTGTGAAGATGGTGAAGGGTGAAGAGTAAAGAGTGATGAGTGAAGGCGATAAGCAGTGGAAAAGAAACTTCCAATGCCGAACGTCGAATATCGAATGTTGAAGTAAGACAAATGGCCAAGACTTTCACCGACATACTGAAGGAAAAAATCGTCGTATTCGATGGGGCTACGGGAACCCATTTGCAGGGGCAGAACCTTACTCCGGATGACTTTGGCGGAGAACCCCTCGCAGGATGCAATGAAAACCTGGTCGTCACCCGGCCCGACGCGGTTCGGCTTGTGCACAAAGACTACCTTGAGGCCGGTTGCGATGTCATCGAAACGAATTCGTTCGGATCGACCCCTATCGTGCTTGCAGAGTATGGTCTGCAGGATTCGGCCTACGATCTGAATTACCGCGCCGCTGTCATTGCCAAAGAAATGGCCCATGAGTATTCCACCAAGGGCCACCCCCGGTTTGTGGCAGGCTCGATGGGTCCAACAACGAAGCTTCCTTCATTGGGCCATATGGGCTTCGTCGCGATGGCAAACACCTATCAGATTCAGGCTCGGGGGCTGATAGAGGGCGGCGTTGACCTCCTGTCGGTGGAGACGTGTCAGGATCTGCTTCAAGTGAAGGCAGCTCTTTCCGGTATTCACGATTGTTTCAAAGAGATCAAAACGCGTGTACCGATCATTGTTTCCGTGACCGTCGAAACAATGGGGACAATGTTACTCGGAACCGAAATCGCGGCGGCTTTGACCGCCATCGAACCTTATGATGTCGATGTGTTCGGAATGAATTGCGCCACAGGGCCAAAAGAAATGTCGGAACACATCCGCACATTGTCCGCAAGCAGTCCCATGCCCATCTTCGTCATGCCCAATGCCGGTCTTCCTGAAAATATCGGGGGGCACGCCCATTATCATTTAACCCCAGAGGAACTTGTTCGTTTCCTCTCACATTTCGTAAAAGACCTGGGAGTGCAGGTGGTGGGTGGATGTTGCGGGACAACGAAAGAACACATCAGACAGCTCGTGGAAGCGGTCGGCGGTCTTTCACCCGTCCGCAGGAATCCCGAATTTGTCCCCAGCGCCTCAAGTCTCTATCAGTCCTCACCGTTGCACATCGATCCGCCCCCTGTTCTCGTCGGGGAACGTACCAACGCAAACGGGAGCAAGCTTTTCAAGGACCTTCTTGCGATGGAAGACTGGGAAGGCATCGTCGCAATGGGGCGCGAGCAGGTAAAGGACCAGGCGCATCTTCAGGACGTGTGTGTTGCCTACGTTGGCCGTGATGAAGAGCGCGACATGAAAGAAGTCATTTTCAGGTTCAACACGCAGATTACCACTCCGCTCGTGATCGATTCGACCGAGGCCCCGGTGATCGAGTCGGCGTTACAGCTCATCGGCGGAAAGGCGATTGTGAATTCGATCAACCTGGAGGATGGAGAAAAGCGCATCGACATAATAGTCCCGTTGTGCAAACGGTACGGGGCCGCCGTTATTGCCTTGACCATCGACGAACTGGGAATGGCCAAAACCGCAGCTGCCAAGCTTGCCGTGGCGCGCCGGATTTACGACCTCGCTGTGGGGAAGTACGGAATGAAACCGCGGGATTTGATCTTTGATACGCTGACGTTCACTCTTGGGTCCGGCGACGAGGAATTCCGCAAGGCGGGAATCGAAACAATCGAAGCAATCCGGCTGATCAAGCAAGAATTTCCGGACGTGCACACGATTCTCGGAGTCAGCAACATCTCGTTCGGACTGTCTCCTCACGCGCGCCATATGCTCAACAGCGTGTTTTTGCACTATGCCGTGGAAGCCGGACTCGACATGGCCATTGTGCACGCATCGAAGATCATGCCCCTCTACAAGATTGACGACCGCGGGCGCGAAATATGCCGGAAATTGATCTACGATGATCGCGTATTCGAGGGAGTTGGTGAAGCGAGACAGGTCGTTTCCGATCCGCTCAAAGATCTGCTGGCCCTTTCATCCACCTTCACGGGGGACAAGCGCCAGGAGCGGGTTCGAGGCGGCACGGTGGAAGAGCGTCTCAAGAGCAGGATTATCGACGGAGAGCGCGTTGGGCTGAATGCTGATCTGGAAGAAGGGCTGAAGAGCCATTCGGCCCTCGAGATCATCAATACAATCCTATTGGACGGCATGAAAGTCGTGGGTGATTTATTTGGCTCGGGACAAATGCAGTTGCCATTCGTGCTGCAGTCGGCTGAAGTGATGAAGGCAGCAGTTTCCTTCCTTGAACCGCACATGGAGAAATCGGATGACTCGAGGAAGGGGACGATGGTTATCGCCACCGTCAAAGGAGATGTGCACGATATCGGAAAAAATCTCGTCGATATTATTGTTACGAACAACGGATACAAAGTCGTGAACCTGGGAATCAAATGTTCCATTGAAGCAATGCTGAAGGCCGCGGAGGAAAGTCAAGCCGATGCCATTGGAATGAGCGGATTGCTGGTCAAATCGACGCTCGTAATGAAGGAAAACCTGGGAGTTATGAATGAACGGAATATCAGGATACCGGTAATTCTTGGAGGAGCCGCTTTGACCAGGCGTTACGTTGAACAGGATTTACGTCCGCTCTACGGCGGGGTCCTTTCGTATGCCAACGATGCGTTTGACGGACTGCACTTCATGCAATCCCTGCAGGCAGGCGGGCAGGTTGCACCCGGAGTGCTCGCTGATCGTGAAAATGGCAATGACGAGGAAGTCTTGACGGGTGCGGAAGCGAAAATTGCATTGATCGAAAAAGAGGGGCTTGTGGTGACGGAGGTTCTGGAATCAACCGTACAGATTGTAGAAGTCCGCCGGCCCCTGGTGAGCTCCGATTCTCCGATTCCTCAGCCTCCTTTTTGGGGATCGAAAGTCGTGGAATCGATTTCCCTCGATGAAATATTCCCATACATCAACGAAGTGGCACTGATACGTGGACAATGGAGGGTTGTTCGCGGAAAACTCACTGAAGCGGAGTATCAGAAGATCCTCAAGGAGCAAATCCATCCGGATCTTGAGAAGCTCAAACAATTAGTCAGGGAAAAGGACCTGCTAAGTCCAAAGGTCGTTTACGGATATTTCCCATGCCAATCAGACGGCAACGATTTGATCGTTTACCATCCAATTCAAAAGCCCGGAAATAAGCATATCGAAGCGGTTCGGTTTTCATTTCCGCGCCAAAAGGATGGGAAGTGGCTTTGCATCTCGGATCTGTTCGCATCCGTTTCATCCGGCAGGATGGATGTCGTAGCGTTTCATCTTGTTACTGTTGGACGCAAGGCATCGGAATATTCGAAATCGCTTTTTGAGGCTCACAAGTACAAAGACTATTTATACTTTCACGGCCTCAGTGTAGAATCTGCAGAGGCGTTGGCGGAACTCTGGCATAAACGGGTACGGGAAGAGTTGGGTATCGCAGGGAGGGATGCAAGTGAGATTCGCAAGCTGTTCAGTCAGCACTACCAGGGTTCCCGTTACAGCTTCGGCTATCCCGCCTGCCCTAATCTGGAGGATCAGACGAAGCTTTTCCAACTCCTGCAACCCGAACGCATTGGCGTTACGCTGACGGAGGAATTCCAGCTGGAGCCTGAGCAATCAACATCCGCCATCATCGTGCATAATGCAGAGGCGAGGTATTTCTTTGT
>JBBDYD010000079.1:13691-17138 GCA_040901865.1 Bacteroidota bacterium | reverse complement strand
ATGCCCAACCTCGTGCTCTTGCGTCACGGCGAATCCCAATGGAATCTTGAAAACCGCTTTACCGGATGGGTGGATGTTCCTCTTTCCCCCAAGGGAGAGGAAGAAGCCCGAAATGCCGGCAAAAAACTCAAATCCTACAAATTCGACAAGGCCTATACCTCCGTTCTCAAACGCGCAATCGACACTCTCAACATTGTTCTGAAAATCATCGGACAGGAAAAAATCCCGGTTGAGTTCGACAGGGCCCTTAATGAACGGCACTACGGCGCGTTGCAAGGGAAAAACAAAGCCGAAACTGGAAAGCAGTACGGAGAAGAACAATTGAAGCTTTGGAGGCGGAGTTTTGATATCCCTCCGCCAAAGGAAAAAACGGAATTGAATCCTGAGGGGATCAGCGAAAGTCTGAAAGATACGGCTGCGCGCACCCTCCCGTATTTCGAATCGAAAATCCTTCCTGATATTCGCGCCGGCTTGGACGTCATTGTCACCGCCCACGGCAACAGCCTTCGATCGATAGTCATGAAACTGGACAGCCTCTCGAAGGAACAAGTGATCGAGCTGAACATCCCCACGGGAGTTCCTTTGCTGTACGTTTATGATGAGAAGGGAACCATCGTGAAGAAGGGATATCTTTAAGGTTCGTTGATCTCCCAACGATGGCAAATGTTGGAATGTTGGAAGACGATTGTGGTGCTTAGGCGTGGAAAAATGGAACCGATGTCTTTGTTCCAATATTCCATTATTCCAATATTCCGGCATCCGCTTCATCCCGGTGTTTCATTGAATTTTCAGGGACTAATCGGTATACTGGTCATGTATGGATGACCGGTTTCAGAAGGGATTGGACGTATTCAACTGCCGGGACTATTTTGAGGCGCATGAGGTATGGGAGGATCTCTGGCATGAATACCGTGAAACCGACCGGACGTTCTTACAGGGATTGATTCAAATTGCCGCCGGACTCTATCACCTCGATTGCGGCAATGTTCGGGGAGCCCGGAGCCAACTCTCAAAGGGTCTGCAGAAACTAGAGCCCTATCAGCCTTTACACAAAAGCGTCGATATCCGAGCCCTGATGGACGCAATCAATATCTGCTTGAGCCAGATGACTGCCCTTGAGCAGGGCGACCGCCATTCTTTCGACTTGACTCTTCTTCCCCAAATTCACCTTCAATGAGCCATCCCTGGCCGGCACAAAACCCGTTGCACATCGGTTCTTATGAGATTCAGGCTATAGAAACCGGACGGTTCGCGTTGGACGGCGGCGCCATGTTCGGGATCGTCCCTTGGGTATTCTGGAGCAAAAGCAATCCGCCCGACGAACGGGGCCGGATAGCCCTCGCCGCACGATGTCTTCTGATTCGGGGTAACGGAAAAACCATTCTCGTGGATAACGGGAACGGAACCAAATTCTCCGACAAACTCAAGGACATCTACAAACTTGATAATTCACAATCCGCTTTGCAGGCATCTCTTGCCCAACGTGGTGTCGTACCGGATGACATTACAGATGTCATTCTGACTCATCTGCACTTTGATCATGCAGGCGGTTCGACGGCGATGGTCGATGGAAAGCTCGTTCCGGCCTTTCCCCGCGCGCGTTATTACGTACAGCGTGAACACTGGGAGCTGTCGCAACGACCGACAGAAAAAGATCGCGGCAGTTTCATGAAGGATGACTTCATGCCTTTGCACGAACACGGGGTTCTTGAATTCCTGGAAGGCGAGCCGGAACTGTTTCCGAACATCCGGCTTGTCGTCTGCAATGGCCACACGAGCGCCCAGCAACTTCCCCTGATCTCCGATGGTACCACGTCGCTATTGTTTTGCTGTGATCTCGTTCCCACCATGTCCCATGTTCCGATCCCGTATGTCATGGCTTACGATGTGCGCCCCCTTGTGACGATCGCGGAGAAGAAGAAACTGCTCGGCAGGGCGTCAGAGGAAGGGTGGATTCTATTCCTGGAGCACGATCCGCAGATATCAGCAATTACCGTGAAATCGACGGATAAAGGGTTTATGGTGGATCAACAGTTAGAGTTCAAGTAGCGGGAACCCGGATTTGTTGCATGGAGAAGAAGGACACAATCAATATTGGCCGGAAAGACGCAATGCGTCAGGGAGTGGCGTCAACCTTCCCGGTTGGGAGCGACCAAGGGATCCTTTTTCGCATAGGCGAGGAATTTTTTGCAGTCCGAAACAGGTGTCCCCATCAGCAGTTTGAGAAATTGCATGAAGCCGAAGTTGAGGGGTTCATCGTGACGTGTCCCATGCACGGCTGGAAATTCGATTTGCGGACGGGTGCAAGCGTGAACGCCGATGGCAGGCTCAGAGTGTGGAGAACAGAAGTCCGCGGGAATGATGTCGTTGTGCATTGTGAGGGCGATTGTTGACAACGGACCTGACAGGGCGGGTGAAGCAGAAGGCGCTTGAGATCGGTTTTGCGAGTGTCGGGATCGCACGTGCAGAAAAATGTTCCGGCGAATACGCGCATCTCGGGGAATGGTTAAAACGCGGGTACCAGGGCTCGATGAGCTGGATGGAGCGAAACGGCTCCAAGCGTGAGGATCCATCGGAAATAGTTCCACATGCCCGTTCCGTTGTATCGGTTGCGATGAACTACTACACGGACAAACAGCACTCTACGGATCCTGAGCACGGAAAGATATCCCGGTATGCCTGGGGAGATGATTACCACCATGTGATGGAAGAGCATCTCGATCTGCTTGTGACGTTTCTGCAAAAAGAAGTCCCAGGTTCGAATTCCCGCCGTTATGTCGATACGGGTCCGGTGATGGACAAGGCCTGGGCGGTTCGGGCGGGAATCGGATGGTTGGGGAAGCACACCAACGTCATTACAAAGGAGTACGGATCATGGGTGTTTCTTGGTGAGATTATTACGGATGTTGACCTTGCTGCCGATCAGCCTATTGAGGATTTCTGCGGCACATGCACTGCTTGTCTCGATGCCTGTCCGACCGGAGCCATCGTCGAGCCGTATCTTGTCGATTCGAACAAATGCATTTCGTACCTCACCATCGAGCACCGCGGACCGATTACCGAAAACCTGAAGGCGCAGCTTGAGAATTGGGTGTACGGATGTGATATTTGCCAGGATGTCTGCCCGTGGAACAGATTTCAGAAAGTCACAGAGAATGAGCACTTCAAGGCACGGCCGGAAAACACTGCCCCACGTCTCGAGGAACTTGTTGTAATGACGCAAGAGGAATTTTCAAGGCGATTCAAACGCAGTCCGGTGAAGCGGACAAAGCTCCAGGGGCTTCGCAGAAACGCAAAAGCCGTATTAGATGGAAATAAATGACTCGTTGACTCGTTGTTTCGTTCATTCGTTGTTGAGTTTTGTTCCACCATTCACGATTCACCACCATGGCATTATTTACTCTTCACCCTTTACTCTTCACCCTTTACTCTTCACCCTTTACTCTT
>JBBDYD010000079.1:0-13591 GCA_040901865.1 Bacteroidota bacterium | reverse complement strand
TTTACTCTTCACCCTTTACTCTTCACCCTTTACTCTTCACCCTTTACTCTTTACCCTTTACTCTTCACCCTTTACCATACTTGAACATCAATGCCTACCAATAGCCACAAAGTCATAATCATCGGATCAGGCCCGGCCGGTCTCACCGCAGCGCTCTATGCCGCGCGCGCAAATCTGACACCCATCGTCTTCGAAGGCACACAGCCAGGAGGCCAGCTTACGATTACCACTGAAGTGGAGAACTATCCCGGGTTTCCGGAAGGTGTCATGGGTCCGGAATTGATGGATATCTTTCGGAAACAAGCAGTGAGATTCGGGGCTCAGAGCCTCCACAAAGAAGTCACGGCCGTCGATCTCTCGAAGAGGCCGTTTCGGGTGATTTCAGACGATAAGGAATACTTTGCCGAGAGTATTATCATCTCTACTGGTGCCAGCGCTAAATTACTCGGCATTCCAACGGAGTCTGAGTACATGGGCTATGGGGTCTCAGCCTGCGCGACGTGCGATGGGTTCTTCTTTAAGAATCAGCACGTAGTGGTTGTCGGCGGAGGCGATACGGCGATGGAGGAAGCGACGTTTCTGACGAAGTTCGCCTCCAAGGTTACAGTTGTCCACCGGAGAGAGGAATTGCGGGCTTCGAAAATCATGCAGGATAAAGCCTTCAAGAACCCGAAAATCGAATTCATGTGGAACTCGGCGGTTGAGGAAGTGCTCGGGAAAGAAGAGAATGGGCGAAAATCCATCACGGGTGTACGATTGAAGAACCTGAAAACCGGCGCAGTGACGGATTTCGCCTGTGACGGATTATTCCTCGCCATTGGTCACCAACCGAACACAAAGATTTTCAAGGGAAAGTTGGAAATGGATCAGGTGGGATATTTGAAGGTAAAGCAGGGTTCCACGAAAACAAACATCCCGGGAGTTTTTGCCGCAGGTGACGTTGCAGATCCCGTGTATCGTCAGGCTGTAACAGCGGCAGGGACGGGATGCATGGCAGCGATTGATGCCGAAAGATTCCTCGAAGATGAGGGCGCAGGACATGATGAGATCCCAAAATAGACGCTCAAGGTTTGCCGGGAGTACAACAAACCGGCTGGTGGGAAGCGTGCCGAAGATCGGCATTCGCCCTGCGATTGACGGGCGGTTGGGAGGAGTTCGCGAGTCGCTGGAAAAGCAAACGATGGCGATGGCGAAGGGCGCCGCCGAATTCCTCGGGAAGCATCTAAAGCATGCAAACGGAATGCAGGTCGAATGTGTGATTGCCGACCGCTGTATCGGGGGAGTGACCGAAGCCGCCATGGCTGCCGCAAAATTCGAACGCGAGGGAGTAAAGGTCTCGTTGACCGTGACGCCATGCTGGTGTTACGGATCCGAAACGATGGATATGGATCCCTTCATGCCAAAAGCGGTCTGGGGGTTCAACGGCACGGAACGTCCGGGTGCGGTGTATCTTGCCGCGGTTTCTGCAGCGTACAACCAGAAGGGCTTTCCTGTTTTCAACATTTATGGACGGGATGTGCAGGATATGGGTGATGCGAGGATTCCTGATGATGTCCGGGAAAAGCTCCTGCGATTTGCCCGCGCCGGTCTTGCGGTCGCCACAATGCGAAATACGTCCTACTTGTCCATCGGCGGTGTTTCTATGGGCATCGTCGGGTCGATCGTCGATCATCCGTTTTTCGAGCGCTATCTGGGAATGCGTGTCGAAACGGTTGATATGTCCGAGCTCGTCCGCCGCATGGAAGAAAACATCTACGACCCGGAGGAATATAAAAAGGCCCTCGCCTGGACGCGTAAAAACTGCAAAGAAGGAACGGATGTCAATCCTCCCAAAAAGCGCCGTTCGCGGAAGCAATTGGATTCCGATTGGGAAACATGCGTCAAGATGGCCATCATCGTGCGGGATTTAATGGTTGGAAATCCGAAGCTCGAGAAACTGGGCTTCGGCGAGGAGGCACTCGGGCACAACGCCCTTGCGTCCGGTTTTCAGGGTCAGAGGCAGTGGACAGACCATTTTCCAAACGGTGATTTCCTGGAAGCAATACTTTGTTCGTCTTTCGATTGGAACGGGATACGACAACCCTACATTGTTGCAACGGAGAACGACTCGATGAACGGGGTCTCGATGCTGTTGGGCCACTTGCTGACGGGATCTGCACAGATTTTTGCCGACGTGCGGACGTATTGGAGCCCTGCGTCGGTTAAACGCGTCACTGGCACCTCCCTTTCAGGGAAAGCCGCGAACGGATTCCTCCATCTTATCAATTCAGGATCGGCCGCGCTTGATGGGACGGGCGAACAAAAACTCAACGGCGTGCCGGCGATGAAGCCGCACTGGGAAATCACAGAAGAAGAAACGAGCCGATGCCTCAAAGCGACGACGTGGTTTCCGGGCGTCACGGAATATTTTCGCGGAGGAGGTTTCTCTTCGGGATTCCGAACCCGGGGCGGGATGCCCGTGACTGCTTGCCGGATCAATCTGGTCAAGGGCCAGGGGCCTGTCTTACAGATCGCTGAAGGTTGGACGATTGACATGCCCGAGCGTGTGCATCGAACCCTGGACCAGCGAACGAATCCCACATGGCCGACCACGTGGTTTGTTCCGAATCTCACAGGGTCGGGAGCGTTCCGGGATGTCTTTAGCGTCATGAACAACTGGGGCGCCAATCACTGTGCTTTCAGCAGCGGCCACATCGGGGCAGATTTGATTACGATTGCTTCAATGCTGCGCGTTCCCGTTTATATGCATAATGTTGACGAAGCCGCGATCTTCCGGCCGAGCGCTTGGGCGGAATTTGGGACGCATGAACCGGAGGGAGCGGACTTCCGCGCTTGCGCGAATTTTGGGCCATTGTATGGAAAATACTAAGTACAAAAGCGACAGAAACAAACCCAAAATCGCAATTTCTAAATTCGAAACAACATCAAAACACCAATTTCTAAACCGCGGAGATTTGGAATTTGTCCCGCTTCCAAAGGATTCCGCCCCAAAGCGGGATTCTAGAGAGCGAAATTTGGGATGTCGGATTTAGAATTTTGAATTTCAATCCTGGAAGAGATTCTCGTTGAATGCCCACCATTATCTAGCCTGCGATCTTGGAGCTGAAAGCGGCCGCGTGATGCTTGGTTCTTTTGATGGCGCAAGGCTGAGCGTCCGCGAAGTTCACCGTTTCCCCAATACACCCCTGCGGACCGATGGATCGCTTCGATGGGATATTACCCGGCTCTTTGCTGAAATAGAAAAAGGGCTGGCTGCAGCGGCACGGGAAGGCATTCCAATATCGAGCGTTAGTTGCGATTCCTGGGGCGTCGATTATGTACTGCTGGGCGGAAAATCATCGAATGCGGGTATGCCGTATCATTACAGGGATCAGCGGACGAACAAAGCCTTCGAACGCGCGTTCGCTATCGCCCCGGCCCAGCGGATTTTTGAGGAAACGGGAATTCAATTCATGCCCATCAACACGCTCTACCAACTTCATGATGACCTCATCAACCGCCCTGCAGCACTTCGTGAAGCGGAAACGCTGTTGACGATTGCCGATTACTTTAATTATCGACTTTCAGGCGTTGCAAAGGTGGAGGCATCCCTGGCGAGTACCACCCAACTGTACAATCCACGTACACGATCGTGGTCTTCTGATTTGATCACACAATTCGGTTTTCCCACTCACATTTTTCCGGAAATCGTGCCTTCGGGTACAGTTCTCGGGGATGTGCTCCCGGAGTTGGTTCGCGAGACAGGGCTGCAGGGATGCAGGGTCGTCGCAGGTGTCTCACATGACACCGCCGCCGCCGTTGCTGCAGTCCCTTCTGAAGATGGGCAGTGGGCATATTTGAGTTCAGGGACATGGTCTCTTCTTGGGGTCGAAATCGCTTCGCCGGTGATCACTCCGAGAAGTCTGGACTATAATTTCACGAATGAGATCGGTTTTGGAGGTTCCATTCGCCTCCTCAAGAACATTCCGGGAATGTGGATCATCCAGGGGTGCCGTCGCTCATGGGCCGCGCATGGCAAAGAGTATTCGTACGAAACCCTTGCAACGATGGCGGAAGAATCAGGTACCAGGTCGATCATTGATCCGATGGACGAGCGATTTGTCAGTCCTGATGATATGGCGGCCGAGGTAGAAGGGTTTTGCAGGGATACTCATCAGGCAGTTCCCAAGACTCCGGGCGAGACGGTCCGCTGTGTGCTGGAAAGCCTGGCCGCATCGTATCGCCAGAAACTCGATCAGGTGGAGGAACTCATTGATCGGAGAGTCGAAACACTGCATATTGTCGGGGGGGGAAGCCGGAATAAGCTGCTCAATCAGCTTGCTGCGGACGCAGTAGGCCGGACCGTCAAGGCAGGGCCTGTGGAATGCTCTGCAATAGGAAACATCATCGTGCAAGCCATCGCTCTTGGCGATATAGCATCCCTGAGTGATGCACGCCAGATTGTTCGGAATTCCTTCAGTGTTGAAACATATACGCCAACAATGAAATCAAGTGTCATGTCCGCACAAAGGTTTCCTTCATGAAGGTTTCGCTTGCGTATGGAAAAGGCTTGCTCGAGGTGGATCTTCCGGATCCGGCGACCGATGTCATCACTCCAACCCATCAGCCCGGGATCCAGGACGAAAAGGAGGCCATCCTGCGAGGTCTCACAAATCCCATCGGATGCGCCGCCCTCCATGAGTGGCTTCGCCCCGGATGTAGTATCTGCATCACATTTACCGATCTGACCCGCCCGACTCCCAACGAACGCATTATCCCTGTTCTTCTTCGATATCTTCACGATCACGGTGTGGGTCGCGGGCAGATCATCCTCCTCAATCAACTCGGTACGCACCGTCCGAACACAAAAGCGGAGCTCGAACAGCTTCTTGGTGTTGACGTTGTCCGTGACTATCGCGTAATCAACCACGAACCGGAGAACCCGGATGCCCACGTTCAATTGGGCGTTACGAAAACCGGAACACCGGCTCTGATCAACAGGCATTTTGTCGAGGCCGACGTTCGTATTGTCACAGGATTCATCGAGCCCCACCTGTTTGCCGGGTTCAGCGGAGGTGTCAAGTGCATCATGCCCGGCGTGGCGTCATTGCAAACGGTCATGAGTAATCACGGATTCCGGCATATTTCCGATCCGCATTCGACCTTCGGTATTACGGAAGGGAATCCGATTTGGGAGGAAATGCGGGATATCGGACTTCGGTGCGGAGAGAGTTTCCTTTTGAATGTCGCGCTCAATAATGATCGTGCAATCACCGGTGTATTTGCAGGGGATCTTCTCGAGGCACATCGGGCGGGTTGTGAATACGTTCGGGTCTCCGCCATGCAAAGGGTGGATGAACCGTACGATGTAGTTATCACGACCAATAGCGGATACCCACTTGACCTGAATCTATATCAAACAGCCAAGGGAATGGGCGCTGCGGCCAGGATTGTGAAGAAAGGCGGAACGATTATCATTGCATCAGAATGCCGGGAAGGCGTGCCCTCGAACAGCGCTTTTGAGCGATTACTGCAAAGTGCGGGGAATCCCGGCGAACTTCTTGATCTCCTTGACAAAGCCAAAGGCCCGACACCTGACCAATGGCAGGCGCAAATCCAGGCCCTGTGTCAGCGTCATGCACGGGTCCTCTTATACAGCGCCATGTCAGATCAGGAAGTCCTGGGGGCGCACATAACTCCGTGTCACGACATTGCGCGGGAAGTAAAAGCTCTTGCCGGCCGTACCAACGAGCCACTCCGTATCGCAGTACTGCCCTATGGCCCCCTCACGATACCTTACCTTGCCCAAGAACAATTCGCATGACAACAAGTAAGCAGTATTCCTCCGTTCACTATCGCTGGGATGACAATGCGGTGAAGAACCTGGATCCCCTTGCCAGACTGGTCTATCGTTCCAATGCCCTCGGATCCGATCAAAGAATAACGAATACCGGCGGCGGCAATACATCGTCCAAGATCACCGAGAAGGATCCGCTCACGGGTGAATCAGTTGAAATCCTCTGGGTCAAAGGATCGGGGGGTGATTTGCGGACATCGAAGAAAGAGAATTTCTCTTCGTTGTACCAATCCCGCCTCATGGGACTGCAGGAAAACTATCGGAAGCACACAACCCGCGGACCCAAGACTGATGCCGAGGATTCCATGGTTGCAATGTACAGCCACTGTACGTTTAACTTGAATCCACGCGCTCCTTCAATCGACACCCCCCTTCATTCCTTTATTCCGTACAAGCACGTTGATCACATGCATCCGAATGCGGCCATTGCCGTTGCCGCAGCAAAAAACGCGAAGAAGCTCACGCAGGAAATCTACGGCGATGAAGTCCTCTGGACTCCCTGGCAAAGGCCCGGATTCGATCTGGGACTGATTCTACAGGACCTGTGTGCCCGGCATCCAAAGGCCAAGGGTGTGGTGCTGGGTCAACATGGCCTTATCAACTGGGCAAATGACGACAAGGAATGCTATGAACTGACTCTCGACCTCATCGAAAAGGCATCGCAGTTTATTGCAAAGCATGATCGGGGAGCGAAAACATTTGGCGGTGAGAAATTCCGCTCACTTGATCCGCAACAGCGCCGCCAGGTTTTTGTGGAACTTCTGCCGTGGCTGAGGGGAAGGGTGAGCAAGGAACGTAGATTCATTGGCACGATACAGGACGACGATCCCACGCTTCAGTTCGTCAATAGTGCCGATGCCCCGTGGCTTGCGGAATTGGGCACTTCCTGTCCAGACCATTTCTTGCGGACGAAAATCAAACCATTGTATGTCGATTGGAACCCGCAGAAGGAATCGGCGGAAACACTGAAGAAAACGATCGACGCGGGACTTATTCAATACCGGAAGGATTATGCGGCCTATTACAATGCCCGCAAGCATACCGATTCGCCGGCAATGCGTGATGCCAACCCGACGGTGATCCTTGTGCCTGGACTTGGAATGATTGCGTGGGGGAAAGACAAGAGTGAGTCGAGGGTGACAGCGGAATTCTATACCTGCGCGATCGACGTTATGAAAGGGGCGGAAGCGATCGACGAGTATGTCGCGTTGCCCCAACAGGAGGCGTTTGACATTGAATACTGGCTTCTGGAAGAAGCGAAGCTGAAACGCATGCCTCCGGAGAAAGAGCTCGCACGCAGGATCATCTGCGTTGTGGGAGCCGGGAGCGGCATCGGCAAGCAAGCGGCACAGCGGTTGTCAAAGGAAGGCGCCCATCTTGTGACAGCGGACGTGAGCGAGGCATCAGCCAGGGCAACAGCGGCGGAAATCGAAGCGATTCTCGGCCCGGGGCTCGGTGTGGCCGGGAGTGGAATCTCGCGATGCGGATCCGTCATCGGGGTAAAATCCGATATCACTTCGCGGGCAAGTATCCGTGGAATGTACGAAGAGACAGTGCTTGCCTTTGGAGGCCTCGATGCGTTGGCGGTGACAGCCGGAATTTTTGTGCCGCCGGATTCCAACGGGGCAATACCGGATGATCAGTGGCCGCTGACCTACGCGATCAACGTGACCGGGGCTTATATGTGTGTGCAAGAGGCAGGTTCCATCTGGCGCGCACAAAACCTCGATGCAAGCGTGGTACTCACAACGAGTGTGAATGCCGTAGTGGCAAAAAAAGGAAGCATTGCCTACGATACCAGCAAAGCCGCTGCGAATCACCTCGTGCGCGAATTGGCTGTCGAACTCGCTCCGCTTGTGCGTGTGAACGGCGTTGCTCCCGCCACCGTCATAGAAGGAAGCCTGATGTTCCCCCGCAACCGCACCATCGCCTCATTGCAGAAATACTCCATTCCTTTCTCGGAGAATGACTCGGACGATGTGCTAAGAGAAAAACTCGCACAGTTTTATGCAGAACGTTCCCTGACGCGGAAGCCAGTGACTACGGCAGATCAGGCGGAGGCGATCTTTCTGCTGATCGGCAACCGTCTTGGGAAGACCACGGGTCAGATCATCCCTGTGGACGGCGGATTGCAGGAAGCTTTTCTCCGATAGGCGGTTTACAGTGAATGGAAAATCGTAGACAGCGCAATGGGTTCTTGAGTAACCGTGCTCGCAGTCCGAAATCCGTCCCGCCCAAAAACGGCGGGACGTCCCGCTTTTGGATTCCGCCATGAGCGGGATTCTGGAAAGCGGAACAAAAAGCGCGCAATTCGCAATCTCTACGAGCCTACGGCTCGTAGAGCCGTTCTACGAATCTACGATTCGTCGAATCGTAGATAGGCCGCAATTATGGGGAATTTCGATTCGTTTGAATTGATTTTTGAACAAATTGGAGGCCATCATGGCGTCATGGGATTGGCTGGTCATAGGATGTTACTTTGCGGGTTTACTCGTCCTTGCATGGTGGGTGATCAGAAAAGGGAAGGACACGACGGACGATTACTTCCTTGCAGGGAGGGACCTCGGCTGGTGGGTCGTGGGCGCCTCGATTTTTGCATCCAACATCGGATCGGAGCACCTTGTGGGCCTCGCCGGGGCTGGAGCCACGAGCGGCGTTGCCCTTGCCCATTACGAACTTCACGCCTGGTGCTTGCTTGTTCTCGGCTGGGTGATGGTTCCGTTCTACCTCCGTTCAAAAGTATTCACCATGCCGGAATTCCTCGAACGGCGGTACTCTCCCACTGCCCGCTGGGTTCTTTCACTGATCTCACTTGTCGCCTATGTTCTCACCAAGATCGCCGTCGGCATCTTTGCCGGCGGGATCGTCTTCAGCACCCTGCTTCCCGAACTCTATGTGAGCATCGGCTCGGTGGTCTTTGACAGTTTCTGGGTCGGCTCCGTTGCGGTGATCATCCTGACCGGGCTTTACACCGTATTGGGTGGCATGCGTGCGGTCGCCTATACAGAAGCGGTTCAAACATTCATTCTGATCCTCGGATCCGTCCTGCTGACATATTTCGGCCTGCAGAAACTCGGCGGGTGGTCCGAACTGCGGATAGTCCTCGGACCCGAGATGTTCAATCTTTGGAAACCGCTGGTCCCGGACGGAATGACCGGCACCTGGGAGCCGGTGAAGGAAACGACGCGGATCGCATGGTACTTCAACGGGAATTATCCCTGGCTCGGAATGTTGCTCTGTGCGCCGATCATCGGATTATGGTACTGGACAACGGATCAGTATATCGTTCAGCGTGCCCTTGGGGCGGCAAATGAAAGACATGCGAGACGCGGAACGATCTTTGCGGCGTTTCTTAAGCTTCTGCCCGTGTTCATTTTCATCGTTCCCGGAATGATCTGGCTCGCACTTGCGAAAACGGGAACTGTGCCGGGACTGTCCGGATTGACGGATGCGGAAGGCAATGTGAGTGCGTTGCAGGCTCAAGGGGCATTTCCAATGATGGTCCAGTACGTCATGCCCGCGGGACTGCGCGGGCTTGTGGTCGCAGGACTGCTAGCTGCCCTCATGAGTTCTCTCGCCGGAGCATTCAATGCGTCTTCTACGCTGTTCACGATCGACTTCTACCAGAAATTTCGCCCGAACGCAACTCAGCAGCAGCTCGTTTGGATCGGCCGGATTGCCACCATGGTACTCGTCCTCATCGGCCTTCTGTGGATCCCTGTGATCAAGGGTGGAAGGGGACTCTATGATTATCTGCAGGGCGTGCAGGGATACCTCGCGCCGCCCATCTTCGTCGTGTTTTTCTTCGGCGTGTTCATGAAGCGCCTCAATGCCAAAGGGTGTCTGTCAGCTTTGATTGTCGGATTCATTCTCGGATTATTCCGATTGCTGGTGGATACACCGATCGCACTCCAATTATCCGGATTCGAAAACGGATATGCCGAAGGATCCCTTTTCTGGATCGTCAACAACACATATTTCCAATACTACAGTCTGTTTATCTTCGTCGTTTCCGTCGCGGTCATGATTGCAGTAAGTTATGCAACAGAGGCACCCGCAGTGGAGCGACTTCGCGATCTTACTTTCGGAACCTTGTCGGAAGATCATCGTACAGAATCACGATCGAGTTGGAACAAGTGGGACGTCATCAATTCATCGTTGGTACTCGTTTTAATACTGGCTGCATATCTTTATTTCACGGGCTGATGGTTCATCAGCAGGTGAAAAGTGAAATGTGAGATGTGAAATGTTGATGAACAGGTGAAAGGTGAGATGTGAAATGTGAGATGTTGTTAAGCTTGTTTATGTAATGTGAATGATTTCGCGTTTGTTGTTCATCATGAATGTTGTTGCTGCACATCATTTCACGTTTCACTTCTTACATCTAACTATCTTTTATGGGGGGTGCCATGATACGCGAAAAGCCGCACAAAAAACTGGATCTCTGGAAAAAAGTCATCGATTTTGTCGTTCTGATACAGGTTATTTCCCGAAGGAAGAAGAATTCGGTTTGAAATCACAGTTGAGGCGAGCGGCAGTTTCGGTTCCATCGAATATCTCGGAGGGTTTGACTCGACGAACAAACAAGGATAAGTTACATTTTCTCAATATTGCTCAAGGATCGTTGAGCGAAATTGACGCACAACTGGAAATCTCCGAACGTCTATCATTTCTGGCGATAGATGACGGCTTTCGAGTTGGGCAATTGCAGACAGACGTGGAAAAGCTGCTCAGCGGACTCATTCGTAGCATCTCGAAAATCTAGTTTGACAGCATTTCACTTTTCACCTTTCACATTTCACTCTCAGTAACTCACGGGATTCACAAATGCCAATAACGCTCCGCTCATCTTCCGATTGCGAATTCGACGTCGTCTCTCTTGGCGAATGCATGATCCGGCTAAGTCCGCCCGGTCATCAGCGTATAGAATTGACTCCGGTCTTTGAAGCCTACGCCGGAGGCGGCGAGTATAACGTCACGTATGCCCTGGCCAGGTATGGCCTCCGCACGAGCTGGGTCTCGCGTCTTGTTGAAAATCCCCTCGGCGCCTTCATTCGGAATCATGCCAGGGCCGGCGGAATGGACCTCAGCGAAGTGATCTGGGTGCCGTACGACGGAAGTGGAAGGGCCGACAGGATCGGTTTGAATTTTACAGAAGTAGGGATCGGCGTTCGTGCGAGCGTGACGATGTACGACCGGGGGCATACGGCCATTGCCCACATGAAGTCGGGTGAGGTTGATTGGAAGAAAATCTTCGGCAAACGCGGTACACGATGGTTTCATACGGGAGGGATTTTTACGGCCCTGAGCGAATCCTGCGCGGCCGTTGCAGTTGAATCGATGAAAGCGGCCCATGACAGCGGGACCATCGTGAGTTACGATTTGAACTTCCGGAGCAAACTCTGGTCCAGTAAGAAAGCGATTGAAGTGACGAAAACACTCATGCCTTTTGTGGACGTGCTGATCGGAAATGAGGAAGATTTTCAAAAGGTATTGGGATTTGAAGTGGAGGGATCGGATGAGCATTTACGATCCCTGCCAATTGAGGGGTACAAGAAGATGGTGGCAAAGGTGGTCAAGACTTATCCGAACGTCAAGGCGGTCGGAACAACCCTTAGAGAAGTAGTGTCGGGTCTGGTGAACAATTGGTCGGCCATCATGTACTACGACGGAACGTTTTACGAATCGAGGAAGTATAACGGATTGGAGGTTGAGGATCGGGTGGGTGGAGGTGATGGATTCTGCAGCGGGTTTGTCTACGGGCTGCTGCACGGAATGACACCTCAGGAATGCGTGGAACTTGGGACGGCGCATGGGGCCCTCCTTCAATCGACACGTGGCGACACGAGCATGGTGACGATGGAGGAAGTGAAACACGTAATGGGTGGGGGATCTGCGAGAATTAAAAGGTAGTCAATTGTTGGTAGACCCCCGGAATCTACCAACGAATTAGCTGAGGAAGATTCCGGGGGTCTTACCAGCAAGGGGTAACAATGAACCACAACGAAACCCTGCAATCTATCCTTACCAACGGTGTTGTTGCCGTCATTCGAATGAAGGATCCGGCAAAGCTTCTCAAGGTGATTGAGGCCATCCGGGTCGGAGGAGTGAAGTGCATCGAGATAACGATGACGGTTCCGGGGGCCGTCGAGATCATCCGGGAAGTTTCGAAAACCGTTCCTTCGGACGTGCTTGTCGGGGCCGGGACGGTGACAGATGAGAAAACTGCGGACGCTGTCATGGACGCAGGAGCAAAGTTCGTCGTCGGGCCGATATTGCGGGAAGGAATCATCGCGAGATGCCGTGAACGACAGGCTGTTGTCATGCCGGGATGCTTCACTCCGACCGAAATATTCACGGCATGGAAAGCCGGGGCCGATATTATCAAAGTGTTTCCTGCCACTTCGTTGGGGCCAAAGTACTTTAAAGATATCGCAGGCCCCTTCCCTGATATTCGCATGATGCCAACGGGAGGAGTGACAATCGACAATGTTGGCGATTGGGTGAAAGCAGGGGCGGTCGCCGTGGGGATCGGAAGCGATTTGCTTGATAAAAAAGCGATCGAGGAGGAGAAATACGAGATCCTGACGGAGCGTGCACGCCGGATGGTTAAGAATTTCAAGGAAGCAAGAAAGTAGCTGGGTTTCTACAGATGGTGGAATGATGGAATCATGGAATTGTCCTTGGGCTGGCTTTGATTCCATTTTCTTTGGCTTTCCATTGTCTCAACCCCCGTTTTTTCTGTTATTTCTACCACTCTTCACCCTTCACCCTTAACGCTTCACCATCCCGGCTCCACCCTTGCCATTGACATTCCCCAGACCATTTCTTATAATTCATGGAATATCAATAACTTACACCGACGTCCACCCGCCAAATGTCCACATCTGCGAAATGGGTTTTGGGAATAATTGCAGGCTTAATCGGTCTTGGTTCAATTTTTTTTCTTCTAATCGTCCTAACTTTGTTTCCTGACAGGGATTACGACGAGTCGGGCTCAACATCAGGGGAAAAAGTTGCCGTGGTCGATCTCAAAGAGCCGATTCTGAGTTCCGAAGAAGTGGTCCGACAGTTTAAAAAATACCGGGACAACAAATCAGTGAGGGCAATAGTGTTCCGCGTTGAGTCTCCTGGCGGGGGCGTTGCAGCAAGTCAGGAAATCTATGAAGAAGTGAAGAAGACCCGGGAATCCGGGAAACCGGTTGTAGTTTCCATGGGCGCCGTTGCTGCAAGTGGCGGGTACTATGTATCATGCGGGGCTTCAACGATTGTTGCAAATCCGGGCACGCTGACCGGAAGCATCGGGGTCATTTTTCAATATCTTCACGCAGAAGAACTTCTTGACAAGATCGGCATCGATGCCGCGACATACAAAACCGGAAAGCTGAAGGACGCCGGGTCTCCGTTTCGCCCTCCGTCTGAGACGGACAAGCAATTCTTCGACCAGCTTCTTGCAGACGTATATGATCAGTTTGTCGATGTGGTGGTGAAAGAGCGGAACCTCAAGCGGACCCATGTGCTGAAATACGCCGATGGGCGTGTCTTCACGGGTCGCCAGGCAGTCGAATGGGGCTTTGTGGATACCCTCGGGACCTTTGAAGATGCGATTGCGCTTGCGGGTGAACTTGGAGGAATCGAAGGAAAACCGAGAGTTGTCAAAGAACACAAACGGCGCTCGTTCTGGGAGAACATGCTTGGCGAAACGGCGAGTAACCTTGCAGGGATTCGCGATGAACTCTTCCGCCAGCCCGTGGT
>JBBDYD010000078.1:0-5784 GCA_040901865.1 Bacteroidota bacterium | reverse complement strand
AGCGGCAGTACTTATCCGTTGTGATCAGCGGGGCATCGAAGGAAGTCTCGTGGAGCAAGGAAAAGCTGGTTCTGACGACGCGCAGCGAGCTGGAGCGGGTCATTCCCGGCCTGAAAGGCGTACGGCTGGTTCATTCACTGGTGCTGAAGGAAAAGCGGGCGACGTTTTCACCGACGCCCGGATCGCTGGCGTTAAGGCCCAACGCCTTGGCGGAAACAAGAAATTTGGTGCTGGCGGGTGACTGGACCGACACCGGTTTGCCTGCGACGATAGAAGGCGCAGTGCTGAGCGGACATAAAGCGGCAGAAAGGGCATTTTCGCTATTGGGATAAAAAAAGCCGGCATACATCGCCGGCTGTTTGCTGATTCGTTGCTTCGTTAAGTCGTTGATTCGTTGGTTCGTTGATGCGTTGATTCGTTGATTCGTCCTCCTTACCTGACCAGCAGAAGCCTGCTCACAACTGACCCGAATTGAGTCTCAAGCCGCGAGAAATAGACGCCGCTCGGAACTTGAGATGCATCCCATCGCACCGAATGCGGACCTGCCTGGCGGTTTTCATTTACAAGTGTTGTGACAACCCTGCCCAGAACGTCATAGATTCTGAGCGTGACAAGTCCCTCCTCCGGAATGGCGAACCTGATTTCCGTTGCTGGATTGAACGGATTCGGGTAACTCTGGAGAGAAAGCTCTGTGCCGATCGATACCTTTGCGGTCTCGGTTCCTCTCACAGTGGGTTTGGGTTCCCATGTGCCCAATGTCGCTTGCGCAGAGAAAGATTCCGGTTGTTCCGGATGCGCCGCAATGAGTCTCTCAAAATACTCCGTTCCTTTGGCCTTGTCATCCAGTTTGTACCATGCAATGCTCGCAGCGTCGAACATAGCCATCTTTGCAATAAGCGGATCTGGATGATTGCAAAGATCGATGGCCAGATTGAGCGCCTGATCGTTTAAACCTTCCCTTATCAGTCGTCCGACAAGGAGGGACTTTGCAAGAGCCCGCACTTTTGACTCACTCGCCGCATTCGCAGTCTGGTCAAGCGCGGCCTTTGAATCTCTGCCCAATTTGTCCCTGATTCTCACTGCAAAAGCAAGGGCTCTGGTGCCTGCGAAAGAATTACTATGTCGTTCAACGATGGATTCGAAAACAGTCATTGCGTTTTCAAAATCTTCATCAAGGTACTGCCGATAGGCCTGATCAAGGGCGCTCATTCCCGCCGTATCACTTTGAACGAGTGATGACTTACCCAGCGAAAGTTCCGATGTTGGCTTGTCGGGCGAAACGGCAAAGCCCACGGCCCAGGAGTTCGGATCGACGCTCAACTCTCCGGAATAGTCGACGTTCATGGTGAGAGAAGGAGAGGCAGGATATTGCCCCCACCAATTTCCGCGGGCATAGATCGTTCCGCCGTAATCGGAATTGATGTCATAGTAATCGTTATAGAGACCGTTATACCCAATATAAGAACCTACAGCGGGAACCGATGAGTAGTCTCCACGCACTCCGTGGCTGTTGTAGCGGATCACGTTATTCGTCTGCATGTTTGCGTCCCCGTAGTTGACACAATGGACCCCATAGGTGTTGTACTCGAACAGATTCCAGTTCATTGACGGGATCGAGCCGCTGACATAAACGCCCGCATAATTGTACCGGATCTTGTTGTTTGCCAGATAGGGGCTGGTGCCATAATCCGCCACGCCGTATTGTGCATTCTCGATGATGGCATATTGAATCGAACTTCCGCTTCCATAGTTGTAGTAAAACTCAATGCCATACCACTGACCGCCTGATCGTGTAAAAGTAATCCGCTGCTGAAGCGTGCCATGCGCAATGAGGGCCCCTTCGATGCGGAGCTTGTAGGGCCCCGTGAAATTGAGCGTTGTTCCGGGACTCAGAGTCAACGTTGCCCCATAGGCCACCGTCAGGTTCGAGGAGATGGAATACGTTCCAGGCGGCACAGTCACGCTGGTTGTCACAGTCGAGCTGTATCGAGCTTTGATCGTGTCTCCCGCTTGCTTGAATACGACGGCCTTCTGATCGTAACCATTTGGGTTGGATCCCATCTGCTGAATGGCCGTGTAGTCGGGATTATAGATCCAGCCCTGGAAAATCCCGGTCGAGCCATTGATCGTTTGAATGAAAGGCGCACGGATAGAGTGGATTGGTAGTTGCGAGTCGAAAGTGGAGTTTTCATTCAAGAACACACCTTTGTAGACATCGCCCGCATAGTTCGTTGAGAGATCTGGCGAGAAAGGAGACGTTCTTGATTTGAACGGAGCGTTCATTCCCTGGTTCCGAAGTTTGTTATTGTAAGAAGCATCAGGGTAATCTACGAGCCAGGGGTCTTTGAATTCAACGACCCCGCCGATTCCGCTTTGCACAGATTCACTCCGGATTGTAACGCCTTGTGTCGTAGGGCGAAGTTGTGACCTTAACTTATCGGGAAAAGCCTGATCAACGGAAAACGTATGATGGTTAATGACGTCCGGCTCATCTGCTTCCGCCTTGATCCACTTGTTGTACTTTTCGCCCGACAGAATGTTCTGGACCCCTCGCAGTACCTGCGATGATGGGACATTGAACGTAAAGGTGTCCGGAACAGCATACATCACGAAATCGGGCCCGCCTTGCCAGCGACCGACTGAATCAACCGAAGCATTTGTGTTCAATTTCTGGTCGACAATGACTTGTGCGGTGGCCTGCCCGAATTGTGCCGCGAATGTGCACGCGCTGGTTGGCGCTATCGCAACGGGTGTATTGTTGTTTGTTTGAGTTCTGTTTAGACCGCAAGTGCTGATCCAACTTCCCGGCTCGGGGAATGGAAATGTAACGGCCCCTATCTTCTGGGTGTACGCCCGAATATTGTGGGAATCCCCGGAGTACCATGAGGGTTGACCCGATTGTCCTGACGTCCACGGGGAGTCCTTGAGCGTGCCGTCGATATCGACTTTGCCGCCGCTGAATGAGTTTTGCACCGTTACGGTAATCGCCGGAGTCCAATAAACCGTTACGGATGCGAAAAGATACGCATCGGTGTTGTTAGTGCCCTCGTTCAAGCCCATAATGCCTATTGTTAATGCAGGATCACCGGAACGAATGACGCTTGTTACATCAGCGGTGAAGGTCGGATTCTTGAGGTCCTTGTTGGAGGTCTGGTCATACTGCAGGTTCGTAAAATAGACCGCCAACGGGCTGTCGAATTGACTCCAGGCCGCTGCATCATTGGCATACGTTGCGGGGAGTTTTACGATCGCCGCTTTTGATGTCCCGGAAGTCCACCCTGAAAGGGTGAGGGTTAGTTTCACGGTGTCAATACGGGCGTTGGTCGGGATGCCAGGGAGCCAGAGAGCGGTTCTCATGCGAAAGCGGGTCTCGTAGGTTGCATCATCTCTTCGGCCGATATCCTCTGATGAGCCAGGATTCCAGGCGTACGTTATCTGCCCTTCCTGCGGAGGATTGATCTTGACTCGTTGCCTCAGAACGAAACCGTTTGCGGAGAATGTTGAATAGGTGGGCTGTGCTGACACGGTCGTCGCCAGGAGAATCATGGCGGATATTGTTATTTGAATCAGTCGTTGCAACATGGCTTTGTCCCCTCTCGTTGTAAGTTCATAATTGAGAAAATCGTTAATTGTTCGTATCTTGTTGGAGCAAACAAAAGGGCGCACTTCACTCTGTGAAGTCATATTCGGCCACTTTGTTTTGCACAACTCCCGTCTCGGTGTTCTAAGCACCGGGGCGGGATTTTTTGTTTCGTCTTGTTCCGGATTATCTCCTTCCAGTGATTATTAACGCGCGTTGATTGAGATAGCCGACGAGAACAACCGAATTTCCCTTGATATCAACGTCGGCGATCACCCCGTCGGTCAGTGGAATCTCTTTGCGATAATTGTACCACGTTGATCCATTGAAATGTGCAATTTCAAGAAAGCTCCCCACGACGAATACATCGTTCAGACTCTGCCCGTACACTGCCGTGGATCCGTAACTGGTCACCTCTCCCGGCGGATAGACAGTCCAGACGGGATCCCTCAATGATGCTTTCTGATGGATTCCGGCGCCGACAATGTAATATCGGCAATTGGGGACGAACCAGACGCCGCTCAAGCTCCAGGACAATCCCTCATCGGACAGTGAAGATACAGTGGTTCCATCAATGCTAAGGAGTTTTTTCCCATCCTCAGGGAAGGAGCCAGAAGCAATAGCGAGGACCGTCTGCTTTCCCGTAACGGGGTCTTTTGCACCCCAGACATCGCGGATCGGAAATGTCGTCCCGCTAGAGAGCTTCTGCCAAATCCCGTTAGTGAAGTGGACGATTGATCCACCTCGTCCAACGAAAAACACATTGTTCGCCGTTTGTCCCCATGCTTTCGAAACTGAGACATTTGGATCTAGTGTTGTTCGAAGGTCGTACATTGTCCACATCGAACCGTCCCCATAGATTGGTAAGCTTCCCACTAACCAAATCTGTTGGGAGGAAAAACTGAAGATCCCTTCCAAAGGCGGCGTGATTGTGCTTCCCCGGAACACTACGGAGATCCGCTTTGGCGCCCATGAACTCCCGTTCCAAATCACCGCATTGTATGGCAAGGGATCAATTTGCCCCGTTGAGTCTTTCAGATACAACTCTCCTATGGCGTAAATTAGCGTATCGTTGATTATCGCCACATCGCGTAAGATGCTCCCTCCTCCGTCACCGAGTTCGGTAATTGTCCAGGTAAACGCGTGGCTGGTAGTGTCCAGAACTGCTGCATTGCACTTCGGAATAGGTTCAACGCCCTGATCGCAGGAGTTGAGTGTTGTCGCGAGTGAAAAGGAAAGCATTAATATGATTGTCTTCATGGATCTGCGGGTTACAGGATGTGAACTTCTCACACTGGGGACGGAATACTCAGAGAGTCACCCCCAGGTATGTCACCAAAATGGCTCAACATTCATGCCAAACCGTAACAAGCAAAATTCTACGAATGTGACATATTTCAAGGGGCCGGCAGATTTCGGATTCTCATTCTCTTGAAAATCCGTGCGAACTCGTTCCCAAGAACTGCATTGTGAATCAGAAATAATTCCGAGGTTCATTTCAACAATGCGTGGAACTGAAATTCAGAATCAACAGAACCAATCCTTGTGAAATCCATCAAAACGAAAAAGCCGACATACATCGCCGGCTTCTTCGTGCTCCTTTGTTTCGTTGGTTCGTTGACTCGTTCTTCCTACCTCACCAACAGCAGCTTGCTCACCACCGCACCACGTTGCGTTTCCAGTCGCGAGAAGTACACGCCGCTCGGGACGTTTGCAGCGTTCCATTGAACGCGATACGGACCTGCTTGACGCACTTCGTCGACGAGTGTGGCAACGACCCTTCCCAGAACATCATAGACTCTCAAGTTCACAAAGCCGTCTTCAGGGATCGAGAACCGAATCTCGGTGGCCGGGTTGAACGGATTGGGATAGCTTTGCAGAGAGAGCTCGGATGTTTCTGCCTCGTTCCCCAACGCTGGTCCTCCTTTCTCCGCAAACTGCGGTTCCCATATTCCCATTGTAGCTTCAGCAGAGTGTGCTTCCGGCTCACCCGGGTATCGGGCAATCAGTTTGTCGAAGTATTCCCTTCCCTTACTCTCATCCCCAAGCGCGTACCAGGCAATGTTTCCGGCATTGAAAAGAGCTGTTTTGGCGATCAGGGGATCAGAGTCGTCAATCAGTTCCAAGGATAGACTCAGCGCTTCCTGATCTGATCCTTCCCGAATGAGATGGCCCACCAGAAGCGACTTTGCGAGTGTCGCGAC
>JBBDYD010000077.1:0-5824 GCA_040901865.1 Bacteroidota bacterium | reverse complement strand
ATTCATGGGATTGACGAGTTGAATTGTCGAGCTTTTTGGGTTGCAATTATGTCGGGTGAAACCGGTAGGCGCAACCTTCAGGTTGCGGGTGACGCAGACATAAAGTCTGCGGCTACCGATTTCAATCCGCGATTCACAATCGGCATTAAAACAAAAGCCCCGCCGGAAAATCCCGACGGGGCTTTTTGCGAAACAACAGCTGAATCAGATTCCGATGCTTGCGTTAAATCGAAGCGTGCGGAGAACTCCGGGCTGAACGCCGAAGTTGTCCACGTCAGCCAAATGCTCGACGTTGAACACGTTGAGCACTTGCGTCGACACGATTCCCTTGAGTCCGGCAATCGTAAACCGATACCCCGCCTGCGCGTCAGTAATTGTGCGGGGAGGAAGCCTCTTTTTGAGGGTGTACGTGAAGACGGTCTTGGTGGCGTTCCAAGTTCCGTCAACCCGAATGTAGGTATCACCGTCAAGGCCGTAGTGATTTTCATAATAATTCACATCCACACCGACAAAGAAATCTGACCATCGGTATGTTGCGCCGAATGACATCATCATCTGTGGAGGCCCGCCTACGTTTGTACCGGCAAGTTCATCAACATACAGCGGGTCGGTGTTGCCGGCGGCGTTTCGTGCTCCGGAATTGAATACCGCGCGGACGCCGCCAACAATTTTCGCTTCGGGAAGTACCGACTCCCATTTATTATCGGAGAACGTTGCCGATCCGCGGACTTCAAAACCGGAAAGCATCGGCCAGATGTTGCCGAGCCTGCTGTTTGCTTCGAATTCGATCCCCTTGAAGGTTGCCGTTCCAACGAGGATCGACTTATTTCCGTTTCTGTCGTATCCGGGTTGGCCTGCTTGGCTGACATCGGTAATCCTCTGTGACTTGTTTTCCCAAGTCATGGTGTAGGCGTTGATTTTCGCATTACCGATTGAGGAAGTCCAGCCGGCGCCTAGTTCAAATTGATTGGAAATCTCGTCTTTTGCATCCGGATTCAGGCGTCCTGAGTTGTAATAGATGCTCAAGTCGACAAACCGTTCCACATGAGAGTAGTTTCCGAAAATGTTGATATTTTCATCCAGGTTGAAATTGGCGCCAAACTTGGGTTGAATGAATCCGCGTGAACGCGTTGCATTCACAAGGTCAAATTCATGCCAGGTTGTCGTAGTCGCGTTCGTCATCAAGAATTTTCCGTTTCCCACCGGGCCCTCTTGGGAAGCGGATGTGAGGCCGCGCGTCGTAACTTCTGTGGGAGTGAGTTGTCTCCCGATCGCGCTCTCACTTGGCATGTTCTCGATGAGTTTGTACTGATACCAAACGTACTGAAGAGTTCCAGTGAGCATGAAGTTTGGCAGCAGGTTGTAATTTGCACTTGCAAAAATTGTGTATTGCGGAGTCTCACCCCGATAATTGCGATACTGTGTCCTGTATTGGGGGTCGGTAGAAGAGAGATCCCATCCGAATATAGCCATATCGTTGGTTTGGGAGACGTCGCCTTGATAGGTTCTGCGCGCAAACGACGTATCCGTGCCCACTGGTCTCGTCGTACCATATGGTTGCGCGGTGATTGAGGTCTTACCGTAGAGGTTGGTAAAGTGCCCCGGGTGATCAGCAGTCCACGATCGGAACTCGGCCCCTGCAGTCACTTTCAGTTCATTCGACGGTTGAAACTCGTAGTTTGTAAGAATACCCCATTGCTGATGGAGTGAATAACTATCCCGTTGATATGCATTGCCGCCGAGATACGTCGTCGCGGTCGCCAGAGTATTAATTGACCCATCAGGCCCGCGCAATGCGTTTGACACGCTTCCTCCACTGTTCAGGCTCGATCCGCCCCCGCGACCGCGGGAAAAGAAGAGCGTGGCCCGAACGGCAGAATTCGAGGTCAGATCGTTGCTGTAATGCAATTCGATCTGCGGCTTGTGGAAGTGATTGTGTGCAAGGCCGACAATGTCATCCGTAACGAGTTCACGGGAACCATCAAGGAGGCCATAGCTCGCCGCCCCGGTCGTTCCGTTGACGGGAAGCTGATTGACAACAGAGCGGGGAAGCCAGGGAGCCGTGTTCGCCTTGTAATTGAAATACTTGAAATAGGAAATGTCGTTTGAAAATGCATAGGTGTGTACTTGAGGGGCACCATGAAGGACGAGTTTCAGGGACTGTTGCTCATCCATGAACCACGAGCCCGAGAAGTAGTAATTGTATCCTTCATACCGACTGCCGATCCTGTTTCCGTTTCCAACCTTACGGTCCATTCTCAGCGTAAACGCATAGGCATCATTGATAAGCCCGCTGCTGAGATCGACACCGTACATCGTGTTGGTCGGATCTCCGAACGAAAGGTTGACGCCGTAGTAGCGCTGTGGGCGTGCGTTTCCGGTGACGATGTTGAACGATCCGCCGAACGCTCCGGCACCATACATGGAGGATCCTGCACCGCGCTGGACCTGAACCGATGCAGCCGCGGAGGAAACTGATCCCCAGTTCGACCAGTACACTGAGTTTGACTCAGGATCGTTTGTCGGAATTCCGTTGATCAGCACTTGCACGTAATTCTGGTTGAATCCTCGGACGAACAATTTTGCCTCTCCGTTACCGACACCGTCGGTTGAGAAGGCATAGAGTCCCGGAGTCCCCCTGAGGAGCAAAGGAGCATCCTGACCATGAATCCGTTCATCGATCCTGTCTTTGCCGATGTCTGTGAACGCAACAGGTGTTTCGCGATCACGTGCTCTGTTGACCTCAACAATGACTTCGCCGTACTGAAGCACGGTTTGTGTCAAAGAAAAATCCACTGTAACGGAGGCACCAGGGGGGGTGCGTTCACCTGGCGTTCCTGCGGCGCATATCCGAGATAGGTGGCTCGCACAGTATAATTGCCCGGCGGCACGTTTGCAATCGCATAATTTCCGTCACCATCGCTCGCCGAACCAATGTTGGTTCCGACAATGATTACGGACGCCGCAACCAGCGGTTGTGAAGTCGTCGCATCCGTCAGTCGTCCTTGGATGGTCGCATTCTGCGCCCATACCGACCCCGACAGAACAAGTAACGCAACGGCCCACAAGGAAAGAAACCTTGTTGACGATAACTTCATAGGATCCTCCTGAGAATTGGAAGTGAGGTAAAGTTTAGAACGTATAAGTGATAAGGGGGGAAATTCCAAGCCGAGACCATTTTTTTTATTTGCATAATCGGCGTTGAAAGTCTAACGAAGAAAGTACAAAAACACAAGTAGTACATGAAGAAGAAATTGTAAACTCTCAGTTGTGAAACCTTAACGTGTGGATAACTCAGAGGATCCTTCCGATGAACGTACATACGTTCTGATTCTGCATACTCCCACTGTGGATAACTTGTGACCACCCATGATGAAGAGAGGGACAAGTTGCTGTTCTGCCGGTACGATCGGCAGTACGGAAGGACGTCAGAGGAACCAGAATGCCATGAGTGGCTTAAGGTTCAAAGTTTCTAAACTTTAAGGTTGAAGGTTGATGGTATGTGGCTCAACGTCAGGTTCAATCAAAATTCCCGTTTTGCTGGCCTAAGTCACCCTTTTTTGAAAAAAAGTTTCTGGGGCAAAAAGCGCACAACTTGGCACATTCGTTGCCCTGTAAACAATTGAATCCAATAAGCTTACAGAAGCCCATAGTTTCCTAAGGAAATCACGAAAAAATGAAATCAGGCAATGCTGACGGGGGTTTTTGCATTTTTCTGTTGACATTCTTTCCAAAACCCCTATATTTCTGGGGAAAATTTGATTGTCGTTTGTTTTCAAATAGGTAGCAGCGTTAGCTTCAAGGAAGGTTTAACTAATTTCAATATCTTCAAACCAATCACAAAGGGTAAAAATATGCCAAAATCAATGTCCAAGAGCCAGGTGGCGGCTCATATCGCCAGCAAGTTTGAGCTCAAGAAAAAGACCGCTGTCGGAATTCTGGAGGAATTGGCTGAATTGTCCTATCGCGAAGCCAAAAACTCCTTCACACTTCCGGGTATCGGAAAACTCGTCCTCGTAAACCGAAAAGCGCGTTTGGGCCGCAATCCGGCAACGGGTGAGCAGATCCAAATCCCCGCAAAGACGGTTGTGAAATTCCGTGTCGCGAAAGCCGCGAAAGAGGCAGTGCTCAATGCACGTTAAATAGGGGTTTTTCCCTGTTATTCCAACGCCCCGATAACTCGGGGCGTTTTGTTTTCTTGCCTTTTCGTTTTTGAACATCGAAATTGCTCTATCCCACCAATACAATCAAATCAATGCCACCGTCTTATTCGAAATTTGAAACAGAAATGCAGGTTCGGCCCGATGATATCGATATGAATCAGCATGTCCATAACAGCCGCTATTTTGACTATGTCCTGGCTGCACGATACGATCAAATGGAACGCTGTTACAAAATGCCCATGGCCGAGTTCCTGAAACTGGGATTCGGATGGGTGGTGCGCACGGCTTTTATCGAATATAAACGCCCGCTTGGCTTGGGGGACGGATTTGTTGTTCGGACCTGGATCGATGATGTGCAGGAAAACGGCGTTGTAGTTCATTTTGAGATTGTCAAGAAGGTGTCGGGAAAATTGAGCTGCGATGGCTACTTCAATTATACTATGGTAAACACAGAAACGGGCCGGGCGGAAAAGATTCCGGGTTGGATCATAGAAAAGTACTCCGTCTAGGACAAGGCATGGAAGAAACGGAAAACATCAAAAGACAAAATGAAATGAAAAGGCAAAGAGAAAAAGGAAAACTCGATGTGGGTTTGGGGAGGCTTCTTTTTGGTCTTTTCGGTTTCATTTCCTTTTGTTTCTTGCCGTTTTCTTTTTCCTCAGGGCAGACTGTTGGGGAGTTCAAAACGTCAGATGGTGTGCGATTCCGCGTTGAAAAAGTGCTTGGCGGCCTCGAGGTTCCCTGGTCCATTGTGTTCGGTCCGCGTGACGAAATGTATTTTACAGAACGCTCCGGACGGCTGATGGTGCTTGAAAAGGGGAGCGCAAAACCGACGCTCATTGCAGAAATCGACGAGGTTGTACATCAGGGAGAGGGTGGATTGATGGGACTCGCCCTCCATCCGGAATTCAAGAATAACGGGCTTCTTTATATAAGCTACACCTTCAGATTCAAAGGGTCCCTTGCAAACCGAGTCGTTAGCTAAACATTAAGAAATGGCGCATTGGAGAATCAAACCGTCATTGTGAGATATCTCCCGGGATCAGCGGTCCATAACGGTTGCCGGCTTAGGTTTGGTCCCGATGGAAAGCTGTATGTCACGACAGGCGATTCTGCGGAAAGGCAAATCGCCCAGGACCCATCGTCCCTTGGCGGCAAGATACTCAGATTGAACGATGATGGATCCATTCCAAAAGACAATCCCTGGCCCGGCTCCGAGATTTATGCCTTGGGATTCAGAAATCCGCAAGGAATTGACTGGCATCCGCAATCCCGACTACTCTTCGAAACAGAGCATGGCCCATCGGGATTTGACGGGCCGGGCGGAGGAGACGAAGTGAACATCGTTGAAGAGGGCGCAAATTATGGCTGGCCCGTGATACATCACAGGGAACAAAAGGCAGGATATAAGTCTCCGCTTCTGGAGTACACCCCTGCCGTGGCGCCGGCGAGCGGGATGTTCTATCGTGGAAACGCCTTTCCGGGATTTAGGAACAACTTCTTTTTTGGCTGTTTGCGGGGTATACGAATCCAACGTGTTATTCTTGATGAGTCCAATCCGCGGATCGTCCGCCGGGAAGAAAGTCTCCTCGGGGATGAGTTTGGAAGAATTCGCGAGGTCACTACCGGTCCGGATGGCTTTATCTATTTTTCAACGAGCA
>JBBDYD010000076.1:0-5833 GCA_040901865.1 Bacteroidota bacterium | reverse complement strand
ACCGCAGTATCACTCTCAACATATTTCAGTGACTCAATCAAAGCCCGCTTCAGAGAGCCGGACTTGTCAATCTCCTCCTCAAGAACGGTAATCATCTCATTTGCAGCCTGTCGCGAGTAGTCGGCCAACGTCAGATACCTCTTTCCCCTTGCCGTAGTAGTTTCACGGCCAATGTGGACATACTCCTTGACACGTACAGGCACACCGGCCTTGGACACTTTTGAACCAATGCCGCCAACCTGAACTGTCTGCGGCTCGAACACATGCCAGTTCGTGACAATCACTCGACCGGAGCTAAGGTGCGGAATGAGATGAGATGGGACGAGGTCTCGTGAGCGATAAATACTCGCTTCGCCGAGTTCGGGATCAAGCTCCTGCAATCTGTTCTTGATGGTGATGTTGGGACAGACGACGAGCACAACATCTGAGAAACGACTGTCGCTTCGGTTATTTACTTTGTTGAGGATGCTCCATGCTGCGAGCATTCCCATAACAGTGGTCTTGCCCGAACCGGTAGCCATTTTGCACGCGTAACGAGTAAAGGCAGTAAAACCTCTCTCTTTACTTTCCGGACCGGGCTCATCAAGTGGGATGTCGACACCCTGAAGGAAATCGTTGCGGGCTTCTTTTAGGAAGATGATGGTCTCAACAGCTTCCAATTGGGCGAAGAATAACCGGAATCCTCGACCATCACGCCGCCAATAGTTCAGAAGCTCAAGAGTGGTGCGGCTGACGCCGGGCCATCCCTGCGACCGCCATTCCTTCATTCGCTCACGGATGCGGTTGACGATTTTGAGTTCTATCTGAGTTCCAAGGTCTTCTGCTCCAAGAAACGATGGCTCTGAACCGGGGGGCTTGAAATAGTAGCTTGCAGGTCGTCGCCCAGGAAGTTTCTGTGGCGGTTCACCCTCCGTGATCTTCCAATACGCCCTGGGCTCGTCGTACGGTGTATTGATGATCGGTTCGGGGACTTCGAAGTTGGTCATGAGGAAGGTGTCTTCACAATCGAACGGGATGAACACCCCTCAACTTCGCAAGATCACGAATGTAGGGGTCATCAGGTGAGTAGTTATTCATCAAGGTGATAACAGTATGCGCGGTCTCTTCACTGCTCTTGCCAGCCTCCCACCAATACACCATCGGAAAATCATATCTTCGGCAATGTCGGTCATAAAATAATCCGTACTTGTCCAGCAGAATAGAATATACTTGAGTCGTCCACTCGACAAGTGGCAAGACCCCAGTTGATTCATGGAGTTGGAAGTTGGTCATATGCTAGCGCAACAACAAAAGAGAAGACAGAGGAATCGACACGATCCGTGGATCGTCAGTGGCGACCTCGTCGAGCATGGTAACGAGGATACCGAACGGGGCGTTGTAGTGAGCTCTCTCAATGAACGACCGCAGTCCCAATGTATCCTGGTGGTCAATCCTCCGCCGATACTTTACTTCGATGGGGATTCGCTGTTCGCCAACTGTAAGCACGTAGTCAATCTCCGGTTCGTCATTTCGCTCTGGGAAATGTGCTACATCGAGGTTGACTATCGAACGGAAGAAATAGCCCGTTGCACTTTCGGCAATCCGTCCTGCAAGATCTGCAAGGTGAGGAGCCGCCTCAAGACCTTGAGGGGTTATTGGAATAACTTCCTGGAGCCATGCGGCACGCAATGCATGATCGCACAAACAGAGTTTTGACGCGCCACGTCTCTTCTTCAGTCGCAACTCAAGTGGCTCAATGAGTCTCAACAGCAAGGTGCCGTCCAGGAACTTCAGATAGGCCAGCACTCTCGTCCAGCCAAGGTTTGCGTGCATGACACGCTTTAACTCGGCAAGGTAAAGATTCTGAGCAGGTGACTGACCAATGTAACGGCAGGCAAGACGGAAGACTTCCTCCAAGAGATGTTCGTCTCTCTTTTTTCCTTTTGGCCCCATACGAAGATCGTGTTGTATCGCACGCCTGATTACTGTTTCATTGAGCGCGTCAGCAATATTCTCCCACGGCAGGTCTTCACGAGCATGTGCAATCGGGTAGGCCCCTCGCTCTGAGAACGCCGCGAATGCCTGGTCACGAAGGACCCTATGCTGTTCTCCATGTGCCCGTAGCCCGGTCCAAAAAGTCTTTTGCTTGAGTGGTGCCAGCCCGTTCGATGGCAGATGAGGCGGAATTTCGCCGAGCTTTCTCAACGCCGCGATCTCACGTAGTAGAAGCGGTCCCATTTCCAGTGTGGTTATCCTGCCCGCCAAGCTATCTCTTCCAGCTTCAATCCTCAGCGCCGAGCTACCTGTAACCACCGCCCGCACAGGCTGCAAGTCAACGAGATGCTTCAATTGAGGGGCCCACTCCTTGAGATTCTGGACCTCATCAAGGAAGATGTACACTTTCCTTCCTTCCGATGCTGCTTTGTTAAATGAACTCTTGAGGATGGTTTCTGAATACCACTGTGTCAGGTCAAGAATGGGCTGTGACAGTTTCATCAATTCAGGCAATTCATCGAACTGAACACGAAAAATACAATCAGGCGAAACTCCCTCATCAAGGAGATGGTTAATGACCTGATTCAGCAGTGTTGTCTTTCCAATCTGTCGAGGTCCTCGAAGCACCGTGACAGGTGTTGGGCCTTTCTGCACACCATTGAGAACATTGCTGAAAGCCCAACGTCGGGTTTCCGGAATTCCGAACATCCGTTCACCGCGCCACCACGGATTATTATCCCGCAAGGTTTTCTCAAGGCCTCTGGTCAAGAGTGTAAAGATGGACAACTGTTTCACTTCTCTACCTCGCTCAGCTTCTTCACCACAAGCAACTCATTCCCCCGGTCATCAATCACCTTCACGGCAATCTGTCCCTGTTCACCGGCTTCGAACGGTGCGCTGGTTGTTCCGGCAAGATGATCCCACACGGATTCTTCGTACGATGCCTTGAGCGCTTTCTTGAGATTATCCCATGCCAATGTGCGGGGGAAGAAGGCTTGACTGACGTGGAACACTCTTTCATTGTAATCAGTGTCGAGGAACCACGCTGGTACGTCGTCTCCCTTGCGGTGCTCGACTTCCATGGTGATCGGATCAAAGACATCCAGACCGACCAACTCAACCTGGTACTTGTCCGGTTCATTTTTGGATTTTGATTTTTGCTTTCGAATCTTCACTTCCGGCAGGCCGCAGACAGAGAAGATCTGGCTTGACCGCATATTCTTGAGCAAGTCTCCCATCATCAAATCAGGAGTAGCCTGAACGTATGTTG
Organism: Bacteroidota bacterium; assembly: GCA_040901865.1. Classification (GTDB taxonomy): domain Bacteria; phylum Bacteroidota; class Ignavibacteria; order UBA10030; family UBA10030; genus JBBDYD01. Next base: position 2,589 of record JBBDYD010000076.1, on the reverse strand, counting down.
CTGCAATGCCAACCACTTTTTCGGAGTTGTCTATGAGCTGACGGGCGTTTGCCTGGATGGCGAAGCCGATGACATACAAATGACTGTAGCTCTTTGCACTCGCCTCTTTCGCCGCTTCATACACTAACTTCTCGCTTACGGCTCCGTTCTCCGGACCGAACACCAACGCCACGTGCTTTTGACTGAGTTGGAGCATGCCTTTGTTCTTCTCATCGGCTTCGACGATTGCATCTTTGAGCGATGGCTTTTGGCCCGGCGCAGTTGCTTCGACAGTTGCTTCTGCCGAGAGCGAGAGCGTCTTGGCCGGCAGACGAACATTCTTGAACTGGATTGTCTTGCCGCCATCCAAATGCAATACTGGCGATCTCCGCAGCACCTCCAGCATGCGCTGAACAAATGAGCCGTATGGTTCCTGCGTGCCGGAGTCTTCCTCTCCGTCTCCCTCCCAATCTACCGGAGTTGGTATTGTGGCCTCAAAGGCAAATGGGCCGGTAACGCGAGTGACACCGTTAATAACCTCCGGCCGATCCACTAACACTTCTTCTGCAGGCGGCTCGTTGTTGGCGATGCTCTTGAGCGTAACGTGCGGGACAATGCCCCCCACTTCCTCTCCCTTTTTGTTCTGCTTTCGCTCGTACACAAACCCGCCAACTGGACCACGTTGCTCATCCTTGAGTTTGTAATACGGGAAAGTTGCCGTGAGCAACCGCTGACGTGCAAGAGCGAGCGGGACACGCGACGTATCAATGGTGATCCACCTTCTTCCCCACTGCTCTGCAACGTACGCCGTTGTACCGCTGCCGCATGTTGGATCCAACACCAAATCGCCGGGGTCGGTGGCCATAAGAAGACAACGTTTTATGACATCAGGGCTTGTTTCGATCACATAGTTTTGATTATGTGCACCCGATGTATCACTCCACAATGAGTTCAGTTGAGTAACTGGATAATCGTCGAGGAACAATATATAATTCAGAGTTTTTCCATCTTCAGAGAGCTCCACCCTTTTGTTCCTTATTAAGTTATCCATCCCTTCTTTTGAAGTCTTCCAGCTCCTGCCTGGAGGAGGATTAATAACCTTTCCATCGATTTTTACGGGGAAGATACCGGATTGATTATAGCCAGCGGGAGTTATTAGTTGCCTAAGATAGATTCTCGCTCCTTTAGGCAATCGGTTATGATCTGCTTGTTCTTCCTCACTCATTCGTCTCCTAGTTCCATCTAGCAATTCAATGAAACACCACTTTGAATCACCTTCTACGGATTTTTGCAGAAACAGATTCCGGAACTTTAGCCTTTCGATGTCTTTCGCATAGAATAAGATGAAGTCACAAAAATATTCAAGGTATTTAGATCCCAAAGGCATCTTCTTCTTGCGAAAAGTAATTGTCGCAACAAGATTCTCACTTCCAAACACCTCATCCATCACCTCACGCACGTGGTGTACGTTCTCATCGCTTATCTGCACAAACACACTGCCGGTTGGCGAAAGGAGGTCGCGGGCAAGGAGCAAACGGTCACGCATGTAGGTGAGGTAGCTGTGGAGTCCGAGCTCCCACGTATCGCGGTAGGCTTTTACCATCTCCGGCTCGCGGGTCATGTCCTCATCGTCATTGTGACTCACATCCCGTTTGCGCACAAAGGGTTGGAAATTGGAGCCGAACTTTACGCCATAGGGCGGGTCAATGTAGATCATCTGCACCTGTCCGCCGAGCCCCTCGTAGTGGAGGAGCGAGTTCATCACCACGAGCGAGTCGCCGAGTTCCATCCGGTTCACCCACTTGTCCTGGTACTCGTAGGCTTTCAACACCTGGTCGGTAATGGAATGCTTGCTATCGCCAAACAGGTCGAACTCAATTTGCTGGTCGCGCTTGTGCCCTTGCAGCGTTTCAATAATGCCTTTGGTGGAGAGCCGCTCGTGCACAAAGAGGGGCAGCGTGGGAACATCGAACGAAAGCCGCTCGGCTTTGCCCGCCCAGTTGAGGAATGGGCGGGAGAGGCGTTTCAGTTGCTCAATGCAATCCTGCAACTGAGCAACCTCAGCCAACATGTCATTGCGAGGAGCGCTTTCCAGCGACGAAGCAATCTCTTTTTCAGATTGCTTCGCTTGCCCCTTCGGGGCCGCGCTCGCAATGACGTTGCGCAGGGCTGCGAGTCGCGCTTCCAACTGTGCAATCAGAGCTTCACCCCGTTCGCGTGCAGGGTTCTCATCCCAATTCAGTTCAGGCGCGAGCGAAGAGTCGTACCGATACGTCTGCGGCGGTTTCTTCTTGCGGAACTGGGACTGTGTGCCAACCTCTGGCCGCAATGGGCTTGTGGCCTCGGGGTGCCGGTACACCTCTGTTTTGGCCGGCGTTGATGATCGCGGAGAATGCTTCTTGGATTTTGCCATTCAGGATCGTTTGGTTAAGGAATTCAAACCTTCTGCGGAGAGCAAGGTACCGAAACGAGCGTGAAATCGCAACCGCTTGATTTCTTCCTTGAACTCACGCCACTTCGCCTCATCCTCGTTAAACCGGTCAATGAAAGCTTGTACCATCCGCTGCTGACGCTGCAGGTTGGGATATGAATTTTCCTGGCTCATTGCTT
>JBBDYD010000075.1:0-6074 GCA_040901865.1 Bacteroidota bacterium | reverse complement strand
GGGGGCATTGGAGAATACGAAAAACCAATGAAAAAGAAAAGGTGAAAAATGCAAAACGAAATCCAACAAGAAAACGTAAAAGAGTAATTCATGGTGTCTTTGTGAAGACGGATCCATCTCCCAAATTGTTCCGTTTTGATAAATTAAGTGCCAAACGCACTCTTCAATAATTCTAAATCATCTTCCGTTAACCCCGGATTCTGCATCTCCTGCTTCTCGAGTCGCCGGTGCATGATGGCTTCAGGGGTGTCGACGTGATGAAAGCCGAGAGCGTGGCCAAATTCGTGCATCAGCGCCACCCTGAGATCGGATTCCTCGGTAAACTGGTACACGGTAATCCCCTTCCCGTCATATTGCCCCTGCTCAAATTCTCTGCTCTCGACAAACCGGCCGTTGTACAGATTCACGTCGAGATTGAACTGGTCGGCAAGGGAATTCACTTTCACCGCCAGGGCATTCTGCCGGGAGACGGCATCGTTCAGATCAGCCATTAACTTATCAAGCGATTGGCGGGCTTCATCCACGCGTTTCTCTTCCTCCTTCAGCTTCGCAAATTCCTCCGGCGGTGCGCCCCCCTTGCGGTTCCAATCGGCCACTGTCGCATTGTGCCGGTCGAGCCGCCCAGTGAATGCGGCAAGTTCCGATTCATAGCGGGCCTTGAGCCGCAAATGCTCTTCTCCCGCCATATTGTACTCGGACATCATCGAGCGAACAGAGTTCTCGCGGTCATCCAGCACCGCTTTGGCTTGACGGGCATCAATGGTGCGTTGCTGACGGTGGTCGAACGTGAGGTTTACAAGAAAGTCCGATGTGGGGTCATGTTCGAAGAGTGAAACTCCCAGCGGCTCTTCCCACTTGGCTTCTGCTTCACGAACGAGGGTGAGAAATCGCTCCCGGGAAATTCCAAATCGGGCATCGACTTCACCAACTCTGTATTTCATGGGGAACGAGGACGGTATGTTGAGCCGGCTGCCGCCGGGCTGACATGCAAAGTGAATGAGGGGGAGACACAGAAGGGCGGGAAGGAGAGTGGATCGGCTCTTCATCAGTCGAGTTTCTCCGGCCATTCTGTGTCGGGTCGGCGGGGAGCAGATTGATTTCTCCCAAGGCGTTCGGGAACAATGTCGGCGAAGAGGAAGTTTTCGGGCGGCACAGGGGAGCCGAAAAGCCGGCGGAGCAGGGCAAGCTGACCCACATGCGTCATCACGTCCGAAAGCGGACCTTGCAGCAATTGCTGTTCGGAAATGCCGTTCAGAGGAGCCCCCTCGGCCAGCAAGCGTCCCAGGTCTTCGAGAACTTCGTGAAACCGGTTGATCTCTTCGTCGGGATTGGCAAGCGGATCGGGCCGCATTGGATACTGGCCGCCCAGGATGAACGTGCGGCCGTACCCGAGCACGCTGGTCATGTGCCGCAGGATGTCGGCCGGCGTTCTGGATTTCTTTCCTGCCGAAAACGTCCAGAAATGCCCCGGTGCTTCCCGGACGGCTTTTTGCGTCCGATACGCAACGGCGGCAAGGAAGTGCTTCAAAAGTTCGCGTTCAATTTTTTGTTTCAAAGCGCCTCTATCACTATGAGTGGCATGATCACTGGCACGATCAGTGGAAGATAATCAGAAAATCGCAAATTGCTCACAGCTGCTGAAGCTGATAGACGAGTTCGCTCAGGAGCCATGCCATCAGGAGTGTCACCAACGCGCCGATGCGATATTTTCGGCCGGTTTCGGTCAGATACTTCCTGGGGGCAAAATACGCCCTCACAATGGCGCCTTGTTCGTTGCGAACTTCGGGTTTCATGCTACGCCGCATGTACACATTGAAATATATGAACACCGCCGCTGCAAGTGTGAGTATGGAAAGTTCAAAGTGCATCAGGGTGTCTCGTCGCTGCCAGTCGAGAAGCGTTCCCGAACGTCGGGCGGAACGCGCGTTGGCTTCAGGGTTTTCGAATTAATCGGACACCAGATGGTTTTCGCCTGGGCGAGGATTTTTCGGTCCCGCGCCCGCAGGATTTCGGTGTGGCGTTCGAACGTCAGATCACTTGCCTTGCCGACCCATGTTCTTGCGATAATTCCGTCATCAGGTTGAGCGGATCGCTTGTACTCGATCTCGAGGCGAACAACGACCCAGAGGAGGTTACTCTGTTGATCTGCGGTCGCGCGTGCCTTCCAGTGAGCCACGGCCGCGTCCTGGACCCATCGAACATAGACCACGTTGTTCACATGGCCCAGCCGGTCGATGTCGGAGGGGCTGACGGTGACCGGAATTTCAAATCGTTCGCTGGAAGAAATCGGCGCTGTCTCAGAAGTCATGGAATTGTGACTCGAATTTCTGGAAAAGTAGGAAAAAAAGTACAGAGTTGTCTGACGAGGGCGACTTATCGAAGCGGAACCAAGCCGGTTGTGGTATTCCTCGATTTTCGACCCGACATTTCTTTCACAAATCTGGCTGATCCCGGCGTGTGATACTTTTCCGCGTACGCTGCGCTGACCTCGGTCTTCAGGGGCTCACTCCGCACAAACATCGGCCTGATCAGAATCTTTCGGCCCGAAATATGAAGTTCTCCAACGGGGTTTTCACGGAATGCGGTGTACCAGCTATAGTTGCTCAGGCTCCATGAACGGATGTAGACCCGGTTTTTCACCACCACAGCCCACACGGCAATAACACGGTGGGGATACTTGCCGGCTTTAATGCCGATGACCTGCGCTTTACGGACGGCATTGAGGATGGGTTTGGATAAAGTGGTGTTCATGGGGTCACGAGTTGGGAGTTATCAGTTTAAGGTTCAAGTCGTTGGCTTTTGAGCATCCACTTGGCCCTTAGAATTTGGTCTTTGAAAATCACCTCACAACCTTGCCAAAAAACGCCTTAATGTCCATCAGCAACAATTCCGGTTCTTCGTGAGCCGGGAAATGACCGCCGCGGGGCATGTCGGTCCAATGAATGATGTTGTATGCACGGTCGGCCCATGAACGCGGAACGACAAGCTCCTTTTCACCGGGAAACATGGCGATTCCTGTGGGGACCTCGACCTTCCGCATCATTTCAGGCGTTACAATTTGATGGCGCTTGTCATAATAGCGTCGGTTGGAGGAGTTGATTGTGTTTGTGACCCAGTAGAGCGTAATGGTGCTGAGGAGCTCGTCTTTGCTGAACCGGGATTCAATGTTCCCTCCGCAATCACTCCATGCGCGGAATTTCTCCACGATCCACGCGGCCAGTCCGGCAGGGGAGTCCGTCAGTCCGTATGAAAGGGTTTGCGGACGGGTTGCCTGGATTTCTATGTACGCGCCTTCTTCTTTTTCCCAACGTTGCACACGGCGAAGGTAGTCCTTTTCGGCATTCGACAGCGTTGATTCATCCGGCAGCGGGGAGGGCCAGTCGAGGTCCACGGAGCCGATGTGAATTCCGGCCACGAGATCGGCATGGTTGCGGCCCAGGGCGCTTGTGATGCGTGCGCCGATATCCACGCCATGCGCCGCGAATCTCTTGTATCCCAGAACTTCGGTCATGAGTTTCCGCCAGATGGTATCCACGGACACCATAGTCTTTGAAAGCGGGCGTTCGGAGAATCCAAATCCGGGGAGAGAAGGCACGACGATATCGAAGGTCTCCGAAAGCGGATCGATGATCTTGTGCATTTCGAAAAACGAACTTGGCCAACCGTGGGTGAGAATAAGAGGGAAGGAGTTGGGGTGTTTTCCGCGGACATGTGCGAAATGAATTTGCAGTCCGTCAATCGTCGCGACAAACTGGGGAAAACGGTTCATCGCTTTTTCCGTTGTTCGCCAGTCGAATCCGGAGATCCAGTATGAAACAAGTTCCTTGAGGTAGGAGAGGTTCGTTCCGTACTCCCATCCGGCATCGCGCACTTCATCCGGCCATCGGGTTCGCCGAAGGCGTTCGAGAAGATCGTCGAGGACGGCCTGCGGGATAGCAACTGAGAAGCGGGTCGGGTTCAAGGTTTAAGGTTGAGGTTTGAGATTTCAGGTTGCAGAAAGGGAGATTCCCTTCTCTGGTAGACTCCCGGCGATGGAAGACTCCCGGAATTTACTTGGTGACTCACAGGAAAATTCCGGGAGTCTCCCTGGTTCCGGGAGTCTTCCTCTGAAAGGGAATCTCCCTTCCAAATAAGAGTTTGAATAGTACAAAAAACTTTCCTAATCTGCGGAGGGAAAATCACATTACAAAAAGGGGGGGTGATATGCCGAGACGCCTTGTTCAACTCGTCGATCAGCAGTGCTACCACGTTTACAATCGGGCAAACAACCGTTCCCCGCTGTTCTTTGAACGCCGCAATTACTTCTTCTTCCTTCGCCGTTACGCAGAGGTCGTTTCTACGGGAGCCAGCCGGATTCACGCTTTTTGCCTCATGCCGAACCACTATCATTTCCTGATTCAAGTCCTCCGCGCGCAGGATTTCGAGAAACAATTCAGGACGTTCTTAATTTCCTACGCAAAAGCGATCAATGCGGGATATGATAGATGCGGGCACTTGTTCCAGGGGAGATTTCATGCCGAGTTGGTTGAGACAGACCCGTACTTCCTGAGTGCCTCCCGATACATTCATTTGAATCCGGTCGCTGCAGGGCTTGTTTCGAAGGCCGAGGATTGGGAGTTCTCGAGTTATCGATGCTTTATTGAACGAAGGAACGTTTGGAAGAATCCGAGTGGGAAGGATCTTGAGATTGAAACCGAGTTTACATTGGGAATGGCCGGAGGATTGGAGGGGTACAAGAGGTTCGTTGACGCAACGGAGGGGGAGATTCCTTTTCTATGGTAGGCTCCCGGAACAGGGTAGACTCCCGGAACAAGGTTGACTCCCGGAACAAGGTTGACTCCCGGAATCTCACAGGTTTGACGTTTGAAGATTCCGGGAGTCTACTGTTGCCGGGAGTCTTCCAATGCCGGGAGTCTACTATTGTTGAAAAGGAATCTCCCCTCAATCCTTGATAAACGTCCCGTTCTGCAAATCGGCGATGGCCTGGCGAATTTCGCCGGGGGTATTCATGACGATCGGACCGTGCCAGGCGACGGGTTCCTGGATGGGCTGACCCGAGACAAGGAGAAAACGCATCCCCTGTTCGCCTGCCTGCACTGTTACTTCGTCGCCGGTGTCGAAGAGTACGAGGGAGCGGTTCGAGACATCCGAGAGTTCAATTCCGCCGGGATTGCCTGTGACCTCTGTCTTGACCGCCTGCGGTTTTGAAGCATCACGGAAATTCCCTGAACCTTCGAACACGTACGCAAACGCACGCTGATAGGTGTCCACGGGCAGAGTTTTGCGCTTTCCGGGAGGCACCCAGACGTCCAGGTAACGCGGATCCGCTGCGATGCCGTCAACAGGTCCGGTTTTTCCCCCGAAGTTTCCTACGACCACGCGAACGATTGTGCCGTCATCTTCGTGCACTTCGGGAATCTCCGTTGCCGGTACGTCCTGATAGCGCGGAGATGTCATTTTGAGCCTTGAAGGCAGATTGGCCCAAAGCTGAAAGCCGTGCATACGCCCTTTTGGATCGCCCTGTGGCATTTCCTGGTGCATGATTCCGCGTCCGGCGGTCATCCATTGAACATCGCCGGCACCGAGTGTGCCTTTGTTCCCCAGGCTATCGCCGTGCTCGACGGATCCCGCAAGCACGTACGTAATGGTTTCGATTCCGCGATGCGGATGCCACGGAAATCCGGCCATGTAGTCGTTCGGATTATCATTGCGGAAGTCATCGAGGAGCAAAAACGGATCGAACTCTTCGGTTTTCCCGAACCCAAACGCACGGCGCAACCGCACTCCAGCGCCTTCGATGGTCGGTTGGGATTGAATGATCTGTTTGACGGGACGGATGGACATCTTAGGTATTAGGTATTAGTGATTAGGTATTAGGTGAAATGAGTTACGAGTTTTGAGTTACGGGTTGGGGGTTAGGGCTTCGTTAGGTCAAGTATGAATTTCGGATTGCGGATTCGACACTTGATAGAGCGATTGAATTGCGGATTGCGGATTTTCGATTTCGGACTGCGAGCTTTTGTACTGACCCCTGAAAGTCAAGACACATTTTGACTGCCAGAGATTGAGTGTTC
>JBBDYD010000074.1:0-6101 GCA_040901865.1 Bacteroidota bacterium | reverse complement strand
GTGGTCGTGGGAGGAGACGGGACATGCAATGAAGTCCTGAACGGATTTTTCGAACGGAGGAGGCCGATCCGTCCATCGGCAAGACTTGGCTTTATCACCAGCGGCACGGGGGAGGATGTTTCCAGGAACCTCGGCCTGCCTGCCGGCCGGAAAGCTCAGATCCGCCGCCTGCACCAGGGCCGCACACTCGTGGATGTTGGACTGGTAACGTTCAAGGGTTCCGACGGAGCAACACAGGAGCGTTTGTTTCTCAATGATTGTCAAGCCGGTATTGGTGCTCGTGTTGTCCGGCACATCACCCCGGCACTCAAGAAGCTTGGCGGGTTCCTGGCATACGGAATTGCCTCAACATTGGCTGCCCTTGCCCATCGGGGCCATTACCTGAAAATAACATGTGATCGTGACGAGCCGATCGAAGGGATGTTCCTTGGTGTTGCAGCTGCCAACGGCAGATTTGCAGGCGGGGGAATGGACTTCGCTCCCCATTCGCTTATTGACGACGGGAAGCTTGATGTGATAATGATCCGTGACCAGCGGAGGATCGACCGACTGTTGAATTTTCCGAAAATATACTCGGGCCGCCACATTGATTTATCGTGGGTGATCTCGAGAAAAGCTAAAAAAGTCCGAATAACCTCAGATGAACCGGTGGCGTTGGAGGCCGACGGAGAGTTGCTTGGATACCTCCCCTGCGAAATCAAACTCCTGTCCCATGCTCTCCCCGTGGCCGGCAGGCTGGGGGCGACAAGCCGTCAAAAGAAATAATCGATTCTGCCGTAGATGCTGCTTGGATAGTACCAGAACTCGTCGAACATCTCGCCATGAAAGACCTGGCTCCCGAGAGAAATGGTTATTCGCTCGTCGGCAGAGTAGGACAACGAGCCGAGGATGAATCCGCTTCCATCTGTGATACTGTTTGTGTAACCGCCCGTGAGCGTAAGTAGGGGATGAAGGAGGTAGGTGCTTTGGATTGCGATGAAGCGCCTTCCAAGGTTGAGAATGGCCCCCTGGATCAGGCCTTGCAGGTCGTATTCCAGGACACTGGATGCCCCGGGGCCATTAAAATGATATTCCAAAAGGGCATACCAGTCCTCGGTGAATTGGTTATCGACACCGAGAATGAACTTGCCGTACCCAGGTCGGGAGCCGTTCTTTGGTGTTGAAAAGATCCCCTCTCCCCTGATCCCCGCGTCAAAAACGCTTCCTGCAAAGTCCCCACCGAAAACAAAAGATTCATCGAAGGCTCCCCCCAGCAGGGCAAAATCGAATCCGTACGTGTTGGTGCGGAACCTGATTCCGAAATCAGTTCCCTGGAATTCCCGATGCGGGTTGATGACAACGGAAAGATCCGTAAAATTTCCGAAGATGATCTTTACCGCCGCCGCGTCGACCCCGTCTTTTTCAACCTTTGCAAACGTCGTCGGATTAATCGGATTGAACAAGTCCGTTGGATTCCAGATGCGGCCTGTGCCCCAGGATATGCGTTGACGTCCGATCGAGAAATCGAGGTCATCGCTGGTGTGTCGCACATACAGTCGGTCAATAAAATGCGCTACGGCCCAGTGATTCCGGCCTACATCTGGTTGCCAGGTAAGGTCGACAATTTGCCCCCGGTTTTGCAATGGAGTGGGCTGAAAAACGAGAGGGGAGGAGAAATACGTCGCTGTGACCTCATATTCGATGTTGAGAAAAGCATTCGTCCAGAGTCCGAGGGAGGGACGCAGCCGCAGCCGGGTCATGTTAAGGAATTGGTCCGGCTTTGTGCCCAGGAATGCAGACACAAGAGAGTTCGAATGCTGGTACACCTGGAAATTGACTGCATATCCCGAGAGCCGGAAGTCAACCTGAGCCCGTGCCGGTACTGCAGCGAGAGCGCATAGGAGGCACAGGCGGCCGGCGATGTTCATCCTTTTGTATGCTCGATCCTTCCGTCACGGAGATACACCAAACGGCGGCCCCTGTTGATGACCTGAGGATCATGGGATGAAAAAATAAAGGTGATGTGTTTCTCTCTGTTCATTTGCTCCATGAGGTCAAGCAAATCACTCCCTGTTGCCGTGTCGATGTTGGCTGTTGGTTCGTCTGCAAGGACCACTGCCGGATCCGTGATAATAGCCCTTGCAATGGCAACTCGTTGTTGTTGGCCGCCGCTCATCTCGTTCGGCCTTTTGTGGGCGAGTTCACCGATCCCCAATTCGTTCATAAGCGCATGAGCACGCTCGTGGCGCTCGGATTGTCCGATTCCGCGCAGCATCATCGTAAATTCGATATTTTCCAGAGCAGTGAGGACCGGGATAAGATTGTATGCCTGAAAGATAAAACCCATCCTGTGGAGACGGAGGGAAGCGAGCTCCGATTTCGTTTTGGAAGAGAGGTCCATGCCCTCAAACAGCACCGAACCAGCACTCGGCCTGTCGAGTGCGCCTAGAAGATTCAGGAGGGTTGTCTTGCCCGACCCGGAGGGTCCTGCAATGACAAGAAAGTCTTCCCGGAATACTTCAAGATTAACACCTCTCACCGCATGAACCGGAACGCCGTTATCATCATACGTCTTTTCAAGATTGCGGGTTTGCAGAATCGATTCTGGCATGTCTCGTTCTTTGTTTCGATTGATCGAATTTAAAAACTTGCTCTCTTCAACTCATTCAAATGACCCATCAGCGGGCATCGATGAGCATCTGTGGGTCTCTGGGCATTTAAACATAACGGATTGCCTGAACCGGTTCGAGCCGCATGGCTCTGACCGCGGGATAAACAGCGCCGATGACGGCGACGAGTGGAATAATCAGCAAGGCGTTGACGATAACCCCCGAAGTCAAAACAGGATAAATGACGGCACCGACGCCAAAGGAGCGAAGACCCTCTGAGAAGATACTGAGGTCGACTCCCGAATCAGACAAGGGAAGATAAATCAAATACCCGATCACAAAACCCACGGCGGTCCCGACGACTCCGAGGAGGAGCGCTTCATTCAGAACCATGATCAGAATTCTGCGGTTGTTCATCCCGATGGCCTTGAGCACGCCGAATTCTCTTATCCGCTCAAAGACGGACATCAACATCGTATTAATAATACCAAAGATCAGAGCTATCCCGATGATCACGTAGAAGATTGCCATTGACTGGTCAAAAAGCTCAATCTGGAGCACGAGGAATGGAAGGATCTCCATAAAAGGCAATACCTCGTACCCTTCGCCGAGCTTCTCTGCCAATGTTTTCTCGATGGATCGAATTTGATCCGCTTCGGAAAGGAGCATGGCGAATTCGGACACCTCATCGTTAAGCCCGAGCATCGTCTGGGCGGATGACCGCGGAACGTAGACGGATGATCTATCGAATGCGGAGCTGAAGGTTTGGAAAAGTCCTACAATGCGAAAAAGTTCCGAGCCCACGTGGCCATCTTTGGCGGATGCCATCGCGACCACCCGGTCACCGAGTCCAACCTCAAGCTTGTCCGCCATCGCCCTTCCGATGACAATTTCATGAGGTTCCCCGCTGAGGTAGGAACCCTCAATGATCGAAGACTGAATGGTCGTAAGGCTTTTCTCGCCTTCCGGGTCAACACCCACAATTGAAGTACCTGAGGAGCTTCCGGCGCTGCTCAGGAGGCCGAAGACGACCACGCGTGCACTGAACTGGTCAATTCCGTCCGTTGATTCAATTGCGTTAACAACCGTGTCGGGATGGTTGATCGAATTTTGGATTACCGGGTTCTTGTGGAATCCCTTCCGGTGGATTTGCATATGGGTGACATGTGAGCCAACCTGGTTATCCAGCATTTGGTATGCCATTCCGCGGGAAAGCGTATCAAGCAGGACGGTGGCGATGACACCGACAGCGACGGATATGAGAATAATAACCGAACGCCGGCTGTTCCTCCAGAGATTTCGCCATGCAAGGTTGAGGAGTATCACGTGTAACGGATTCCTTTCAGGGGTTCCAGCCGGAGCACCTTGGTGAGCGGATAGAGGACGGCGAGGATGGAGACAACAAGGATGGAAAGTGTATTGTTCAAAAATGAGGAAAAGCGGACCGTCGATTCTATTCTCGGCAGGAATCCGTATTCTTCGTAGAGTTTTCCAAATTCCCCTTCAAACACGATCGGATTCATTGCAATGTACGAATTGACTCCATACGCAAAGACATTCCCAAGAATAATGCCCATGACAACAATCATCGCCGTTTCCAAAAGAACGACACCAAGGAGCTTCCGGGACGGCATACCGACGGAAAGTACGATTCCGAATTCCCGAAATCGTTCGGTGATGGACATGAGGACGGTGTTTGTGATTCCAAAAGCCACCACAATCACGAGGATTGCCAGCGTCAATATTCCGCTCACGTTGTCCAGCTCGATGCCTTGTTCAAGGCCCGGCATGACCTCTTTCCACGTGAGGACATCCAGATTCTGAAGCGCGAGTCGCGGACGGAGTAAGGCCTCTACCGGTTCTATTTGCGGGAGATCCTCGAGGCGGACTGCAATCATTGTGGCCCTTCCGTACATCAGCAGGAGCTCCCGGGCCGCCTCAATGTGCATGAACACCGCGCTTCGGTCGATCTCGATCATACCCGTTTTTACTGCACCGACGATGGTGAATTTGAGATTTCCCAGTGATCCGTCAAAGCCCTGAGCCAGCACGACGATCTCATCGCCTATGGTGGCATTGAGATTCTCGAGAAGTGTCGCACCGACAATGATCTCGGCGGAGTTGGCCTCATCGAGAAACCTCCCGCGGATCACTCTTGTCGAAATAGTGGAGACGTTGCTCTCTGCTTCCGGTTCGATCCCGAACAACACCGCACCCTGGGAATTCTCCCCGAAGCTTATGAGACCGTCGCCGAGGATACGGGGTGCGTAGGCGATGATCCGGGGTTCTTCATCAAGGATGGACCGGAGATCCCGATTCACGCGAAAACTCTTATGAAGGGAGGGTTTGTCAATGTAGCCCGGAGCCTGGATCTGCACGTACCCGGTGAACAGCTCGACAACGTGACGGATGTTCACTTCGTAGGTGCCAAGCTGGATCCCGCGCATTGTGATGGACAACAAGACGGCGAAGGTGACGGCAAGAGTCGTGATGATCGATCGTCTCTTGTTTCGCCAGACGTTTCGCCAGCCGAGTTTGAGAAGTAATCTCATCGCCTCTGGCCCCGCTCAAGTTCCCGGAAGGAAAAAACACGGTCGCTGATGGCAGCCCCGAATTCGAGATCGAGGTACTCAAGTTCCGTTTGCTCCCCCGGTTTAAGGTTGTCAATCATTTTCCACCGGGAGGGCAACTTCCGGCCCCCGAATGACTTGTAATCAGAGTAGGAAATCGTGCGGATTAATGTTCCCTTTTCATCGTAGTATTCCGTCCGCTCCGGGAGGTAGTCGCCCTTGCGAACCCAATGGAGGATTCGCCCCCAAACCACCGGAGCTGTTGGCTTTGGAAGAAGTTCGATTTCCCAGGCAGGGGTATTGCCGACCGTGTCGTCCCCTGCAATCTTCATTGTGTAATCATCCGCGAGACTGGATTCCCGGACGAGATCATCGTTTGTGAAATCCGATCCGTTCCACGATTGCATCATCATGGAGGGAGGGATCTTGATTGTCGTTTCCGTATTACGGAGGTACATCCACAGTTCGTTGCCTACCTTCAATGTTTTGTTCCCGGCTTCACGCGGGGGCGATTTTATTTCAATCAGGGCCTTATCCGTGCCCTTCCACCAGCTGTCCATGACCATTGTCCGGGTGTAATCCGGAGTCGTAACGGTCATGCGGATTGTCCCTTTGGAACTCTCACCTCTAACAAGGTCCTCGGACCGCTTGATAATTTCGTAGGCGGTCTGAGCAGAGAGGGGAGCGGCGAGGAAAAGAGAAAGCACAAGGGAAAGGGAGCGTTTCATATGCGCATGGGGATAGTCAACGAGGAATAGACATACGCTATAAAAACGGTCAATTTCAAAAGAACTGCAAACCCGGGGGGCAAAAACCTTTGTTTTCCGCAAAAAAACCCTTTCCCTTCTCTTAACCTTTTCAGGAAAAGGAAGTCCTATTCTCAAAGCCAGACTATGAAGATAACGGCACCAACCGATAATGAGTTGATGCTCCAGGTGAAGGA
>JBBDYD010000073.1:0-6125 GCA_040901865.1 Bacteroidota bacterium | reverse complement strand
CCGGAAATCTGTATCGAACCGAATTCCACCGCCCATCTCGATGAGGTCCTTGAGCATTTCTTTCTCACCCACCTCGTAGATCGCAGGGCGCGGAATGTTTCCCACGAGCGCCGCGCGCTTTTGAGCTGGATAAACGTAAATAACATCACCATCCTGAAGTCGAACATCGCCGGTTCGCTTTCCTGTCACCAGGTATTCATACAAGTCCACCGTCATCTGGGTCTTTCCACCGCGGACGATGCCAATGTTCCGCAAACTGCCTTCTACCGTTGGTCCGCCGGAAAGGTAGAGAGCATGGAGCACAGTTGAAAGAGATGAGAGCGAATAACCTCCAGGCTGATTGACCAAGCCGAGAATGAAGACCTGGATGGTACGGACTTTACCAAGAGATACATCGAGGAACGTGTTTGCGCCTGCCCGGCCGTTGTTCAATCCGGAATAGACTTCGGACATGCGGCGCACCAGCTTTTCACGAAACTGCTCGATCGTGAGGCCATTGGCGTTGACGGGACCGACATCCGGAATGACAACATTTCCTTCGCGGTTGACCGTGAGCTGGTGGAACAACTTCGTCTCGCCCCATACGTTGATGACGACCTGGTCGGTTGGGCCAAGGGCGTAGGAAGGCGGAGTGGCAAGATTGAGTACGGGTTCGAAGGTGGCGGGAGAATACTGGAAAAATTCGTAGCCAAATGGCCTGAGGGTGCTATCCACGTTTATTCTGCCCGTGAACCCGGGCACATAAACAGGTTTTAACTTCTCCACCTCTCCCTTTACCTTGTCCGGAGACGGCAACCTAAACCCCGCAACCGTATCCACCCTCTCGTCCGGCCGCACAGGGGCGATGTCCGTTCTCTGCAAATAGTTCTCGAGTGTGATTCCCTGATCCTGGGCGCGGCGAATGGCTTCCCAGCGGGTCAGGCCGAGCTCTTTGAGCTTGGAGTCGATTTCTTCGCCGGACATGCGCTTCAGAGCCTCTTCTGCCTGCCGTACCTGCTCCTGCGTTTGTGAAAGGGTCGGCATTGCCATCAAGAAAGTGGCAACCAGAACCCCAGAAAATATTTGACGTATCGAGTGCATTAGTATCTAGAATCCAATCATAGCTAAACAATAACCCGCGAATGTCATCCTGAGCCGACGCTTTGCCAATTGCATAACAGAAGCTAGTCGGCGAAGGATCTGATCAATCTATGCACACTGGGTTGGCATCCTATGAGCGTTTGTGGCTTTAATTAAGCTCGGGTGTTCAGATCCTTCGTCCCGCCGCAATGCGTAAACTTTCGAGGCGGGACTCAGGATGACAAAACGAGGGTGTGTGCAAACTTGAGAATCCTCGGCCCGCGGTCAATTGGCTCACAGAGAACAAAAGCCTTCTTGGAAACCGCCACGGATGAACACAAAAAAAGACGGAAAAAGCACGAATCTGATTCGCCGATCCGTTTTCCTTATGCTTTTTCCGTGGTCAGTCAACTATCGCAACAATTTACATCTTTTTTCTCATTTTTCCAGTGAAAACTTGATAAAAGCCTTGAAACCCCGCATTCTTGGCAAATCCACTTCCCCGAAGGGGATAGAATCCAATCATAGCTAAACAACAACAAGCGAATGTCATCCTGAGCCGACGCTTTGCCAATTGCATAACAGAAGCTAGTCGGCGAAGGATCTGATCAATCCATGCACATGGGTTGGCATCCTATGAGCGTTTGGGGCTTTAATTAAGCTTGCGTGTTCAGATCCTTCGTCCCGCAACAATAAACAAACAATTGAGGCGGGACTCAGGATGACAAGCAGAGGTTGGGTTCAGACTTAAACTCAAAGGCCTAGGATGCCAGAATACTCGCCTGCGTCGTCTGCACCAAATCCCACAGTTCTATCGGCCAAGTCTTCGTCTCTCCTCTCAACGCGGATGCCAGAGACTCCAATTCCTCAAAATGTCCTTTTGAACTCGCGGATTTCCTCATTACCCCCGACTGAAGGTCGGGGGTAATGCCATATCCTTTCAACGAACGGTAATCCTCCATCACAATGGTCTTCTGATCGAAATGCACTTCAAGGTATTCCTTCGGGAGCTCTTTGCTCCCGGACGCGAAGTATTCGATGGTTGCGAGAGAGCCGTCAGCGTATTTCAATGTGATGGTTTTGTTGTCGGATGGATTTTGGTTATCCGCGGGGAGACGGACGCTGTCCGTCTGCACGGATTCAATCCTGGAATTTGTAAAGAATGTCATGAGATCGATGATATGGCACGCTTCACCGATGATCCGGCCGCCGGATTCGTGGACCCAGTGGTCGGGCGGAATGTATCCGGCATTCATGCGGTAATGCAAAAACAACGGATTGATACGCTTGTCGGTGTGTCGCTTGATTTCGCGCGCATACGGACTGAACCTGCGGTTGAATCCGACCATGAGTAATGGCGCGTTTTTGCCCTTGAACTCGTCATAGAAACGCACAATCTTTTCAAGCCCCCCGGTATCGGTCGCCAGCGGTTTTTCCACAAATACATGCTTCCCGGCTTGGAGCGCCCGGAGGGCCAATTCGGCATGGCTGTCGTGACGCGTGCCAATGACCACCAGGTCAATTGTCGGATCGTTGAGAATCTGTGCTGCATCTGTGGTGGCATAGGCGGCGTTGAACCTCTTGGCCGTGGAGACGGACAGTTGTCCGTCCCTGCGCATGATTGCCCGGAGGGCGAATTTGTCACTCAGTTTCGCAAGGTTTGGTAAATGCACACTGGTGACAAAGTTGCCGGCGCCGATGATACCGACGCCAATTGCCGAAGATCGCTTGTGGGTTAAGGGCTTAAGGGTAATGGTATGCATGCCGTCGGATTTCAACGGGCTTGGGGGCTGACCGTAATCGAGGAGAGCAATGATAGGCCGCGAGGGACCTTTCAATGATTCAAAAGCTTTTTCAACTTCAGCGATAGGATAGATTTCGTTGATAAGGCCATCAAGCCTGACCTGACCGGCTGCAACCAGGCGCAAATACTCCGCCATGTTGCGGTCTTCCGTCCAGCGAACATAGCCGTACGGATACTCGAGTCCTTTTTCCTCATATGCGCGATCGTAACGTCCGGGTCCGTATGCGGTTGAAATCAGAAAATCGAGCTCCTTCTCGTACATATCCTCGCGCTTGATTTCCATTCCCGAAACCCCAACCAGCACGACACGGCCTTTCTTCTTGCACATGCGAAAAGCCTGAGAGAGCGGCTCGTTACTTGCCGTTGCGGCGGTGAACAGAACTGCATCGGCACCGTGACCTCCGGTGGCGGACATGACTCCTTCGACAGGATCAGTTGCACTGGAATTGAATACTGCTTCACCACCAAGTTCCCGTGCAAGTCCGAGACGTTTCTCGTCAATGTCGACTGCGATCACGCGAATTCCCGAAGCGCGAAGGATCTGAAGGGCGAGGAGTCCCAGGATGCCTGTTCCGATCACCACGCAGAATTCGCCGAGTCGCAGATCGCAACGGCGCGTGCCCTGAAGGGCAATTGTGCCGAGAGTAACCGTGGATGCCTTTGCAAAATCGAGTTCAGCGGGAATCGGGGTGACAAGATTCACCGGAACGTTGACATACTCGGCATGATTAGCCAGTCCAGCACCGGCTGCAGCCACACGATCGCCCGGCGAGAATCCGGTAACACCCTCTCCTG
This sequence comes from Bacteroidota bacterium, assembly GCA_040901865.1. GTDB lineage: Bacteria > Bacteroidota > Ignavibacteria > UBA10030 > UBA10030 > JBBDYD01. The sequence continues at coordinate 2,467 of JBBDYD010000073.1, read as the reverse complement.
CTTCCACGACAATGCCGGCAACGGAGTAGCCGATGGGTTTGCCGTCTTTCAAGGTGCCTTTGATTCGATCGATTGTCTTGGAAATTCCCTGCGATTTGGCAAAATCGATCGCTTTGCGCATCATGTTGGGATCTGTGATCGCCTTTTTGATGGCAGAAAGGCCGGAAGATTGCACGCTGCTCGTCTCGGTTCCTGCAGAAATGCAGCTATACACAACCTTGATCAGGACGGAGCCTTTGGAGGCAACAGGGGCCGGGACGGAGGTGGCGATGACTTTGCCTTTTTTGGCTATGGCTTGCAACATGGGGATACTGGGTTATGCTCGCAGTGAAAGGTGAAAGGTGAAACACTGCCGAATACATGGTCCTGAGTGAACAATCCAACGCATGTCATCGCTCCTCTTGTGGACCATTGTTGTTCAGATCCTTCGTCCCGACAACCGAGTAACACCGGGAGTCGGGACTCAGGATGACATGCCCGGTTTGGATTCCACCCTTGGTTTAGAATTTAATGCTTAGTGTTTATTTCGAATTTTGGAATTAAGATTTCGGATTTTCTGCAATTGTTTTATGAATGATCTCTACAATCCGTTCCGCGGCTTTTCCATCCCATAGCTCCGGGATCTTTCCCTTCTTCGCCTTCCCCGAAAGAACATCCCTCGCGATCTTCTCTGCCGAATCCAGGTTCGTTCCCGTCAAATAATTCGTTCCCTGCTCAACCGTGACCGGCCGTTCGGTGTTATCCCGAATCGTGATGCACGGGACACCCATGTAGGTGGTTTCTTCCTGGATTCCACCGCTATCCGTCACCACGAGGGCGGCGTTTTTCATGAGCCACAGGAAATCCAGATACCCGACGGGCTCGGACAAGCTTACCTGACCGTTGACCGACGATTCGAGAGAAAACGAGCGAATGTTGGACCTAGTCCGCGGATGCACAGGGAAAACGACGCGATGGCGGCTTGCTATGTTTTTCAAGAATCCGAGCAACAACTTAAGGCCCTCCTGTGTATCAACGTTCGCCGGTCGGTGGAACGTGGCGACGATATACTTCGCCGGGTCCACTCTAAATCGCGACAGGGCATCCGAGCGTTCTGCTTTCGGCATGTAGTGAACCAAACTATCAATCATCACGTTGCCGACAAAGTGGATTTTCTTTTCGCTGATGCCTTCGCGCTTCAGGTTTTCGATTCCGCTCTGCTCCGTGACAAACAAAAAATCGGAAATCGAGTCCGTGAGCACGCGGTTGATCTCTTCCGGCATCGAGCGGTCGAAACTGCGCAGGCCTGCTTCAATGTGGGCCACTGGAATACCGAGCTTCGCGGCAACGAGACTGCACGCGATAGTCGAGTTCACATCTCCGACGACGATGACCACGTCCGGCCGATTCTGCGTCACGACCCTTTCGAATCCGACCATGATCTTCGCCGTCTGTTCGGCATGAGAACCCGACCCGACTCCCAGATAGAAATCCGGCTTTGGAAGCTCGAGTTCGTCAAAGAACACTTTCGACATCGTCTCGTCGTAGTGCTGGCCTGTGTGGCAGATCAAATGGCGGACGTCTGCGTACTTCTTGAAGGCCTTGTGGATGGGAGCGACCTTCATGAAATTGGGCCTTGCTCCGACGACAGAGATGATGCTTAGGTTAGGCAATTGATTAAAATCCTAAATTCGAATGTCTAAATTCAAAACAAATTGTTGACTCATCCCCCGTCCACTTCTCTTTGAAAGAGAACGGGGTGTTGAACTTGTTACGACCTCTGTTGCTAACTCATCCCCCATCCCCTTCTCTTGGAAAGAGAAGGGGGGTGTTAGAACGTGTTTTTGATTGCAGGCGACTCATTGCCACACTCCCCCTTCTCTCTTGAGAGAAGGGGGTTGGGGGGATGAGTTGCACTCACAGGTACCGCCGAAGCCTCTCCAGAACCCGCGTCAGGTTATTCTCAACTTCTTTATTGCGAAATCGAACAAGCCTGATACCCGACGCTTCGATGATTTTTGTCTTTTCGGCATCTTCTTCTGATTTATTGTCATGAGAACTCCCATCCAACTCTACGGCAAGCTTCAATTCATGACAAAGGAAATCAATCACATAGAACGTATAGTCATAGCCCTGGTAGAAAAAATACGGAAATTGCCGTGTAAACTTCTTGCCATGAAACCTCCGGTTCCTTACCGCCTGCCAGAAAATATCTTCCGCATTGGTTTGTCGGTTTCGTAATTCTCTGCAGACCTGTTTTGCCAGCTCATGGACTTGATGCTTTGAGTTTCTCGTAACACCCCCCGTTGCTAACTCATCCCCCATCCCCTTCTCTTAGAAAGAGAAAGAGGTTGGGGGGGATGAGTCGAATCCTTTCACGCCTTCGTCACCAACCCGCCCCCTCCTACAACAATATTCCGCGTATCCACAACCGGCACACCGAGTTTCTTGAAATCCAGCTTCCGGTACTCATCATGCGCTGTGGCAA
>JBBDYD010000072.1:0-6145 GCA_040901865.1 Bacteroidota bacterium | reverse complement strand
CTGTCTCCTCATATCCATTCCCATATCCCAACCAATTCCAATCCTTCACCAACGCCTGCTTATCCTCATTCTTCAGCTGATTAAAGTTCGGAATTGAGTTTTTAAAGGCAGGGTGCCTATCGTACCGGTCCGGGTGCACGATGGCAAAAAACTGTTTGCGCTTGACGAGCTGGCCGACAATTTCAGGCAACTGATCCGGCCTCTTGCGAAGCATGGCAACTCCATCGCGCAACCAAAGCCGCTTGGTTCTGACAAACCGGCCCTCGTCATGGATTCCGATGGTCACGTGGGGCACAAGCGTAGACACCTTGAGAAGGAAATCGCATACAAGAAACGCATTCCATTCGTTATCAGCCACCCTTGTAAAACCGCTTGCCAGGCAATGATCATAGTAACCACCCCATTTCACAAAAAGGAGATGGTCACGTTCAAGCTGAGCCACGATTTCATACTCGGATAATCCCTGTGCCGCCAGCTTGTTTTTTCGTTCCTCGATAATACGCCAGATTGTCGTATCGAGACCGGAGAATTCTTCCACATTCGGGAAGACAAGATAGCGTCGGAATGAGATCTTACCCATGGTCCAGGAGAATTCGCTGTTGTACCAATGCTGGAGCCGCTTCACTTCGTCCCACTCCTCCTCTGTAATGAGATACTCCGGCCGATCATCGATCTTATAGATGATTCTCCTGCTCATTTCCTCTTTCCCGCTCTCAAGGCATTCAAGGCATACTTTCCAAGGACGTCGTATTCAATATTTACTTTCTCACCAACCTGAAGGAGCCTGAAGGTCGTCATGTCCCATGTATGCGGAATGATAGAAACGACAAATCCAGACGGCTTCAATGTCGCCACGGTCAGGCTTACACCGTTGACCGTCACAGACCCGACCGGGATGAGGAAACGTCTGAATCGCGATCCGATTCCTATATGGAAGAGCCAGCTGTTCTTTCGGCGATCGATGCGCCGGACGATTCCGGTTCCATCCACATGGCCCAGAACGAAGTGTCCACCAAGGCGTCCGTTTGCTGCCAGCGGCCTTTCAAGATTCACCGGATCACCTTTCTGCACATCTCCCAACGTACTCTTTCGCAGCGTTTCTTCGACGGCCTGCACTTGAAACACTTTCCCTTGTTTCTTCAGAACCGTCAGGCAGACGCCGTCAACCGCAATGCTGTCGTTCTTCCCGAGCGATCCCGCGGTTTTACGTCCGCGGATGGAGAAGACGATACTTCGGCCTTTCTGTCGAACATTCACGACTCTTCCCAGTTCTTCAACAAGCCCCGTAAACATTTTTAATGACCTGTGACGTGATCGTAGAACATTCGCGAAATGTCGGCAATTGCCTTTTTCCCTTGATCGCGATCGTTCAAATTTTTTGAAAGAATCACCAGAACGTACCTGCGCCCATCGGGGAGGAAGACGATGCCGCTGTCATGCTCAACACCTGAGATGCTCCCAGTTTTATGCACAACACGCACGTCTAATGGAAGCTGCGAAGGAATGAGATCGCGGAATTTTTGATCATCGAGTATGTCAATCATTGCTTCGCAACCGTGCGCGCTTGCAATGCTGCCTTCGGCCAGTGCTTTGAATATCAACATGAGGTCATAGGCGTTCGTCCGGTTGTTCAATCCTGCCTCAAAGGCCTTCAGGTCTTCCACGCCTCTCAGAACCTCAATGGAATCAGCGCCAAAAGCGCGCATGGTGCGGGTCACTTTTTTGGCATCCGCCACTTCGATGAGAATGTTTGTGGCAAGATTGCTGCTCACGGTAATCATCTGGTAGACAAGCTCACGCAATGTCATCCGTTTCCCGATCATTCCATACATCGAGTCATCGCTGTCATCGCCGAGGTCCATGCTATAGGGCGAACCATCCACAATGCTGCTGAAGGAATTCTTTACCAGGAGTGAATCATCCAATCGTACAATTCCCTTGTCCGCTTGCCGGAACAATTCGATCATCACCGGTGTCTTCATGGTGCTCGCCGCGTGAAACATTTCCCTTTCATTTATCAGAAGTTGCTTGCCGGTCATCAGGTCATGGAAGGCAACCGCCATGATCCCATCGACGGAGGCGATGCGTGCGGCAATACGGTCTCTCAGCGTGTCGTTCTCCGGGGAAAAGATGCTCAGGAGCATAAGAATGAATGTTTTCATGGATATCGGAGGGCACCCTCAAGAACGAGATCTCCGGCGAGTGCACGGACGGAAACGCCGGTGAGCCGTAGGGCGTTTCGGAGGGAACGCTGCCCAAAATCGAATCCGGTAATCCCCGAACCCAGTAACCCGGGAGTTATGAAACAATGAACTCTCTTTACCAGCATGCTTTCAAAAAACGGTCCACTGGTTGTACTTCCACCCTCGATCAATACAGATGTTATCCCAAGGCCAGCCAGCACCTTGAGCACTGCGAGCGCCGAAATCCTTGAAGCCGTATGTACTCCAATAACCTTCACACCCTTCCGCTCGAGCGCCAGCACCTTTGCCCGGTTTCTGCGAAAGTTTGAAGCAGTGGTAAGGATCACGGTTGGCGCTTCCGTGGTCTCAAGAATTTTCCTTCTCCTCCCCATCCGAAACCGTCCGTCGAGAATTACCCGAATGGGATTTCGGCCTTTCTCAGCCCTGACAGTGAGTTTCGGATTATCGCGGAGCACCGTGCCCGAGCCAACCAACACGGCATCATATTCGGAGCGCAGAGCATGTCCATACGCCCTGGCGGCACCTCCGGTAATCCATTTCGAACGTCCCTTCGAATCTGCTATTCTTCCATCCAACGTTTGCGCAACCTTCACTCCGACAAACGGAAGCCCCTTCTCCATGAAGAAAAAGAACTTCTCGTTCAATTTCTTTGATTCGCGTCTGAGAACGCCCGTTGTGACACGGATACCCGCCCGGCGAAGTTCGGCAATTCCCTTTCCGCCGACCAGAGGGTTGGGATCCACGGTTGATGCAACCACACGCATAACTCCCGCCTCGATAAGGGCCCTCGTGCAGGGCGGTGTTTTGCCGACATGAGCACATGGCTCCAGATTGACATACGCGGTGGCGCCATCGGCGCGCCTTCCCGCCTGGCGAAGTGCCTGCACTTCAGCATGAGGTCCGCCGAATCGCTCATGATATCCTTCGCCCACGATCTTTCCGTTTTTGACGATTACACATCCCACCATCGGATTTGGATTCACCCTGCCGCGACCCAGCATAGCGAGACTCACGCAACGCTGCATGAACAAATCGTCTTTCAGGACCATAGTACTTTGAGCCGTTCCCCGGGCCGGGCGTGCAATCGCTTTGCAGCATGGCCATCTTTCAGGACAATTTCCACGAGACCGCTGCTGCCCATGATTAAGGACGGAGATCCCGGCTTGGCTTCACGGTAATTGCTCGTCCAGCGGCGGATAATCTTCCCTTTTATCGATATTCCGTTCGGACGGCTTCCTCCGGCCGGCCTGATATCCGTAATGATGTTCCCGAAATGGTCAATATGCAGAATAGAGGCGAGACGTTGTGGTTTCCCGGTCACAAACGAGCTTTGGACGATGGGCGGATCGATTGGTTCGCCAAGTTGGCCAGGCGACACACCGAGCGAAAGAAATGCGCCAACCGGTGCGAACACATCTCTCGCGTGGAATGTTTGGGAAACGGGGGATAGAATATAAGGTGTATCGGTCATCCGAATACTGGTTGCTGATTCAGCGGTCCCATCACCAAGGACGAAATCAAGAACCCCATTGTCGGGAGCAAGAAACCATCGGGATGCAGTTCGAAGAAGGAGAATTCTCCGGTTCGTCCCCACGCCCGGATCGACCACAACGATAAAGACAGTCTCGCGGGGAAAAAACCGGTAGCAACTCCAGAGAAGGTAGGATGCCTCGCGAACGTTCTGCGGGCCGGCCGAATGACAAATGTCGATCACCTTTGCGTCGGGGTGAATGGAGGCGATAACGCCCTTCATTGTGCCGACATAGGGATCGGTGGAACCAAAATCCGTAATCAGGGCCAATGGAGCGAATGATGGCCGGCCTGGGAAGATGCGCCTAAAAACGTTCTTCACAAGATTCCCGCGATGCTCTTATCCCTGAAGGCGGGTGCTTCTTCCTGTTTTGGCCGATTTATAAATCGCATCGACAATCTTCATTCGGTGAACCGCTTCCTCCCCGGTTGAAATAACCGGATGGAGTCCGCGGAGAGAGCCGATCCAGTGCCGGAGTTCGTTTTCGTATGACTTGCGATAGAGGGTTTGCGGAGTTTCGTGGGAGACGGGAGCGACATTCACCAGGCTGCCGTGCATTTTTTTGAGAATACGGAAAGGGTTCAAGGATCCGCTTCCCTCCGTCCCAAACACGTTACAGTAGAAGAAGTCCTGATCGGATTCGAAAGACCAGCTCGATTCGATGGTAATGGTCGAATCGTTCTTCATCCGAATAAAGACCACTGACGAATCCTCCACACCTTTTGTATTGTGGGAATAGTTTGCCGCGAGCACTTCCTTCACTTCCGGATATCCCATCATCCAGAAGGCGAGATCAAACATCACAATCCCAAGGTCCAGAACGACTCCTCCACCCGATTTTTCCTTTCGGGTCAGCCAAGGATTGGCAACGCTGAGTTTGCGCAGCCAGCCAGCCTTCGAGTAATAGACTTTCCCCAGCTCGTTTTCCTCAATAAAACTCTTAAGGATCATGGAATCCGGACGGAACCGGTTGTTCATTCCGACCATCAGGTTCCGGCCGTGTTTTTTTGCGGCAGTAACGATTTCGATTGTTTCTTTTTGTGTCCGGGCAAGGGGTTTTTCCACGAGTAGGTCTTTTTTGGCCTCAAGGCCGGCAATGGCTGCATCCCTGTGCGCGTTCGTCGCCGTGCAAATATCAATGCCGACGATTTCTTCCTCCCGTTTGAGCATCTCCTCACAGTCCGAATAGTATCGCGGGATATTGTACTTTTTTGCAACGAACTCGGCTTTCGATCGATCGAGATCACAGACTGCCACAATTTCGGCATCGTGGAGTTTGGAGAGAATGGGAAGATGGATTGTCTGGGCGATTGTGCCAAGTCCGACAATTCCAATACGGGCGCGTTCCATAGGGATCAGGATGTCACAAGTTCAAGCGTGGAAGTTCCCTTGCGTGAAGAGAGGAATGTTTTTGTGACCGCGGCGATTCCGGGCCCGTCAAGCTGAGTCACTTTGTGCAGTTCCTGCGGTGTTCCGTGGTCCACAAAGTTATCCGGTAATCCGTGAATCTGAACGGAGATGCCGGTACAATGCTGTTTCATCAAGGATTCCAGGACCGCCGAGCCAAATCCTCCCTGTACGGTGTTGTCTTCGACCGTGACGATGGCATCGAAGCGGGAAGCGATATTCCGCACGAGGTCGTCATCCAACGGCTTCACGAATCGCATATTGACCACCTCGGCGTCAATTCCTTCCCGGGAAAGCAGTTCCGCCGCAGTGAGGGAAGAAGGGACCATATTGCCAATAGCCAGGATTGCGACATCTTTTCCCCGGCGGGCCACCTCGCCCTTCCCAATCTCCAGGGTGCGGAAGCCCTCGCGCACGGATACTCCAAGAGAATTTGCGCGCGGGTACCGCAGCGCAATGGGGCCCTTTTTGTATTCCACGGCTGTGAACAGCATGTCACGCAATTCCTGTTCATCCCTCGGTGCCATAACGACCATTCCCTGGATGCACCGCAGGTATGACAAGTCCAGCGCTCCATGATGGGTAGGTCCGTCGGCCCCCACGAGTCCACCGCGATCAAGGACAAAGACGACATGAAGGCCCTGGAGAGCGACGTCATGAATGACCTGATCGAACGCTCGTTGAAGGAACGTCGAATAAATCGCCACGACCGGAATGTAGCCCTCCGTTGCCATCCCGGCTGCGAAGGTCACCGCATGCTGCTCGGCAATGCCCACATCGAAGAACCGCTCGGGCATTTCTTTCTGGAGAATGGAGAGCCCGGTACCGTCGGGCATCGCTGCGGTAATGCCAACGACTTTCGAGTTCAACTTGCAGATCTCGACGAGCGCCGTTCCAAGTACTTTTGTGAGCGGGGGTGCTTCCTTTGCGCCTTTGTGCATGATGCCGGTAATTTTATCGAACGGCGTCACTCCATGCAGTCGAGTCGCGTCTTTCTAGGCCG
>JBBDYD010000071.1:0-1001 GCA_040901865.1 Bacteroidota bacterium | reverse complement strand
CAAATTTCAGGGAGAAGCCTGCCGCGCCGACGATCAAAGGCGAGTATTTCGAAAAAGCTGCCATCGAGAAGCTCCTCGGGCAGAAGGGCGTGGTCGGGATCCGCTACTACTACGCGATGAAGAACGACACGACTCCGGGGATCGTCATCGTGGGAGTGGACTCTCTCGGGAATGACATGGAATCGGGAGACATCATCGACAACGGCACACCGTGCCCGCCGTTTTGCTCGTCCCCGAACGAACTGAACAAGCCTTGAGGTCTGATGCCGCTTCCACTGCTGGGGTATGTGCACATTCTGACATTTTTCGTACCCGTGGTCGTGGCGGCAAGGAGATACAAGGATCTGGGAAGTACCCTGAGGCTTCTCTCACTTTTGTGCCTGATAGCGGCGGCAAACTCTGTGATTGGCTTTGCGCTGGGGAGATTTGGGATCAACAACCAACCGTTGGCGAATTGCTTCGTGGTCGTGGAGTTTGTCATGGTGGGCCTTATCTTCCGAAGCGCGGTCCGGTCGAGAGCTCTCAAACTCCTTTTTGCTGCCTCCGTGATCGTTTTTCCGGCCGTATGGGTCCTTCACCAGGGCCTTTTCGCAGACTTGTTTCGGATGAACACGGAAATGGCGGTTGTGTCGAAAGCACTTTTGGTCCTTCTCGCCGTCGCCGCTATGGGACAGATGCTATCGGGCGACCCGCAGATTCCGTTCGGGACGCAACCCGTCTTCTGGATCGCAACGGCGGTCTTGCTTTATTCGACCGGGACCTTTGTCGTCTTTGGGCTGGGCAATTACTTTCTTGAGACCAACAAGGACCTCTTCGTCGCGGCGTGGCACATGAACTGGGCCCTGATTATCTCCTCGAATCTTCTCTTCACCAAAGCACTCCTGTGTAGCTCGTGACGACGGACGTATTGTGGATCCTCTTCGGAGGGACGGTGCTGCTACTCATCTTCGCCGGAGCATACCTGGCCGTCATGGTATACAGCCACAGGAAGGTGGCGGAGG
>JBBDYD010000070.1:0-1002 GCA_040901865.1 Bacteroidota bacterium | reverse complement strand
GTCGCCTGAGAATGCTTGATGGCGTTACTGAGCGCCTCTTGAAGGATCCTCACGACATGGATATCTTCGCCCCTGGCGAAGACACCGTCAATTTCATCGATCTCACCGACAAGTTCAAATCGATTGGCCGCCCGGACCCTGGCGAGGATCGAGCGGAGGGTCTCGCTCAACCCAAGCTGGTCAAGCTCCGGTGGCCGAAGGTCATGCGAGATCTGCCGGGTCTTGTCCAGGATCCCGGAAACGGAATCCGAATACCCTTGGAGGGTTTCTTTAGGCATTTCCAGATCGCCGGGATTGCGAAGGGACAATTGGATCCGATGCTTCAGAACAAGAAGCTCCTGGCCTAGACTATCGTGCATCTCACGAGCGATCCGATTTCGTTCGTTCTCCTGGCGTTCAATCAACTGCCGGGAGAATTGTTGCTTCTTCGCATTCTCTTGTTTGAGCATCCGGACTCTGAGAACATAGACGGACGGACCGGCAAGGGAAAACACCAGTACTGCAAGAGTCAGGAACCATGCTGTTTGCCAAAACGCCGGAACCACCACCATCGCCAACGATGCACCTTCTTCATTCCAGACGCCGTCGGTGTTCGCCGCCCGAACCCGAAATGTGTACTCTCCCGGCGGGAGATTCGTATACTGCACGAAGCGTTTGACTCCCACATCCTCCCATTCCTCCTCGAATCCAACCAGCCGGTGCTGGAATCGTACGCGTTCAGGCGCAGAGAAGCTGATGCCTGTATATTCGAACTCGACCTTCGTGTTGCCGGGATTCACGACAACGAGAGTGTCTGCACGCACCGGATTGTTATCAACCGTCACCCGCTCAATGACCACATCGGGTGGAACAGAATTTTTACGAAGCGTTGCCGGGTCAATGCGGACCAATCCGCGTTCGGATGAGAACCACAGAAGCCCGTCCTTCGTCCTCCAGACGCGCGGATTCCCTCCGCCGCCGACTTCGGACACGATGAGGCCGGCGTTCGTACCGTACACACTG
>JBBDYD010000069.1:0-1003 GCA_040901865.1 Bacteroidota bacterium | reverse complement strand
TAAACCACGAGGGCCGGTATTCCGGGGTGGCTGCCCAGAATTTCATCGCGTGCATAAGGAACGCATAGGCGCCCCCGATGCCAAGTCCCGCAAACACCCGCCCCGCAAACGATCCGCCCTTTTCACCTGCAACAAGAACATCAGCACAAGCAGTACCTTCCGGATAAGCGAGGTTCTCGTGTTCTTTCACGATGAGTTGACGTCGCAGCGGGATCATGAAGAGGATGCCAAGCCACCCGCCGATCAGAGCAAGAAGAAAAATTCGTGTGTACTCGAGCGGGAATCCGAGGAAAATCAACGCAGGAAGAGTGAAAATAACGCCGGCCGCAACAGATTCTCCTGCCGAGCCGGTCGTTTGGACAATGTTGTTCTCCAGGATCGTTCCGCGCCCGAACACACGCAGAACGCTTATGGACAAAACAGCGATGGGAATGGAAGCGGACACGGTTAATCCGGCACGCAAGCCAAGATACACCGTCACGGCCCCGAAAAGAATTCCGAACAAGGCTCCCAGGACGACGGCCTTGAATGAGAATTCCGCGATTTCCTGAGACGCAGGAATGAAGGGCCGGAAGGCAGTTTTGGTATCAGCCATAAGAGCTCCTGATGTGTGGTGGTTCCATAGGTGGCAACGTACAGCTTTTAACGTGAAGACAGCGAACGATCTTATGAATTCCCCGTCAAGAGGGCTTTCAACACGTAGCCCGCGATCTCCGGGTTCTCTTTCAACCGGCGAACGGAGTAGGCATACCACTGATCGCCGAACGGAACGTAGACGCGAAGCCGGTGGCCGGCATCAACAATGCTCCTCCGCAACTGCTCTCGCACACCAAGCAGCATCTGGAATTCGTATCGTTCCTTTGAAAGATTGTTCTTTCCGATAAGCTCGTAGGCTTTCCCGACAAGATACTCATCGTGCGTCGCAATTCCCACATAACAGCCATTCTCCATCATGACGCGCAATAGAAGGCCGAAATTCCGACGTATGTCGTCCTGATCCTGA
>JBBDYD010000068.1:0-6257 GCA_040901865.1 Bacteroidota bacterium | reverse complement strand
TTGCAGACCTCGCCAAGGACACCGGGCAAATCGTCAAGTTCGGCACGAAGCCGGTCATCCTTATCCGGACCGCTTCCGGGGAACTGAGGGCATTCGATGCCACCTGCACTCATCTCGACTGCACGGTACAGTATCGAAGTGATATGGGTGTGATCTGGTGTGCGTGCCATAACGGGAAGTACGATCTGAACGGAAGGAATGTCGCAGGTCCTCCGCCAAGACCCCTTGAGCCGTATCGCGTCGTTGTGCAAAACGAGGAAATCATCATTTCAAAAAACGTATGAGCCGGTATTTCGAGTCTGCCTATCGATGGATTGACGAGCGTGTTCAACTGCACGATCTCGTGGAGTTTATGAAGAAAAAAGAGGTGCCGGTGCACCGCCATTCGGTGTGGTATTACTTTGGCGGCGTTTCCCTCTTCCTCTTTCTTATCCAGGTCGTCACGGGAATCCTCTTGCTCCTCTATTACAAGGGCAGCGAGGAGCTTGCGTTCGAGAGCATTCAGTTCATCATGTCCAAGGTGCAATTCGGATGGCTGATTCGCTCTATCCATAGTTGGGCGGCAAACCTGTTTATCCTTGCTGCAATGATTCACATGTTCAGCGTGATGTTTGAAAAAGCATACCGAAAACCGCGCGAATTGACATGGGTCTCGGGGATGCTCATGTTCTTCATCGGGCTTGGGTTCGGGTTCAGCGGGTACCTGCTTCCCTGGAACGAGCTGGCCTTCTTTGCAACAAAGGTCGGCACGGACATCGGAGGCGTTCTTCCGGTTATCGGCGACCCGATCCTGGAATTCCTGCGCGGCGGACCCGACGTGACCGGGGCGACACTGTCGCGGTTTTTTGGATTCCATGTTGCGGTTTTTCCCGGCCTCTTCACCATTCTGCTTGGGATCCACCTCGTCCTGGTCCAACGGCAGGGAATGAGCGAACCTCTCGGGCTCGAAAAGAACATCGGTCGAGAAGAGCGGCGGATGCCATTCTTCCCTAATTTTTTCCTCCGCGACGTCCTCCTGTGGCTTATCGTCCTGAATCTTCTCGCAATCCTCGCCGTGTTCTTTCCCTGGGAACTCGGCCAGAAAGCTGATCCGTTTGCATCGGCTCCCGCCGGCATCATGCCCGAATGGTACTTCATGTTCATGTTCCAGACGCTCAAGTATCTCCCGGCCCAAATCTGGATCGTGGACGGGGAAATTGTCGGGATCCTGATGTTTTCGCTGGCCGGCGCTCTCTGGTTCTTTATTCCGTTTTGGGACCGCCAGAGCGCCCGGGGGCAGCAAAGTCGATTCGTGAATTACCTTGGACTCTTTGCCGTTCTTTATATCATTCTCTTCACGATTCTCGGTTACCTCTCATGATCCGGCGAACCCTGTTTTTTTCCCTTCTCTTTTTGCCTTCGGTGCTTTCCGCACAGGATCGCGTCGATCAGTGCTTCACCTGTCACCAGACCCTCGAAGATCAGCCCTCACAACTATTCGTGCGCGATGTTCACCGGGCAAAGGGAATTTCCTGTGCGGGGTGTCACGGTGGCGACTCCAAAACGGAGGACATGGAAGCTGCGATGAATCCGCAGGCCGGATTTATCGGAATCCCAAAAGGCGATGCAATTTCCGCAACCTGCGAACACTGCCATTCCGATGCCGATCGGATGAAGTCCTATCACTCCAAGTTACCCGTCACCCAGAGCGCGCTTCTGAAAGAAAGTGTCCACGGCCGTTTGTCCATTACCGGAAAGGAGCGGCTGCTGCAGTGCACGACGTGCCATACTACCCATGGGATCGTGAGCGCGCGGAACCGGAATTCTCCCGTGCACCCGCTGAACGTCACCGCCACCTGTGCAACCTGCCATAGCGATGCAAGGTTCATGCGGAATTACAATCCTTCTCTTCCTATCGATCAGTTAGCGAAGTACCGCACAAGTGTCCATGGAGAGCGAAACGCACGCGGTGATGCGAATGTCGCCGAATGTGCGAGCTGCCATGGCAGCCACGACATCCGTTCCGCTCATGATGTGAAATCGAGTGTCTATTCGACGAACCTTCCAAGCACCTGCGCAACCTGCCATAGCGATTCCGTACGAATGAAACCCTACGGTATACCGGTCGATCAGTACGAGTCCTACGCGGCCAGCGTGCACGGTATCGCCCTTCTGGAAAAGAATGACGTTGGCGCACCGGCGTGTAACGATTGCCACGACAATCACGGCGCTGTTCCGCCAGGTGTTCAATCGATCTCGCAAGTATGCGGAACGTGTCACGCGTTGAACGCGGAACTCTTTTCCAAGAGCCCGCACGAAAAGGCCTTCGAAGCACGAAACCTTCCCGAATGCGAAACTTGTCACGGGAATCATCGCATTGTTGCAGCCACTGATGAACTGCTTGGACCACAGCCCCCGGCCGTCTGCGCACGGTGTCATTCGCCCCAGGAAAATCCCTTGGGCTATGAAGCCGCCCGGACCATGCGCACTGCGATCGACAGTCTCGTGATGCTGGAAGGTCATGCCCGCACATTGATTGACGAGGCCGAACAAAAGGGAATGGAAGTCTCCGAAGCGAAGTTCAAACTCCGAAGTGTTCGGCAAGCCCGGCTTGAATCAAGGACAACGATACACGCGTTCGACACGAAACGTCTTCTGGAAGTGGCCGGCGGCGGAAAGGTAACTGCGGAAACCGTTGTGACGGAGGCCGAGGGAGCGATCGATGAGTACTATTTCCGGAGGATAGGATTGGGCGTTTCCACTCTGATTATCACAATTTTGGCAATCTCGCTGTTTCTCTATATTAAGAGAATTGAGAAAGAAGCGTAATGGCAGGAATGAATGTGACGTACAAGCACGCGATTCCTTGACTTAGAGAGAGGAACACCGTACACTGTTATGAGTCATTTCTTGAATACCTTACCTGAGGAGCACCGACCACCATGATCAAACGCGTATCCGGTCTACTGACGATTCTCATTGTTGTTTCAGCCTCTCTCGCAGCGCAGAACAAATACATCGGAACAAAAATGTGCGCACCCTGCCACCGGACAGAAAAGCAGGGAAAGCAAATGGAGATCTGGCAGAAGAGCAAACATGCAGAAGCATACAAGGCACTAACCACCGCTGAAGCGGACAAGATTGCAAAATCCAAGGGGTCCGATAAACCCGCCGCCGAAACGGCCGCATGCCTCGAATGCCATGTAACGCAGGCGGATGCCAAACTTGTCGAAAAGACCTTCAATAAACAGGACGGCGTCCAGTGCGAAACCTGCCATGGCGCGGGTTCAGCCTTCAAGAGTATCCCCGTCATGAAGGATCATGCAAAATCCGTCGCCGCGGGAATGACGGAATTCAAAGACGAAGCTGCCATAGAGGCAAAATGCAAAACGTGTCATAACGAAAAGAGCCCGACATTCAAAGGATTTAAGTTTGGAGAATATTGGAGTAAGATTAAACATCCTGTACCGAAAGCCGGATAGTCGTAGATTCAACCGGCTGCTGATATTCTCAACGGCGCTTCATTCGAGGAATGGAACGCCGTTTTTTATTAGGGGGCGGTTTTCTGACCAAAATATGCGATTTGGGGTTTTCCCAATATTGAAAAGTTCAACGATTTGCCTCTCTTAACCTTAGTAAAACCCGAATTTTCTCCCTTCCGAATAAGCATTTTCGGGGCAATTCGATGGGGGGCGGAATCAACCTGCTGGCATAGGGTTTGAACAGGGGGAGTAGCACTCAGACACCTTTTTAGGACCGATTATGAAAACGAACCTTGCGCTCTTCGCCTTTCTGGTTACCCTTGTTGCCGCCGAAACGGCAACAGGCCAGTTCCTGAGGGCTCGTTTTGTCACATCGGCTTACGCATGGCAACGGCAGGACACGATTGGCGCATCATCAAGCCATCTTTACGGATATCAGACAGCCCAGTTCTCTTACACTCAGGACGATCTCACGTTTTCAACCTATCTCCAGGGGTGGAACGATTTCGCCGGCCCGCTGAAAAACGATCCGAAACTTCGCCTTTACAACATATATGTAAAATGGAGGAACATCGGCAACGTCGTCGATGCATCAATCGGTCGACAACCGGTGTTTGGAGGCGTCGGAAACGGAACGATTGACGGACTGTCGGCAAAAGGGAAGTTTCTGGATAACAGGATTACGGTGCTCGGATATATCGGAGCGCTTCCGCCTGCCGGAATGAAGGCCGAGATCATCAAAGATCCTTCGGATAACGCAATGTACGGCGGTCAGATCGTGGCCATGCCTGTGGATTTCGGCAACGTGTCGATCAGTTATGTGAACAAGCGAATTCAGCCGGAAGCTTATAAGGCTCTCCGCCGCGATTCCCTTTTCAATCCGATTATGACGGAGATCAGCCCCTCGGCGCGTATCGAGGAATACATCAGTGCCGACCTGAGCGGTGAGTACGAAATGGTCTACGCATACCTCCGCTACGATCACGACCTGCAAGCCGACCAGATGGCGAAAGTACAGGCCTTCACCAGGGTCAAACCCATCGAGCGATGGGCGCTGACAGCCGAATACCTTCAGCGCGAGCCCAGAATTTCCTATAACTCGATCTTCTCCGCATTTACGTATAACTCCTTGAAAGAATTTGAGTTCGGGCTTGAATACGATGTCCACTTTATCGATGATCTCCAAACCTTTGGCCGGTACGGCGAAGTTTCCTACGGCGATGAAATTTCCAAGCAATGGACCTTCGGCCTGAACTGGAAATATTTTTCTGCAAGCGCTTCAAGCATCTACGGCTACAACGGGCGGATCAACGCCGCATCGGTGCATGGCGGATACCCCCTGCTCGATAACACTCTGACCCCGACAGCTTCGTTCACGTACGGATACTACAAACTCAACCGGTATCAGGCGAAGCGCGACCCGGCATTGAGCGGTTCGCTCGGAGCTGTGTACCGGCCGATGCCAGCCTTGTCCGTCGACGCACAGGTACAATGGATTCAAAACAAGATCTACAAGAACGATGTCCGGCTCTTCCTGCGGGCGAGCTATTTCCTCAACGAACGAATCACTTTGTTCTGAGACCTCTATGCGAACCTCGACTCTCGTCAAACAGATCTCCGTCATTCAGGTCTACCTCCTTGCCGTGGGAATGCTTCTTCTCATCGTTGTCTCGACCTTTGTAACACAGTCCCGCGAAGCGTCTGCTCAACAGGACCGGGCTCAACTCATCAAGTTCTCACACGAGTTTCACATCAAAGACGCGGGTGTCTCATGCCAGGATTGCCATGATGCAGCGGCGACAAGTACAAAATCTGGCGACAACCTCCTGAGCAAGAAGGCGAATTGCCAGGCCTGTCACGAAGAACAGCTGCAGAATGACTGCACCTATTGCCATACCAGCGCAGACCAAGGAACGTACGTTGCTTTTGAGAGCCCGAAGCGCGAGTTGATCTTCAATCATGAACTCCACGTGGGCGCCCAGGCGATGGCCTGCGAGACATGCCATCAGGGACTCGACGGAATGACCCTCGCAACTCCCAAGAGCCTCCCCTCAATGGCCACCTGCAACACCTGCCACAATAATCTCACCGTGTCGAACGATTGCGAAACCTGCCACACGAATTTCGTCACGTTGCGGCCGAAGGAACACGACAGGACAAGTTTTGTCACCGAGCACAAACAGTTTGCGCGAATGCAGGATGCAACTTGCATGACCTGTCATACCGAAGAATCATGCCAGGATTGCCACATCAACCCCGAACTTATGCAGACAGGAACGGCAGGGATGGATCTGGTCTCCCCAAGGGGATCGCGGCTCACGGCCAATGACCGCGCGCAAGGGATGACGTTGAAGCAGGTGCACAATTTAAACTTCAGGTTCACCCACGGTGTTGCGGCGGCGGCAAAGAGTTCGGAGTGCGCCACCTGTCACAGCACACAGGATTTCTGCTCAACATGCCACATGGCGGGTGGAAACGTCAATCAACTTCAATTCCGGCCCCTGACCCATCAGCAGGCGGGTTTTGCAACAATCGGAGTCGGTTCGGGCGGTGGATTGCATGCACAGCTCGCACGGCGCGATATCGAGAGCTGCGCTTCATGCCATGATGCACAGGGAGCCGACCCCACATGCCTTACCTGCCATCTCGATACAGACGGCATTAAGAACACTGACCCGCGAACACATCAACGCGGATTCATGGCCGATGTTCACGGCGACTGGCATTCCGATCCCGGTTCCAGCTGTTACGTATGCCATGCCGATCCGAATGCACGAGTCAACGGAACCAAGGGCG
>JBBDYD010000067.1:0-6301 GCA_040901865.1 Bacteroidota bacterium | reverse complement strand
AAGAGTAAAGAGTGAAGAGTAAAGAGTGAAGAGTAAAGAGTGAAGAGTAAAGAGTGATTGCAATGTCGAGTGTCGAAGTTCGAATGTAGAATATCGGATGACCAGGCCCATGTTCTCTACGCAAGGATATCTGTGACGCGATGGGTTGGCGCGAATTTGAGTAGAGCGTTCGCTTTGCGCAACGAGATCAGGGAAGCCGCACCGGCCAGGTCTTTATTGATATTCACGGTCTCCGGATAAAACTCCGCCAGCAATTCTCTGCTTTTCCTTCCGGTCCAGTTTTCCTTTGCACAAATGAACATCACTTCATGGGCCGACGGTACCCCGACTTCGAGGGCGTTGACTATCGCAGCTGCAACATCGAACACATGAATCCAGGCCCAGAGGTTCTTGTACCAGTTTCTGTATTCGTTAACCAGCTTTCGGTACACGGGAATTTCGGATTCGATCGGGCACCAGATCCACGGCGCCCTCAGGCAAATGGTCTGCATCCCTGTTTTAGCCGAGTATCCCGCGCATAACAACTCCCCGGTCAGCTTGCTTTGGCCGTATGCGTCCTGGGGTCTCGTCGGATGATGCTCATCAACGGGTGCGAATTCTGGCCACAAGCGCGTGGTACTGAAGGCAAAGCCGAGAGTGGATTCGCTGGACATGAATATGAATTTTCGAATTCCGGCCCGGGCGCTTGCCTCAAGCATGTGGAAGGTACCGACGGCATTTGTTCGGAACACCACTTCCGGCGGATGATTCAACGGGTGGGGGATTCCGGCAAGATGAACGACTGCATCAAAGGGGCGGGTTGGATTGATGATTGCAGGATTCAGGACATCAAGATTCAGAATGTCGCATCGATGAAATCTGAGATCCGAACGATGGGATGGAACCAGGTCGAGCACCTCCACCTCGTGGTGCTTCGCCAGCTCGTCCACGACGAACCTCCCAACGAGGCCGCTTCCGCCCGTTACCAACACCTTCATGCGATTGAATCCGCCGTCTCTCCCCTGGCCGGTATTGCCACGCGGGGAAATCCGGATTCCTTGAGTTTTGCCGCGAGTTGGCCGGCCTGGCTCATTTCGCCGTGAACGAGATAGATGCCTTTAAGCTTCTTCTTATCCATCCGATCGATAAACTGGAGTAACTCGTCCTGGCCTGCATGAGCGGAAAAAGAGTTCAGGATGGCGACTTCCGCATTGAGCTTGAACACTTCTCCAAAAATCTTCACCTCGGGTCGTCGCTCCACCAGGCGCCTTCCGAGCGTGTGCTCCGCCATGAATCCCACCACCAGAACCGTATTTCTGCTATCTCCAATGTTATTGGCCAGATGATGCAGAATCCTCCCCCCTTCACACATCCCCGATGCCGCAATGATCACGCACGGTTCCTTCTTCTCATTCAACTTCTTTGAATCATCGACCGATCGGATGTACTTCAGTCTGCCAAATCCGAATGGGTCTTCATCCTGGTGTAAATACCGCAGAGTTTCTTCGTCAAAGCATTCCGGATGGAGCCGGAATACCTCCGTGGCGTTCACAGCAAGGGGACTATCGACATAGACCGGCACCGAAGGGAGTTTCCCCTCGTTGAACAACTCGAATACCGCATACACAACCTCCTGAGTTCTGCCGACGCTGAATGCCGGAATGATGATCTTGCCCCCCCGGTCCACCGTCCGGCGTATCACCTCCAAAAGGGATTTGTTCATTTCGGTAACCGGCTCGTGAATCTTTCCGCCGTAGGTGCTTTCCGAAATGAGCAGGTCCACATCTCCCATCGGTTCCGGATCTTTGAGGATCGGCAAATTGTTTCTGCCCAGATCGCTCGTGAACCCGAGATGCGTCTTTTTTCCGCCTTCCGTTATCTCCGCGAAGACAGACGCAGACCCAAGAATGTGGCCCGCATCGAAGAACTTCGCACGAAGACCCTCCGCAACATCAAAATACTTTCTGTACGGAACACCAACAAATTGATCGATGGTTTGATCGACGTCTTTCGACGTATATAGCGGCTCTGGCGGCAGGTCTCCGATTGTCTTTCTTTTTTTCAAAAACGCCAGGTCGCGTTCCTGCAGATAAGCACTATCATACAGCATGATCTGACAGAGGTCACGAGTCGCCGGTGTGGCATAGATGGGCCCACGAAATCCGGACTTGACGAGGTTTGGGAGATTGCCCGCGTGGTCGATGTGGGCATGAGACAACACGACGGCATCAATCGTTGAAGCGTCGAAGGGAAACGAGCGGTTTCGTTCAAAGGCCTCGGCGCGGCGGCCCTGAAATAGCCCGCAGTCAAGAAGAATGCGCGAGCCATTGACTGAAACGAGGTGCATGGAGCCTGTGACGGTTTGGGCAGCGCCGAGAAATTGGATTGTCATTTGGACCAGCTGAATGTGGATTGTAGAACATTGGGAAATATCGGGTGGGATTCAAGAGGTGTGTATGAGGGGATGAGTGGATGAGCGTAAGAATTGAACCCACCTAATAATCCTAATACCTAATACCTGATAACTAATAACTAAAAAAAACGAAGGGGTGGACATCCTTTTGGGACAACCACCCCTCTCAGCGCCCGGCCCCCTCCCAAGGGCGCGGGCAATCACTTGTTAATCAAATCGGTTAAAGGTTGAGGGTTGAGGTTGGGTGAACCTGAGTTTGAATGTTATCAAAGCATTTCATCATTAACCTTCAACCCTTAACCATTATTTAATCATCACCATCCTCTTCGCACTCACATACTCTCCCGACACTAACCTGTAGAAGTATACGCCTGTCGGTACTCTGTTTCCATCATCGTCGGTGCCGTCCCATGTTACTCGGTATTGGCCCGCTGTGTGTTCACCGCGTGCAAGGGTCTTCACTTTCTCGCCAAGCAGATTGAAGACCTGAACCAGGGTTCTCACGAATTTGCCCTGGACATCCGGCACTTCAAACTGGATGATCGTTCCCGCGTTGAACGGGTTCGGATAATTCTGATACAACCGGAACGCGGCCGGGTAGACGTTCTGAGTCGCCGACACCGGAACGCGGACCGCGATGTCGAAGGTCGTGTCTGACGTACTGATGATGGCATACACGGAATCGATATCGGACGTATCCGCAAGCATCATGGGCAGGCGCACGATGGAACCCGAGCCGGTGTCGATGGGCACGTTCTGCAGGTTGTACGCCACAAGCCGGACCTCTGCTCCACTCGAATTGACGAAGAACTGCATGTCCCGTGCCCTTGGGAAGACGACATCTGTACGGTTCACGCTAGCCGATGTCCTCAATACAATCACCAGCTGAATACCCTTGATGGGTACATCGTTGGTCAGATTGAAGCGCGTACCCAGAGGCGTGATTTCCAGCGTGCCAGTGATGGACGGCGCGAGCGAAGTCTCCGCACTTTCGTTTATTCCCGAAGAGACTGGCCGGATGGCCTTCGGCAACGATACGGTTCCGAGCAGAGCATTCTGCAGCACGACAACATCGAGCACGTCGATTGCACCGTCTCTGTTGACGTCGGCCTTTGCAGAATCCAGCCCCGCGAGAATCCTGCGCTCAAGAATGTGATCAACGATCGAGGTCAGGTCCGCTATATTGACATCGAAGTCATTGTTCACATCCGCCACGATGTAGGAGGCGGTGGCAGTAAACTGGGCTGACGGGACACCAGACACAGTGGCAGTCGTGGTGTAATCACCCGGCAAACTTCCGAGACGCAGAACGGCCTGTGCCTGCCCTGCGGCATCGGTGAGCACGGAAGTCGGAGTGACCTGGTGGCCGATGGCTCCTGCCGGTACCGAGGTAACGGAGAACTGCACTGTTGCACCCGGCACAGGATTCCCAAACGCGTCGGTTACCGTCACGATGAACGGCGCCGGGAGTGTGACTCCGGCCGGCTGTACTTGTCCTCCGCCGCTTGTCGCAAAGAGTTGGGCCGCGGCACCCGCCAAACCTTGAACCGTGAACGTCGTTGAATCGCCCGGCAATGCAGAGCTGCGGGCAACAACTTCATACGAGCCCGAGCCCGTTCCGAGCGTGAGCACGGTGGACGCTTCGCCGTTGACATCGGTCGTGTCTGCCGCCGTACTCAGACTCGTCCCCGTTGCTCCTGCCGGTACTGATTGGATCGCAAACTGCACGGGCACACCCTGGATCGGATTCCCACCTATGTCAGTGATCAGAGCTGTGAATGCCGTATCCAGCGGCATGGTCACGGTCTTCTGCTGACCGCTTCCTTCCGTCTCGGCCAACAGGGCTGGAGCGCCTGTCAATGCCTGCGCATTGAACAGATGCGGAGCAAGCGAAGCAGACGAGGCCGTGACTTCATATGAACCAGTCTTGGAGCCGAGTGTCAGCCGCGTTGCAGCCACGCCGTTCACATCGGTAGTAGCACTCGTCGAGCTCAACACCTGACCAGTTGCGCCGACAGGCACGGACGAGATACCAAAGTTCACCGACACACCAGGAACAGGATTTGCACCGCTGTCCGTGATCCGAACTGCAAAGAGGGTATCCAGCGACTGCAAAATGGTATCCTGCTGTGTGGTCATGCCATTTTGGGCAGCCAGCAACACGGCAGCTCCTGCAAGGGCTGTGGCATTGAATTGGACCTGGGCAGCCGGCAAGCTCGGAGTTGTGGCAGTCACCTGGTAGGTTCCGACCTTATTCCCCAGCCGGAGCGTCGTAACCGCTCTCCCAAGCCCGTCAGACGTCACCGATGTCGCCGTGAGACCGGAGCCGGTTTCTCCCGCCGGTCTGTTCGTGATTGCGAAGTTCACAGCAACGCCCGATACGGGATTGCCAAAGGTATCCAGAACCTCAAGCGAGATCGGGGACAACGTTGTCAGGATCGTATCGACCTGATTGTTTCCGGAAACACTGCCCATGGTGGCAATCGACGAGGTCACCGTCGCCGTGAATGTCTGCGGACTTCCGGTCAGACCGCCGCCCGAGGCACGGACCCTGTACAACCCGGGCGAGTTCCCAAGGGTAAGGATCGTAGAAGCCTGCCCGCTTGCATTCGTGACGACATTTGCGGCGGACAAGGAATACCCCGTCGCACCGGTTGGAATGCTATCCACAACAAATGTGACATTCGTGCCGGCGATGGGATTTCCAAAGAAGTCCGTTACCGTAACAACAAACGGGGTGAGGACTGAACCAGCCGGACCATTCTGCCCCGATCCTGAGACCGACGCAAGGGCACTGGCCACCCATTCGTATTGTGCCGGACCGATCAGATTCGCCGGATCCGCAGCCGTCCACCTGCTGAAACCGACTATTCCGGATTTGACAATGCTATTCAACCCGGGCAGACTCGTACCGGTTTGGCGTCTCCACGTAACACCGCCGTCCGGGGATCGCCACAGTTCCAGAGTATTCGGATCATGGCCGTTGAGCTCCACCGGATCATATTCGAAAGTGAATGTTCCGTTAAGGTTTGTCCCAAATGTTGTCGCAACATCATAGTACCGCAATATGGATTGGCTCCCGTTGCCTGTCGAGGCCGATCCGGAAACCCTTGTCACCGTCGTTTGTCCCGGCGCGGTACCGGACCAGGAAATCGTGCCCCCGATGTTCCCAAAATTCGATGATGTTGTGCCTCCCGTAAGATTAACGGTTTTGCCGATACCTCCCCGGAGGTATCCTTGTTCATTGAGATTGCCGATCAATGTGATTATTTCACCAGGCTGCACGTCGAGGGTGATACCCGGGGCAACCGAAACGGTTCCCGACACCGAGAAGCTGCCGCCAGCGGTTGTTTTTGTACCGGTCCCGGTCAGCATCAGGTTATTATATTGACGTGCCGGCACCGTCTGGTTTGCACCAAAGTATTCAAACAAACCGTCGACTGCCGGTGGCAAACCTATCGCCTGGTTCCTGACACGGATGGTTCCCGTGTTATTGATCTGCCCGCTGTTGTTGAGATCCTGCGCCGGCGCCATGAAGACGAACGTGCAGAGGAATCCCGCGGCAAGAAGGGCTTGCCGTGCGAGGGCTGGCGGGGCCGGAGAACGGCCCATCCTTTCCCGACAACGCCGGGTGAACAACTTATGTCGCAACAATGCGATCATGGAACCACCTTTGGCTTTTTGTCCGATTTACATTGATCAGTGAACACTGTTTTTTTGTCATCATTCATAGTTCTGCCACAGCTGGGACAGAGCCGCGCGGAGCAAGCGCGGGAGTACCCTTTTGCAAGTCTGCAAACCAAGGCCGGAGCGGGTAACCTGAGCGGGGTTTCCCGCCGGCCGTTTTCGATATTTTTCTTCTCTCATGAAAACACATAAGCAGCTTCCTCGTCCGGGCAATGGCCGCGG
>JBBDYD010000066.1:0-1018 GCA_040901865.1 Bacteroidota bacterium | reverse complement strand
ACGATGAAGTTGCTTCCGCTGACCGTTCCGCCGACGCCGCCGGGGGCTCCCGGAATGAGATTGTCGAGCGAATATCCGCTGTCGACAGCTGAATGGACAACGTACACTGATTGCCCCTGGTACGTGTAGTAGGAGGTGACGATAAACTTCGACCAATACATCCCATCTGTAATTGTTGAATCATAGAATGTTGGGGCGACCAACGAGTATTGACTGAGTCCCACGGGAACCTCGTCAACAAGAATCGTATCACCCTGCCATAGTTGCCACACTGCGAATTTTGAGACGCCCACAACAAAGCCATCACCGAAAACAACGGGAGGTTCGTTCCCGAGCCATGTGACGATGACCTGCTTGCCTTGATCGTTCGGAACATCCTTCACCGACAGGATGTGCGGGGCCGGTGGCGGTGGTGGCGGGCCTATTTCGAAGTTGCCGTTGACATTGTTAATATCCTCCGTCCCGTATACTGTAATCGATGTTCCCGGGTATCCCGAGTCGTTGTAATACAAGGAATGATCATCTTTGTGGAACCAGACATAGTAGGTCCCGGGTGAAACCGTGAAGTTGTAGTATCCGTCGAAATCCGTATCTGTTGATGAGAAGGGAAATTCCAGATTGCCCTGCGTGTAGAGTTCCACGTAAGCGTTGGTGCCAACGTTCCAATTCGTTACCCGTCCGGCAATAACTCCGCCCAGAGTGAGCGAACCGTTGACGTCCTTGATACTGTCCTGGGCAACAACGGTAATTGTGTCCGATGCCTCACTGCCGGTCTTGTGGTCCCACCATTGATCCAAGTAATGATACGCGGTGAAATGCATGAAGTACTTCCCGGGAAGAACGGCAAACGCATATCGGCCGTCGGCGTCCGTTGGCCCGCGGTATTGATCCCCGCCGCCCTGCGGGTCAAACGCATCGTGCAAATGCGGGTTCGCATTGAGAATTCCGAGACCGCCCACCGCTGCCGTCACAAGCCCGGTGATGATCGTTCCCTGGACCAACTGAAAATCCACGTCTG
>JBBDYD010000065.1:0-1019 GCA_040901865.1 Bacteroidota bacterium | reverse complement strand
AATCCCGGCAGTCCGATGGCATCGAAGGCAAGGTGATCGGTGCCGCCGGTATTCGACAACGTAAGGGTCTGAGCTGTCGGGTCCTTGACCGCGTCGAGCCATGTGCGAAATACCGTGCGGGCGGCTTCGTTTCCCTGGAGGTGCACTCCACGTACTTTGCCTGTTCCGTTGTCGTTATTGAAATACGCCTGGAACTTGTCGTATGCCGGTTTGGTTTCAAGCGATCCCTGCGCTCCACTTATTTGCATCATGTCGCTTTGCTTCCGCTCGCCAAGATATTCCTTGACGTACTCCCGTGATCCGTGCAAACCCTGTTCTTCTCCGCCCCAGAGTCCGATGCGAATCGTCCGACGGGGTTTCAATCCGAGTTTCTGAATGATGCGCAGGGCTTCCATGCATACAGCAGAACCGGTTGCATTGTCTGTTGCGCCCGTACCGGCCTGCCATGAATCGAAGTGGGCTCCAATCATCACCACTTCGTCTTTCAAATCTGTTCCGGGAATCTCCGCAATGACGTTAAAACTGGAATCTGCTTTCGTGATGCTCACCTCAATATTCATCTCCATGGAAATCATTTGACCCTTTTGCAGCATTCGCACAAGCCGATTATACTGTTCGGCGGCAAGCGAAACCTGCGGAAGGATCTTCGGGGCATTGGGGCTGTAGGCCCTGGCCCGCGGACCGAACATTTCCGCGATATCCTTTGGGGCGTAGGGAACAGTGGCCTGCGCGACAAAAATTGTTCCAAAGTCACCGCGTCCTGCGTCAAGGAGAACAGCCGCTCCCTGCTGCATGCAGAAATCAAATTTCTTGGCATTAAACTGCGCCTGGGTCAGGAACCGCGCGATTGCCGCGGTATCTCCGCCCATCCTTCGCCGCGTTTGCTGTCCCGGCTCGGTGGCATTGGCAAGATCCAGGAGCGTGGAATCGTGAAGTCTGGCAGCATCCGGCTCAAAATGCGCTTTCAAATCTCTCGGAGTGCTGATCAGCACAAAGGCGTTCTTCAGCTTGCCTTCATA
>JBBDYD010000064.1:0-1025 GCA_040901865.1 Bacteroidota bacterium | reverse complement strand
CGAAATTCGAGACATTTCGGGGAGTACCGGCAACCGTGGCAACGAAGTCCATTCCGGGATCGGGAGCAAAGAACATGTTCTCCCAGCGCAAGACGTCGATTTCATTTTCGAAGATCGAGAGAACATATCTGAGCTGAAGCTGAAAGCGAGGGGCCGTGTAGCCGATATCCCCCATCATCTCGTAGGTCGTGTATTTCACGGGCTCGGGTATCTGGACGTTGAGAGTCCGCGGAGGGCGATCCCCGATGGGACCAAAGGTGCTCCGCATTCCGTTCCGGCGTTCATTCTGATATGTGAGGGAAAAGTTGAACGGCCCCACGTCATGAAGACTCAGTCCCGCGGTTGTACGTTCCCGGTCAGTGCGCTGACTCACCGGCCGCAGGTAAGTCTCCAGATACTTCCCAATGAGGGCGTCGTTGAAAGCCATCTGGCCGTTCGTCGGAACGAGCGAAGGAGTTCCAGTCGTGTCGTTCCCGTCTTTCAGGATCGACGTGGGCGCCGGCACGGTGAACAGGCCGCGTCCCCGATCGATGTACGGGGTCATCGCCTTGTTGCTCAGATTGTGCGGAGTCTTGTTGTGATCGATGAAGATGCTCAAGCGGCTGTCGAGATGATCCAACCGGACGCGCACCCGCTGATCGTCGCGCAGGGCTTTTTCGGCTCCCAAGTCGAACAACCAACCGCCTTCCGGCGCCAGGATATCCAGTCGAAAAGTGTTGACAAAAAATCCATCACGCAGGTCGCGGTACTCGTCGTATTTGCTCGAGTTCACGTCGAGCGTGGTCCAACGGATGCCGGGCCTGTATTCTCCGGACGTAGAGACCTGTTCCTGTGCCGGCGATTGAACGGCGAGCGCGGCACTGAGAAGCGTTGCTGTTATGCTACCGATGCTCTTGTTCATGTTCATGGCCCTCTACCTGTTGAATTTCGCGCCCGATGGATGATTGGAACCGTGAAGCGTCACATGGCAGTTCGCACAACCGTTTCCGTACGGTGTACTGACGCGATTGTAGCGGTACTGGTTA
>JBBDYD010000063.1:0-6383 GCA_040901865.1 Bacteroidota bacterium | reverse complement strand
GAATCGGGCTGATCTTACAAAACTATGAAGAAGGTTCTCATCGTTTCTTACTACTTTCCCCCCTCCGGCGGGCCCGGTGTTCAGCGGGTGCTGAAGTTTGTGAAGTATCTTCCGGTGTTCGGATGGCAACCCGTTGTCTTGACCGTGGAAAACGGAGATTTTCCGGCACGCGATGAATCTCTGCTGAAGGAAATTCCCCCTACGGTTACGGTCTATCGCACCAAGATTTTCGAGCCCTATTCTTTGTACCGGAAACTCACCGGAAAAGCCGAAGGGTCTCCGGTCGATGTGGAAAACATCCCGGGATCCCCGCGAAAGCGCTCCCTGACTGAATCGTTTGCCGCGTTCATCCGATCAACGTTTTTCATTCCGGACGCCCGTATCGGCTGGTATCCCTACGCCACGACGGAAGGATTGGAGATCATTCGGAATGAAGGCATTCAGGCCATCTATTCTTCCTCTCCTCCTTATACAACGGCAGTCATCGCCCGAAGACTCCATCAAATGACAAAACTCCCCTGGATCGCGGGTTTTCGTGATCCCTGGACAGGATTTCTTTCGACGCCCGACCGGTGGTTTTTTCCGGCAGCAGTAGACCGGTACCTCGAAAGCAGCGTTATCCGTGATGCAACGATCATTGAGGCGGCGTGGCGCGGAATTCTCAAAGATATCATGAAGAAGAACTCTGCTGTCGATTGCACGAAGTTATTCCATTTGCCCAATGGATTTGACAGCGAGGATTATCCTCCGGTAGACCGGGAACCGGGCGATCGCTTCGTTGTTACCTACACGGGGTCGTTGTACGGGAAGCGCAATCCGGAAATGTTCCTAAAGGCGGTGGAAGAGCTCGTTGCTGAAGGGTCTGTGGACCCGGGAAGAATTTTGTTGCAGTTCATTGGAAGGTTCGGCGCGGAAGTTCGGGACATGGTCGAGCGGTCGGGCATCCGTCAGTCTGTGAGACTTGTTCCCTATCTCCCTCATGCAGAAAGTATCAAAGAGCTTCTCCGTTCCGACGCGCTTCTTCTTATTGTCGATAACGCCCGTGGAAGTGAAGAGATCGTTCCCGGCAAAGTGTATGAATACATCGGAGCGCGGCGCCCTATCATTGCCCTCGCCCCCGAAGGAGCAGTGGCTGAACTTATCCGGGAAACGCGATCCGGTTTTGTCGCGGAGGGAAGTGATGTCGGCAAGATCAAATCTGCATTTCTTGAATATTATCGCAAATTTCCCTATGATACTCCCGCTATTGAGCAGGACATGCGAGCGGTACAAAAGTACGAACGAAGGGAAATCACACGTCATCTCGCATCATTGCTTGACGCCGTAACCAGCCGGCCGCCGGTTTCACTGCCACCCGCCTGAATTCCACATGAGCAAACAAACCAAAGAACGAACCTCCGCACGAACCGAAGAACCCCCGATCATTCCGCCCCGGTTTCAACATCACGCGGCGATTGGATTGCTTATTCTAAGCCTTGTGATTTTTTTCCGGGAGCCGATCTTTGGCGGAAAAGTATTCCTCGGCGCTGACAATATTGCCTCAAACAGTTTCGCCACGTTCCTAAGCGATGCGAAGCAGGAGGGGGTTTTCCCCCTCTGGAATCCCTACATATTTTGCGGGATGCCGGCATACGGAAGCCTCTCGGTGAGCGGGGACCGGTACTTCGATCTCTCCTCGACGATCCTTGGGCTCACGACGCGCATTGCGGCCTTTGTTCTGAACAATCAATCTGCCGGCTGGGTCATTTTCTATTATATGGTGTTTGCGGTAGGAATGTACCTGCTCGCCTGGTCCAAGCTTCAAAGCAAGATCGCCGCAACGCTTACATCGTTCGCGACCACGTTTTCGACGTTCATTATCATCTGGATCATGGCCGGCCACAACACGAAAATCGCCGTGATCGCTCTCTTCCCTTTCATTTTCTATACCATCGAACGCCTCAGGGATCGTTTTCAGTGGTCTCTCGCACTTTTGCTTGCAGTCCTTCTTCATTTCTCTTTTCTTCCAAGCCATGTTCAAATGATTTTCTATATGTACCTGGCCGTGGGCCTTTACTTTGTATTCTTCCTGATCCGTTCCCTCGTGAAGAAGGAAGACTGGAAGGGACTAGTGCGGACGGGGGTCGTTTTTGTCGGTGCCACGGCGATCGCGTTTTGCATGGATGCCGACAAGTACTTGTCGGTACTGGAATATAACCCGCATTCCATCAGGGGGTCGGGACCTATTGCCCAAGTTATCGGGGAGGCGGGCAAATCAACGGGAGGGGGACTCGATTACGACTACGCAACCAGTTGGTCCTGGGGTGTGGGGGAAGCATTTACGGTGTTCATTCCGTCTTTGTACGGATTTGGGAAGGTGGAATACCGGGGTCCCCTGACCAATAATCAGCCGCAGGATCTTTTTCTCTATTTCGGCCCCCAACCATGGACGGACGCGCCGCAATACATGGGAATAGTGGTTCTTGTCCTTGCCATGATTGGCTTCTGGCGGCACAGGCACGATCCGTTTGTCCAGTATATCGCGATTCTGATCGTTTTTTCCGTCCTCGTTGCCTTCGGAAAGGAACTCCCGCTCGTATACGATCTGATGTATAATTATGTACCGATGTTCAACAAGTTCCGGGTCCCCTCGATGATCCTGGTGCTTGTTCAGATCATGATCCCCTTGCTGGCGGGATACGGGATTGCGTCTCTGATTGCTCAAGGCAAAGAGTATCTTTCTGCGAAGGAAGAGAAACGATGGAAGATTGTTGTTGGATCCCTCGCGGCATTGTTTATTCTCAGCATCGTCGCGCGCGGAGTTTTCATCGGAATTTATGAAATGCTCTTTCCGCCCAGCGAGGTTTCTGCAATCCTGGCACAGAAGGGATACCATCCGCGAATCGTGGGGGACTTGTACAACTATATTGCGGGACTGGTAGCCACAGATTTCACAGTCGCTTTCGGCGTGCTGCTGCTTTCATTCGGATCGATATACTTCTGGCTCCGCCGCTCCATGAAACTCACCACCATGGTTGTTCTTCTTGGTTTTGCCGTTCTGATCGATCTCTGGCGGGTAAATACCGGGCCCATGGATCCTCAGGAAAAGGGGTCTCAGCAATCTGCCTTTGCCGCACCGGATTATGTTCGTGCGATCTTGGATCAGGAAGGGATGACCGGGCAACAAGGCCTTCCGAAATCCCCGTTCCGTGTCCTTGAATTTGAGAATGGCGTCCCACCCTACAGCAATATGCTTGCATACTGGCGGCTGCAAAGCGCTTACGGATATCAGGGTGCGAAAATGAGGCGCTACCAGGATCTCGTGGATGTTGCCGGACTTCAAAATCCACTTGTCTGGCAGATGATGAACGTCAAGTACATTATCACGGACACGCCGGATTCAAGCCGGTGGCTTGGGTTGTTATATGACGGACCGAACAAGAAAGTGTATGTGAACCGTTCCGTTCTCCCTCGGGCATTTTTTGTCAACCGTTATGAGGTGGGCGACGGGTTGGACGTACTCAGGAAGATTGCCTCAAGAGAATTCGATGCGAGGGACGTGGTCTATCTCTCCGCCGACCCGGGTGTAAAAATCGATCCCCCCCTGCCGGGGATGGAAGCGAACTTCACGGAGTATGGCATTAACCATTTTGTTGTAGACGTGAAAACATACGGCACCAATCTTCTCTTCCTGAGCGAGTCCTACTATCCCAAAGGATGGAAGGCGTTTCTGAACGGCTCCGAAATCCTGATCCTCAGAGCGAATTACCATTTCCGCGCTGTGATCATTCCGCCGGGAACGCACAAACTCGAATTGAAATTCGAGCCGACCGGGTTTTTTTTGGGGAAAACCCTGAGCCTGGGCGCGAACGTGATTGTGCTTCTGGCATTCGGCTGGCTCGGGTGGGATTCCTGGCGAAAAAGGAAGAGCTAGGCTTTCACCAGCCACCCTCATTTTTCCATTCTTAAATTAAATGTGCGGAATCTGCGGCATCTACGACTACAGCAGCGCATCTCCGGCTTTTGATACGTCGTTGCTGGTCAACATGAGCGATGCGATGCGTCACCGCGGTCCGGACGATCAGGGAACGTTTATCTCGCGTGATCACCGGGCGGGATTTGGATTTCGCCGGCTTTCCATTGTCGATCTTTCTCCCGCCGGGCATCAGCCCATGTCGACCCCTGATGGCTCCCTGACAATTGTTTTCAACGGGGAAATCTACAACCATCTCGTTCTTCGAAAGGAATTTGAACAGAAGGGTTACCGGTACAGGTCCCATTCTGATACAGAATCCATTCTGTTTGCCTACAAGGAGTACGGCCCCGATTTTGTTCATAAGCTTCTCGGAATGTTTGCCCTTGCCCTTTGGGACGAAGAGAAGAAGCGGCTCATTCTCGTCCGCGATCGAATCGGAATAAAACCTCTCTACTACACGGTTCACAACGGACAATTTGTTTTTGCCTCGGAGATCAAGTCTATACTTCGACACCCATCAATTCCCCGGGATCTTCACGAGGAGGCGCTGATCCATTATCTCACCTTCCTGGTCACCCCTCCTTCCATGACGTTGTTCAGGGGAATTCGGAAACTCGAGGCAGGGCATCGACTCATCGTCAATTCAGATGGGGTCGTGAACGACGAGCAGTACTGGACACCTGTTTCAGCTGCGCCACAGCCATCGATCAATTCAGACGGCACTCCCGTCAGTCGATCGTCTCTCCTCGCAGAGTCGGCAGGGTTCACCGAGGCGGACCACATTCGGACCGTCCGCAGTCTCCTTGAGCAATCCGTCCGCGACAGGATGATGAGTGATGTTCCGTTTGGAGTGTTTCTGAGCGGGGGAATCGATTCGAGCACGAACACGGCATTGATGGCTGGCATGATGGACCGCCCCGTGGATACATTTTCCGTTGGCTTCAAAGATCTTGAGAAATACAATGAACTTCAGTATGCGCGCCAGATAGCGCGCAAATTTGGCACCAACCACCACGAGATTCTCATTGACCAACGGGACGCGTTCGAGTTTCTCCCTAAGCTCATTCACCACCAGGACGAGCCGATCGCGGACCCCGTCTGCATTCCGCTCTATTTTGTTTCCCGCCTGGCCCGTGAGAACGGTACAATTGTGGTGCAGATTGGGGAGGGGAGCGATGAATTGTTCGCGGGATATCCGGCAATGGCCCGGGAACTTCTATTCTATCGTGCATTGTGGAAACCGTTCATAGCCCTGCCCTCTTTTGTCAAAAAGAGAGCGTACGAAATCTCCGCCCGAATTCTTGGTCCGGCACACCGGCATCTTATGCTTGATTATATTCGCAAGGGTGCTGAGGGAAACGAACTCTTCTGGGGGGGAGCCATCAGCTTCACAGAAACTCACAGGCGGCTGCTCTTAACTGATCAGGGGCGGAATTCGTTGGACAGTGAAGCGCTTGCACGCCAATGGCATCGCGAGATTCTTGAGCGGGATCCCGGAGCGGATTATCTCAAACGAATGATCTATCTTGAGCTGAGGAACCGCCTCCCCGAGCTCCTGCTCATGAGGGTTGACAAGATGACCATGGCCGCATCCGTCGAGGGCCGCGATCCATTCCTGGACCATCGCCTGGTCGAATACGCGATGACCATCCCGTCGAAACTGAAGATTCGCAACGGTGTTACGAAGTACATCCTCAAAAAGGCCGTGGAAGGATTGATACCTGACGAAATCATCCATCGCCGGAAACAGGGATTTGCGGCTCCCATGAACGAGTGGCTCCGAAGCGACTGGAGCAGTTTCGCAAGGGAGAAACTCTCGGGTTCGCCGATCTTGAAGCGAGGAATTTTCCGGCCTGAGTTCATCCAGGCGATGTTCAGCCGTCATATTAACAAGAAACAGGAGGCCGGCACGCAGTTATGGACATTGCTGAACCTGTTTCTGTGGTATGAGCATTGGATCGAAGGACGTCATGAGTAGTAAGCTACGTGTGAGAAAACGATTTGCACCAAGCACCGGCGAAACGCTCCTGAAACGGGAGGTTCAGGCGTACTGGGATGCGCATCCCTGCGGGACTCAGTTTACAGATCTGGAGTGGGGTTCGCGTGAATTTTTCGAGCAGGTTGAAACATTCCGGTACACTCTTCAGCCGTTCATGGATCGCATCATGAGATTCAAGGAATACAAGGGGAAGCGTCTTCTTGAAATCGGATGCGGCCTCGGGACGGACCTCCTGCAATTCGCGAGGGCTGGGGCGCATGTGACAGGCATCGACCTGACACCGGCGAGCATCGACCTCGCACGCAAACGATTTTCTTTGTACGGCATTCCGGCGGATCTTCAGGTGGCGGATGCCGAGAATCTTCCGTTTCCCGATGAATCATTTGACGTCGTCTATTCGTTTGGCGTCCTGCATCACACTCCGGATAC
>JBBDYD010000062.1:2976-6484 GCA_040901865.1 Bacteroidota bacterium | reverse complement strand
GCAGAGGGAAAAGAAGAGACACAGAGGGTATCGGATAACACTCTGCGCCCTCTGCGATTCTCTGTTTATCCCGCTCGCTTTCACGCTTTTTGTGTCCCGCCGCTCCTTGGCGGGATGGCGGGACGCCTCTGCGTTAAAAACCAAGGTTCTACCAATCACCCACAATTATGAAAACACTCCTCTTCTCTCTTCTGGTCCTCAACCTGGGTTTCCTTTCGGCCCAGGACCGCACCTTCACGATCGGAATGAGCCAATGTAACCTGGGTGAGCCTTGGCGAGTCCAAATGAATGCGGACATCGAAAAAGCAGCGTCAAATCACAATAATCTGAAGGTCATTTTCAAGGATGCCCAGAATGACAATCTTCGGCAGCGGGCTCATATCGAGGAGTTTATCCGCGCAGGCATAGATCTTCTGATCGTCTCTCCGAAGGAAGCGGCTCCTTTGACCGGCCCCGTGCGCGATGCTTACAAGAAAGGAATCCCCGTCATTGTACTTGATCGGCGTGTGCTGGGCGACGACTATACCTGCTTCATCGGAGCGGACAACAAGCGTATCGGGCACGCTGCAGGGAAATGGATCGTCCAGAAACTTGGGGGGAAGGGCGCCGTCGTCGAGCTCAAAGGGCTCATGACGTCAACACCGGGTCAGGATCGTCACTCGGGATTTCGAGACGCCATCAAGGGCTCAGGCATCTCGGTCGTTTTTGAAGCCGACATGAAATGGCTCGAACCGAACGCACGCAGGGAAATGGAATCCGCGCTCTCGCGGTTTGATCACATCGACCTCGTGTACGCGCATAACGATCCCGCGGCTCATGGCGCCTTCCTGGCCGCAAAAGCGGCGGGTCGGGACAATGTTTTGCTTGTCGGAATTGATGCACTTCCGCACGAAGGCCAAATGTATGTGCGCCAGGGAATTCTTGCAGCGTCCTTTGAATATCCGACGGGCGGAGTGGAATCCGTTGGGATTGCGCTGAAAATTCTCGGGGGCGAACAGGTCCCGAAGGAAATGACGTTGACTTCACGGGTGTTCACAAAGGAGAATATCGATAAGGGAGGCGAGCGGCTCGGCGAATGAAAACGGATTTTGTACTCGGCGTCGATGTGGGAACCGGCAGCGTGCGGGCCGGTATCTTTGATCTTAACGGAACCATGATCTCCAATGCATCGAGAGAGATCCGGATCTGGAGACCAAAGGAAAACTTTGTCGAGCAGTCGTCAGAGGACATTTGGAGGGCAGCGGGGGACGCCATCAGGGATGCGGTAAGAGCCGGCCGCGTGGATCCCGCGGCGATCATCGGATTGTCCTTTGACGCCACGTGCTCACTTGTCGCCCTTGACAATCAGAACAAACCGGTCACGGTTTCTCCAACCGGCAGCAGCGAGCAGAACATTATCGTGTGGATGGATCATCGCGCCGTGGCAGAAGCGGAAGAAATCAATGCCACCAAACATCGCGTGCTCAGGTTTGTCGGGGGGAGGATTTCCCCGGAAATGGAGCCGCCGAAACTGCTCTGGCTTAAGCGGAACATGCCTCTGACCTGGAAAAACGCTGCAAAGTTTCTTGACCTCGCCGACTTCATGACCTTCCGCTCCACCGGACTGGATGTTCGGAGTCTTTGTACGACCGTTTGCAAATGGACATACGACGGCGAACGGGGAATGTGGGACAAAACATTTTTTGAAAGGGTGGGACTGCGTGATCTGCTTTCGGGAGGCAGAATCGGAGAGAAGGTGCTTCCGATGGGAACTCAGATTGGCACTCTGACAACCCACGCAGCGGCCGAACTCGGACTCACAACAAGGACCATGGTGGCTGTTGGAATAATCGATGCGCACGCCGGAGGGGTCGGGATGGCAGGGATGGGATTTGCAAAAGCCCCCACAGCCGCTCAGCTCGAAAGGATCCTCGCTCTGATCGGTGGTACATCATCTTGCCACATGGCTGTGTCGGAGCGCCCGCGGTTCATCAAAGGGATCTGGGGTCCGTATCCGAACGCCATGATTCCCGGCTTGTGGCTCACCGAAGGCGGACAGAGCGCCACGGGGTCATTGCTCGATTACACGATCAGAAACTCAGTTCGCTCTTCCGATATTTTACATGAAGCGGAGCGACAGCGGCTCACCGCCTATGAGTACCTGAACTCGATCGTCGCACGGATCCGGGAATCGGAAGGGCTGGGGCCGGAGATAGCGAAAGACATCAATATCCTTCCGTACTTCCTGGGTAACCGCTCGCCCAACGCCGATCCGCATGCGCGCGGAATTGTGAGTGGCATCACACTTGACGAGAGCATCGAGACGGCCGCACGGCATTATTACGCCACAATCCAGGCAATCGCCTACGGGACCCGCCATATAATAGAAGAGATGAACAAGAAGGGGTACCGGATACGCAGGATTCACGCATGCGGAGGCGGAACAAAGAACCCGTTGTGGCTCCAGGAGCATGCTGACATCACCGGATGCGAGATCGTCTTGCCGGGTGAACCCGAGCCGGTCCTCCTGGGAACGGCCATGCTCGCCGCTGTCGGAGCAGGCGTCTACCCGTCGATTCAAGAAGCGTCATTCAGAATGGGCCGCGTCGGTCTAACAATCAAACCGCAAAAAGCATTCAAACGCTTCCACGATGTGAAGTACAAAGTGTTTCGCAGAATGTATGCCGATTTCAAAAACTACCGCGAAATGCTGAAAGGGTTTTGAACGAGTTTGCACTTGAACCAGTTTTTTGAAATTGGAACTTTGAACTCTAGGTTTTTTTGGAATTTGGACCTTGACCATTCACGGAGGATACCATGAGAATCACAATTGCATGTATAGTATTCTTGATTGCAGGAGGAACTATGAGTGAAATTCATTCACAAGATAAATTCAACGGCATCGGCATGGGGCTGGGCAATTTGTCGCGCTTGTCCCGCGCCCAAACGCGATCGATCAGCCCGGAGAATTTCACGGGCGAAAAAGGGAAGGGAGGGATGGCAACGGAGGGAACCGGAAAGCAGGCGTCGCGTGATCTCGGACAAGGGTGGAAGGTTTCTCCATCGGTGAAGATCAAACCAAAGGAAACATTTGTTCTTGGGGAGATTAAAGGGAGCGGAGCGATCCAGCACATCTGGTTGACGCCGACCGGTCATTGGAGATATCTGATCCTGAGAATGTATTGGGATGGAGAAACGACGCCGTCGGTGGAAGTTCCGGTGGGAGATTTTTTCGCATGCGGATGGAATCAGTATGCACAGGTCTCGTCTGTTGCAGTCACGGTCAATCCCGGCAGCGCGTTCAATTCGTACTGGGAGATGCCCTTTCGCAAGTCCGCGAAACTCACCATTGAAAACATCGGCGACGAAGAGGCGACCGTCTATTATCAGATCGACTACACGCTTACGGACATTCCGAATGACGCGGCGTATTTCCACGCGCAGTTCCGGAGGAGCAATCCGCTCCCGTATCAGGAGGTCTACACTATTCTGGACGGCGTCAAAGGGTGGGGTCATTATGTCGGGACGT
>JBBDYD010000062.1:0-2966 GCA_040901865.1 Bacteroidota bacterium | reverse complement strand
GTGGGGAGTCAACAACACGGGGTGGTGGGGAGAGGGGGAAATAAAGTTTTTCATTGATGGAGACAGGGATTTTCCGACGATTTGCGGAACCGGAACGGAAGATTATTTTTGCGGATCGTACAATTTTGAGAACAGGCAGACGAAGCAATATCAGGAATTCACAACGCCGTATGCTGGTCTGGCCCAGGTCATCCGGCCCGATGGCGTCTATAATTCCCAACAGCGGTTTGGCTTGTATCGATGGCATATCATGGATCCCGTTCGGTTCGAAAAAGACGTGCGAATTACGATCCAGGCGCTGGGATGGC
The DNA here is from genome assembly GCA_040901865.1 of Bacteroidota bacterium. GTDB lineage: Bacteria > Bacteroidota > Ignavibacteria > UBA10030 > UBA10030 > JBBDYD01. The sequence goes on along the minus strand of JBBDYD010000062.1, from coordinate 2,658 downwards.
GTTCGGGCGGCCGATACCTGCCGCTCCAGGACGATATCGCATCTGTGGCCTTTTGGTACCAACAGGAACCGCATGCCCCGTTTCCGAAACTTCCCGACAAAGATTACCTGGAAGTCCGGTAGGCCGGCAAAATTTCATTTAATATTATAGAGAGAGCAAGGGCATTCGTCCCTCATACTCTTTCCCTCTTGACATTACTTTTAAAAAAGTCTATACTCTGACTATAAAACTTAGTTTTACTAATTAAACACCTATCTCATTCGTCGTTTTGGCTGACGTTGCCATAGATAACCGCCCCACCGAATTGAAGCGGTTTAGAAACATCCGGAACCGGATCGAGAACATCAAACGCAACTGGAACCTCGCGTCAAATCAGCAACGGACTACCGACTGTCTCTGCCTAAGGAATATACAAAGGCCGCCCACCCGCGGTCTCGCGATCCAAGAGTAACAAGAGTAAACAGATAAATCCACGAACACCACGTCTCCGGGATTCCGGAGAAAAGGAGGGTGAATGTTGTTTGAGTCTTTGTTCCTACCTCGTGTTCAGCACATTCTTTCATTCTTCATCGGTACATCTCACATAAGGAGAAGCACTATGAACGCAGCAGGGTGCAAGATGCTCCTCATTGCATCAATATTAACTCTTTGCTCCAATGCCGTCATGGCGCAGGGCGGAAAAATCACCGGTGTTGTTCGCGATGCAAGCAACGGCGAGCCGGTCATCTCCGCCAACGTCATTCTTGATGGGACTTCGTGGGGTGCGGCGGCTGATGCGAACGGAGTATACTACATATTGAATGTCCCGCCCGGAACGTACAAACTATCGGCTTCTTCGGTGGGCTATGCAAAGGCGACCTTCACCAACGTCATCGTCGGTGCCGACCAGATCGTCACCCAGGACTTCAATCTGCAATCGGAAGCGATTGGATTGGAGGAAGTTGTTGTCGAAGCTCGGCAGCGGGTCGTCGACAAATCCCTGACAGCGACGAGAACCACGATCGGCAGAGATGAAGTCGCCAATAACCTGCCTGTCACCTCGGTTGTCGAACTTCTTAACACAACCCCGGGTGCCTACAAAGGCTTTATTCGTGGCGGTAAAATCAACGAGAGCAAAACCTTCGTCGACGGTGTGGATATCAGTGACGCGTACTATGCAGCCGGCGGCGATCAAACCGTCACCAGCGTGTTCCTGGTCTATACCAGCACTCCCCGTTACAAGGGAAGTGACCTGAGCACCACCGGTGGACTGAACTTCAGCTCCATCGAGCAGTTGAACGTCAACACGGGTGCCGTGGGCGCCGAGTATTCGTCCGCGACCGCCGGCGTTATCAACTATTCGTTGAGAGATGGAAGAGGACCTTTGAGCGGAAGCGTCTTCGCACGCGTGAGTCAGTTCAACGGATTGAAATACAACGGACCGGATGTGTACTGGAACGAGTCGGTCTACTTTACAGAGCGAAACACCCTCAGCAACCGGGTGGATTCGCTGAGAGGCCTTCGAACGGCCGTTGCACCGGCAGCTCAGTACTCAACGCTGGGTGCAGACAGCGCCAGACTGGGTCGCTACACCTATACCTCCGGAAAGTACAACAATCAGGATTCGCCTCAGATTGAACTCGAAGCCTCTCTTGGCGGCGATATCACGCCCGACTGGAATTTCTTCCTGAGCGGCCGGTATTTTGATTCCAATGGCCGGCTCCCGAATGAAAAAACACAGGAATTGAATATTACCGGTAAAACGAATTACCAGCTGAACAACGAGATGAAACTCACGGCGTTCACGATTATTACAGACCGCGGCTACTTCCTGAAATGGAAGAACCGGTCTTATCAGGAATCTGCGAGGTTCTTCTTGGAAGGCGTACCAAAGACAGATGGCGGAGACATTATCGCCAGCGCAAAGCTGACGCACGTGCTCTCGCCCTCGACCTTCTACGAGGTCCAGGCCAGTTTGAATTCGACCATCAATCGTGCGGGGTATTCGGATGATAACCATGACGGATTCGCCGCGCTCGACGAGAATGGCACATTCATCACGCTGGCGACTCTTGCCGAAGGGAATAGGTACATATCTAATACCGACTTCTCAAAGTTCTTCCGCAACCAGGACGAACCGGTGAGCTCGACGAACTTCCAGTTCAACGCAGGAAACACCACGATTCGCCTGAGCAGGCCCGGATTCTACTATGAGAAACAGGAATCCGATGTCATCACCGTGAAGGCCGACGGAACAAGCCAGGTCGACCTGAACCACCAGCTCAAAGCCGGGGTCCAGCTCCGCATGCACAATGTGGACATGGTCCGTCGTTCTTCATACCTCGGTGCGATCGATGCACGGAAGCAGTTCTATACGGAGATCTGGAACCGCAAGCCGACAGAATTCGGCTTGTATGTGGCCGACCGCATGGAATATGCGGGCATGATCATCAATATCGGAGCACGGTTGGATTCATGGAACCCGGATGCAGAGGAGTTCTCGAACTACTTCGCTCCGTTCAATACGACGAACGTAACGGTTGATTCTGTGGCGGGTTCTCCGATCGAGGTCCTTGACCGTGTCACGAACCGCGGCAAAAAAGTCGAAACCCTCTGGTCGTTCTCTCCCAGGTTCGGCGTTTCTCACCCGATCTCCGATGAAGCGGCGATGTATTTCTC
>JBBDYD010000061.1:0-1048 GCA_040901865.1 Bacteroidota bacterium | reverse complement strand
GCTCGGTGAGAGCGGGGTTTGCGTGGCGGACGGATGTAAAAGCCCCCGCGAGATTTTTCTTCCGGTTTACAAGACCATTTTAGAGGATGAAGGTTACCTTCATCCTGGATTCAGCCCCGATGAAGGTAACCTTCTCCCTTGCTACCCATACTTCGCCTTCATCAACTCTTCAATCAGATCCTTCTTGTTTGCCTTCGAAATTTCACGTCCGTGAATCGATAAACCTTCCATGGTGCGCGCATACGAACGAAGTTCATGAACGGTCATGGCGTCGAGTTTTTCAAAAAATTTCTGCTGTTCCGGCGTAAGATTCTCCGGCATCGTAAACGGCTCTTCGGGCTTTGGCTCCACATCCTCAAGGTGATCCTCTCCCTTGCCACCGTCCAGCAACTCCCGAATTTCCGCTTCGGATCTTGAGGCCTTTGCGAAGATCAACTCTTCCATTCCTTCTGCAGGCCGCGGAATGACGTGCTTTGAAACAAGTTGTCCCACCCGTTGAGCCGCTGCCGCCCCCGCTTCCACTGCCGACTGTACGGCTGCAGTTTCACCGATGATCTTCACGGTGATCATCGCAGGGTCCGTGCGTTCCTTCCCCAGGAGTATAACATGCGCGGTTTTTACCATCGCGTCTGCAGCTTCAATAGCGCCGACGAGGCCTTTGGTTTCAACAAGTCCGAGAGCGTAGTCAATCATAAAGGTATGAGCACCTTGCCAGGGACAGCAGCCCCCGGCAAGGTCCTGAGGGGAAAAACTACTTTGCGGGCCGTTTTGGAAGAATCATTTCAACGTCGCTGTGCGGCCGCGGAATGACATGGACAGATACGAGTTCGCCCACTCTTTGGGCTGCAGCAGCTCCAGCATCGGTAGCGGCCTTCACGGCGCCAACGTCTCCGCGCACCATCACTGTCACGTACCCTCCGCCAATCTGCTCCTTACCAATCAGGGTGACACGCGCAGCTTTTACCATCGCATCGGCGGCTTCAATGGCTCCGATCAATCCCTTGGTTTCCACCATTCCGAGCGCATCCAGCGAAATATCCGACATTGA
>JBBDYD010000060.1:0-6641 GCA_040901865.1 Bacteroidota bacterium | reverse complement strand
TTCCGGTGAAATCGAGCCGTCCTGCCAACCGCTCACAACAGCTTCCAGGTAGATTTCCAACTGGATTTCCTGTTCAAGACTGGCATGCTCTTCAGGAGTGATTCCCAGGGATTTCCTGAGGATTGCCAGCAAAACTTCTTCGTCTTTACTGCATTTTCCGTCTGCCCAGGCCTGCTTGAGTGCGGAGCAATAGGCCTGAATTGCGGCAGGACTTGCATGCCCCCCGGCTGCCTTTTTTGCCTCCGCTTTCTTCCGATGTTCTTCTTCCTTCTTTCTGGTCTCTTCCTCTCGCTTTCTCTTGGCTTCTGCTTCGTGCCTTTTTTGTTCCTCGATCTTTCTTCGCGCTTCTTCAATCTTTTTGCGCGACTCCTCCTCCCTCCGGCGTTCCTCTTCTTCGGCCTTCTTCTGGGCGACAAGCTCGGACTGACGTCTGGCCTCTTCCATGGCCTTCTTGCGTTCCTCTTCTTCCTTCAGCCGTTCAGCCGCCTCGGCCTTCTTTCGCGCTTCTTCTTCGGCCTTGCCAATTGCCTCTTCTTCAGCTTTCCGCCTCGCTTCTTCTTTGGCCTCTTTCTTCGCCTCTTCTTCCTCTCGTTCCCTTCTCTCCTCCTCAACCTTTTTCAGGGCCTCTTCTTCTTTTTCTCGAGCTTCTTCTTCCTTCGTTTGGGCTTCCTCTTCTTCCCGCCTTTTTGCTTCCTCCTCGGCGCGACGCGCCTCTTCCGCGCGCTTTTCCGTGTCACTAGAAGCATTGACGGCCTTGCGTTTCTGCTCAAGAATCTTCTTCTTAAGCTCTTCGACTTTCCTTCGTTGTTCTTCCAGTTCCGAAGTGTTCATTTTGACCAATGGTCCGTGTTTTTAGAGCCCTATTCCTCTATGAATGGGCACCCAAGGCAGGCTACAAATCTTGTGAATATATCCATTAATGGTCCGAATGTCAACTTGAATGAGAGAGTGATTTGCGATCTGCCGAAAAATTCGTACATTTGCACCGCTGATTAATCCGCTTCCCAACAGTACAAAAGGAGAGAACAATGGACAACCAAGAACCCACAATGACTCCCGAAGATTCCTCGCTGGGAACAACCATCGCCAATGTGTTCGCATCTCCGACAGAGGCTTTTCAAGGGTTGAACAACGCTCCCCCGAAAGCAATGAATTGGGTTCTTCCGATGATCCTGATGGCGGCGCTGGGAGTCCTTTTCGTCTATCTTATCTTTACCAACGAAGTCATCAAGGCGCAGATCTTCGACATGCAGGCTCAACAATTCGACAAGGCTGTGCAAGATGGAAGTATGACACAACAGCAGGCAGACCAAATCCGCGACCAAATGGGGCAAACCGGAATAGGCCTCTTCATGGTCTTCGGGAGCCTTCCGATTTTGATATTCACGGCTGCTTACTTCTTCGTCGGAGCCTTGTTTCTCTGGCTTTCAGCAAAGATCCTTTGGAAGAGTCCAGTGAAGTACGGAAAGTTCCTCGAGGTCTACGGCATTGCAACATGGATTGGCGTCCTCGGAACTGTCATCACCATGGGCACGGTGCTTGGGATGAATTCAATGTTTGCCACCCCAAGTCTTGGACTTCTCTTCGCTGATTCTTATAACCCGCTCGACACCATGCATAAGTTTGCATCTGCCATCAACATCTTCTCAATTTGGCAGGCCCTTGTCACCGGAATCGGCATTAGCGTGCTTGCTGGCAAACCGACGGGCAACGGCATTGTGATAGCTTTGGTCCTCTGGGCCATCTGGGTTGGTATCGGCGTTCCCCTGGGAATTCTCCGCTGACCATCCCCTTCAAGTGATCGCGCATGCCCGGGGAACCGCCTCGGGCATACGATGTCGTCACCTTGCTTTATTTCCTGCGCTTGGCACGCTTTAGCATCATCTTTCTCACCTCCCGGATCTCTTCTTCTATTCGGTTCATTTGATCATTGTGTTTGGACCATACTTCGCTGCGCTTCATGGATTGGCGTTCGGCCATCTGCGCCGCTCGGACAATTTTGTCCATGAAATATCCAAAAATCCACACTCCGACGAAGCCGATGGGAACGATGAGGATGAGCAGTGAGCGAAGCCGCGGAATGCCGAGAAATGTCTGGAGCTTGTCGCTTGCCGTGATGATCAGGAGGGTGAAGTTGACGACGACAAGAAAGGATTGGCCCAAATCGAACCGGTATTTCTGGGCAAAGAAGAATTCACGCCAACGCGCCAACCGTTGGCGAACCGTCTCATTTGAAATCAGAGGATCTGGAGACATAAAGGGCCCTTTCAGCTATGAGTGATAGAGCCTGAAAGGTACCTGAACATCCTGATGGACGCAACGGAATGTGTGATGGGGAGCGAGCTATCAGCCGACGGGAAAAAGTATGCGGATGGTCGTCCCCTTTCCCATCACGCTGTCGATCTCAATTTTTCCTTTGTGATCGTCGATGACTTTCTTCACGATTGCCATCCCCAACCCCGTCCCGTGTTTCTTCCCGTAGGTCATGAATGGCTCAAAAATTCTCTTCTTCACTTCCTCGGGCATTCCCGAGCCCGTATCAACGAACTCGATCTTGACGAACCCGTCGCTCGGCTCCGTTTTGACTGTCAGTGTTCCGCCCTGGGGCATTGCATCACGCGCGTTACTTGCAATATTATAGAACACGCGCACAATCTTGTCCTGATCCAGCTTGATGATCCCCTTGAAATTCGTTTTACGAACAAGTTGCACGTTGTTCTTGTTCAGATCCTTTTCAACGAAGTCAAGCACATTCTCCATGACCTCCGAAAATTCGAGTTCGGCCATATTCAACGAACTCACACCGCGTGTAAAATCCAGGATCTCCTGCGTCATGTTGACGAAACGGTCAACCTGATGGATCATTTCATCGGCGAGTTTTGCCGCTTCCTCGTTCCCCGATTTCTTTTTCATCACCTGGGCGTAAACGCGAAGAGTGCCCATGGGGTTCTTGATATCGTGAATAATCGTTGAGGCCATTCTGCCGACTGCCGACAACCGCTCATTGGACACCATTTCCTGAGCGAGCCTTGCATTTTCGATTGCCACCGATGCATGGGACGACAAGGCATCGATAAACTGTTCATCTTCTTTCCCAAATACCCCGCCTTTTTTGTTCAAGAGTTGAAATACACCGATCGTCTTTCCATCCTTGTTTCGCATCGGCATACAAAGCATGTTGTTCGTCCGGTATCCCGTTTTCTTGTCAACTTCCGGATTAAACCGGGAGTCATTGTAGGCATCAGGAATATTGATGATCTCGCCTTTTTCAGCGACATATCCTGCCAGCCCCTTCCCCACGGGGAGACGGATTTCCACCATGTTCTCCCCCTGCAACACTTTGGACCAGAGTTCCTTCTTTATCTCATCAACAAGATACACGGTTCCGCGATCGGCGTCAATGCTCTTGATCGCCGCATCGAGAATCCGGTCCAGCAACTTGTCCAGGTCGAGAGTTGAGTTGATATTCTTGCTGGCCTCGATCAGTTTCTGGAGCCGCCCAAAGCTTGAATCGGTTTCCTCTCTCTGGGACTCGAGCTTCCGGACAATATTGTCATTCGCACGTCGAAGACGGGCGCAGAGTTCCCGGAGGAGGCTTTGGGCAAGTTCCGGCTTTTCATGAAGAACCTTGTCGAATTCCTTTTTTGGGAGGGAAAAAAACGTGCAATCCTCCAGACAAACGGCCCGGGCTGATCGGCGTTGACCATCCACAACAGAGAGTTCGCCGACCACATTCCCTTCTTCGATAATATTCAGTATCGTCTCATCCCCGAACCGGGTGAATCGTAAAATCTTGACTTTTCCTTTTACTATGAAGAAAACCCTGTCCGGCTTTGTATTGATATCAAGAAGTACGGCTCCGGAAGGATGCTTTTCTTCCTTCATAGAGGCAGCCAACGCATCGATTGTCGCATTGTCGAGAGCCTTGAAGATATCCGACTTCTTCAACGCTTCCTTTTGTCGCACACCTTTTGCGGCGAGCGACTTTGCTTTGGTTTTTGCAGCTGACGGTTTTGCCTTCATGGAAGACCGGGAGAGTGGGAGGTTGAGGGTACGGAGCAAGTATACCAAGATTCACCGATTTAGTCAAGCAATCGTGATGACGGCCGTCTCATGTTGTGACTCCCGACAGAGGGGTTTTATTGCATTTCCCTTCTTTTTTTTCTACCATGACTTTGCTTTTTCACTCCCGACTCACTGCATTCATGAAACACGCTCGTTCTCATTCCCGGCGTAACGCCAGCGCAACCGCGGGTGACCCATTCACCATTCTGACTTCATGAAACGATTTTGGGCATTCGTCTACAATGGGCTAGTGATCCCCGGGTTCTGGTTACTTTTTCACATGGGGGCCTTGTTCAACAGGAAGATTCGTCGAGGGATCACCGGAAGACGGGGCCTCTTCCTCCAGCTTGGACAGCGGACCGGTGCTCTCAAGCACAAGCGTCGGATCTGGTTTCACTCCTCCTCCCTTGGAGAATTCGAACAGGCAAAACCAATCATAGCAGCCCTTCGAAAAAAGTATGATTCCATCGACATCCTTGTCACTTTTTTCTCTCCTTCCGGGTACGAGCACGCCCGCAATTACAAGCTCGCGGACCTCATTACCTACATTCCGTTCGACACGGCTCGAAATGCCCGGCGATTTCTCGACCTCCTCCGACCCGACGTGGCTGTTATGGTCCGCTACGACATCTGGCCGAATCACGTGTGGGAACTTGCCCGCCGCAAGATCCCAACACTTATCGCCAACGCGACCCTGCGAAAGGAGTCGCTGAGACTACGATGGCCCTTCAGGAATTTCCATTACCATGTGTATGAATCGCTTTCCTCCATTCTTACCGTCTCCGAAAACGACGTTGAGGCTTTCAAGATGTTCGGATTAACTGGACCGGAGCTCATCGCCGTCGGTGAAACACGGTACGACCAGGTATGGCAGCGGAGTGAGGAAGCCCGGGTGCGGCATCTTATCCCGGACTCCGTCCTCCGCAACCGACGGGTTTTCGTTCTTGGGAGCAGCTGGGAGGAAGACGAGGATGTGGTGTTGTCCGCTTTCCGGACAATTGCAAAGGCGGATCCCGCCATGCTCATGATCCTCGTCCCCCATGAACCAACGGTTGAAACGCTTGAACGTTTGGAGGTGCGTCTCACCTACCTGGGATTACGGACAATTCGTTTTTCCGATCTCAACGATTATTCGCTTGAGCCTGTCATCATCGTCGACAGCGTGGGGATCCTGATGACGTTGTATCAATATGCAGACGTCGCATTTGTTGGCGGCAGTTTCCGGCAGGGCGTCCACAACATGTTGGAACCGGCTGTGTACGGTATTCCCGTCCTCTACGGTCCGAAACATCAAAATTCTCAAGAGGCTGTGGAACTTGCGCTCCGCGGCGGCGGTTTTGTGATCCATGATGAGCAGGGATGTGCCAAGACCCTGCAGCGTCTCTTTCTTGACCACGAATTTCGCAAGCGGGCGGGATCCGTTTCCCTTTCCCTTGTCAGAGAAAACATCGGCGCGACAAACCGGTTCCTTGACTATCTTTGCCCGCACCTGAAGCTTCCATCATGACCTTTGCCTATTTTGATACCATCGGCGGTCTCAGCGGCGATATGACTCTTGGAGCGTTTGTCAGCGCCGGGGTTCCCCTCGACCATCTTTCCGAAACGCTTCGCAAACTCGGGCTTGGAGGATACGAGCTAACGGCAACTCACATTGAGAGGAGCGGAATTGTTGCGACCAAAGTGGACGTGATCGTCTCGGAGGATCAGCACCATCACCGCCATCTGAAGGATATCGTTGCGATCATCGACAATAGCGCGTTGAGCAAAGGGGTCAAGGAGAACGCCAAGGCAATTTTCCGCGAAGTGGCTATCGGTGAGGCCAAAGTGCATGACTCGACAATTGAGCGCGTTCATTTTCACGAGGTCGGCGCTCTCGATTCGATCGTGGACATTGTCGGAACCGCCGTTTGCCTGGAATACCTGAACATCGAACAGGTCTATTCCAGTCCGATTAAACTTGGGAACGGCGGACAGGTCAACACGCAGCACGGCATCATGCCGGTTCCCACACCGGCGACGATTGAGATCCTCAAGGGATATCCCACGATCCTGACTTCCATCAAGGCGGAACTCACAACGCCCACCGGCGCCGCGATTATCAAAGCTCTGTCGAAGGGCCTGCTTTCAACCGAGCGCATGCGAATTGACCGTATTGGGTACGGAGCCGGAACGCGGGAGATCGAGGAAGTGCCGAACCTCCTCCGTATCATGATCGGCAAGCTCGATGCGGACTACAATTTCGATGAAATCGTCTCGGTTGAAACGAACATTGACGATATGAACCCTGAAATTTATCCGTATGTTTTGGAGAAGCTTATGGAAGCCGGAGCCCACGACGCGTATCTTGTTCCGATCCTCATGAAAAAGGGGCGGCCGGGAATGCTCCTCTCGGTTCTTCTGGAGCGCTCGAAGCTCGATCCCATTCTCTCCATCCTTTTTCTCGAAACGACAACGCTGGGGGTACGCATCCAGACGATTGAACGAAGGAAGGTCTCGCGGTCTTCTCGCCAGGTGCAAACTTCGCTTGGGACTGTCACGGTCAAGGTCATCCGCAAGGATACGACCGAGTACCTCGT
>JBBDYD010000059.1:0-1066 GCA_040901865.1 Bacteroidota bacterium | reverse complement strand
CCGTGAAAATTGTGATGGAGAATTCCGGTGCCTTTGGTCTGCGTCATGAACTCCGACCGGAATCCGATAAGGCCTCGCGCGGGCACAATGAATTCCACTCTCGTATTGCCTTGGATCTGAAGCATGTTCTTCATCTCGCCTTTTCGCCGGCCGAGGTTCTCGATCACTCCTCCCACAAATTCATCGGGCACGTCGATGATGACGTGCTCCATGGGTTCTGAGAGCACGTCATCGATACGCTTGAGGATCACTTCGGGCCGCGAAACCTGAAACTCGTACCCCTCGCGACGCATCGTCTCGATCAGAATCGCGAGATGCAACTCACCCCGGCCGCTGACCTTGAACGCGTCGGGCGAGTCTGTTAATTCCACGCGGAGGCTTACATTTGAGCGTAACTCGCGCGCAAGCCGTTCACCCAGATTCCTCGTTGTGACATACTTGCCTTCCTGCCCGGCAAGCGGGGAATTATTCACAATGAAATTCATCGACAGCGTCGGCTCATCGATCGCGACAAAGGGAAGCGGTGTGGGATCCGCAGCATCGGCGATGGTCTCTCCGATATCCACATCCTCCATTCCCGCAATCGCAATAATATCGCCGACATGCGCTTCGGTCACCTCAACCCGCTTCAGTCCGTCAAATGTATAAATCTTGGTGACGCGCGCATCGTCAATGCCGCCGTCGCGGTGTACAACTTTCATGGGAGAACCGTACCGGATGGTTCCCCGGGAAATGCGGCCTATGCCGAGCCGGCCCAGATAGTCATTATAGTCAATGGTTGTGACGAGCATTTGAAACGGAAGCGACGGATCGCCTGCGGGGGGGGGAACCCTCGAAATGATCGCCTCAAACAGGGGTTCAAGATTTGTGCCTTCCTCTTCCAGCTCGCGTTTGGCAATTCCATGTTTCGCAATTGCGTAAATCGTCGGGAAATCAAGCTGTTGGTCGTGGGCGCCGAGCGACAGGAAGAGCTCGAAAACCTCGTCAAGCACTTCGTGCGGCCGGGCGTCCTTCCGGTCGATCTTGTTGATGACAACGATGGGCAGAAGATTCAATTCGAGGGATT
>JBBDYD010000058.1:0-6702 GCA_040901865.1 Bacteroidota bacterium | reverse complement strand
TAGTGGACTAACGAAACGGAATGCTGGAAGTTTCCTCATGGAGACCGGAGGTCTCCTTGCTTACTTAATAGACGGAAAGCGTCGAGTTCCGCACAATCCCTCCTTATGTCATGAGTCAGTGGGATGGCTCAACGGGAGCTTCCAGAGGATCGGATTTTCTCAGTCTGCGCACGACCGCTGAAATCTTTTGGGTCCACGAGTCGAGGAGCGAATACAACGTCGGGACGATGACAAGCGTGAGGAAGCTGGAAATTGTCAAGCCCGAGATGATCGAGACTCCGAGAGGTCCCCAGAATCCGGCACTCTCGGCGCCAATGACAAACTTCAAACCCCTCCAATCGAAGTCGAATCCCGTTGCGAGAGGAATGACACCGAGCACGGTTGTCACGGCAGTCAACAGGATGGGGCGAAGGCGCGTTCTTCCCGCCTCGACCAGGGCTTCGTCGAGTGTCATTCCTTCGTCCTGCTTGCGTCGGGCAAAATCAAGAAGCACGATGGCATTCTTGACCACGATGCCGGCAAGGGCAATCACACCAACGCCCGTCATAATCAATGAAAACGGCGTAGCCGTAATAATCAGGCCCCACAGGACGCCAATGAGAGCAAGCGGGACAGTGAACATGATCACCAGCGGCACTTTCATGGAATTGAATTCCATGACGAGAGTCAGGAAGACGAGCAACAAGGTGACGGCGAAGGCCTGACCAAGGAATGCCATCGCTTTCCCCTGTTCCTCATCCTGGCCGCCGAACCGGATGGTATATCCTGAAGGCAGATCAAATCCAGCCAACCTTTCTTTTACCTCGTTGAGTACTTCGGAGGCAACGCGGTCTTCGGTGCCCCCCGTAACCGTGATGACCCGCTTCAGATCCTTATGGCGGATCTCACTGACACCGGTGGTCTTACGGATTTCCGCAACGGATGAAAGCGGAATCGAGAGGAGCGTCCCGCGGCGGTTCATAAAGGTAATATGAATATTCTCCATGTCCTGTATAGACGTCCGCTGATCCTCCTGGAGCCGTACACGAATCTTGTGCTCGTCGTCGCCGATACGGTATTTTGACGCTTCCGTGCCGTTGATTGCCGAACGGACTGTGCCTGCAATTTGACTGGTGTTCGTCCAGAGCAGTCCGGCCTTCTCGCGGTCAACCACAACTTCGATTTCCGGTTTGCCGGTGTTATAGTCATCCTTCAGATCGACAAGCCCGTGCACATCGTTAATCGTTTCGCGGAGTCGCTTGCTGATGCCGGCGAGCTGGTCGTAATCATCGCCCGCGATTTCGATACTGACCGCTGCCCCGACAGGGGGGCCCATCTGTTGCTTGTTGACGAGGATCGTGCCGCCCGGAATTCCCATTGTTGCGTTGCGAATCTCATCCAGCGTGATAAACGTGTTCTGTTGCCGTTTTGCCTTCTCGTAGAAGTTCACGGCCACACCGGCCTTGTTCGAAGTCCCCTGTCCGCCGAAATCGAATGGATCGTCGGAAGTTCCGGTGCTCGTAGCGACAAACTCGATGTCGTTTCTGCCAGCGACTTCGTCGATGCGCTGTTCCACGATCGCGGCGATCGCATCAGTCACTTCCAAGGCAGTCCCCGGGGGGGATTCAATCCGAACAGTGACCAACGAGGGCTCGGTGTTTGGAAAGAATTCCATCCCGTTGTTGACCGCTCCAAAGATGAATACGGTCATCACAAGGAATCCGAACATCGATATGATCACCAATCCCTTCCGCTGTAATGCCCATTGGAGGGAGTCCGCATACGTATTCTGCATCCGGGGAAAAAACACTTCGTCGGTCTTGTGATAAATCCATGTGACGGGGTTATATTTTCTCCACCACGTTGGGTGCTGGAGGGACTCTTTTGCTTTCGCGATTTCCCGCTTGTAATTGATCCATTGAGATCCTTGAACCGGACTAATGACATTTGCAACAAACAAGGACGCGCCGAGGATAACGATGAGTGTAATCGGCAGGTACCACATAAAGTCGCCGACAACGCCGGGCCAGAACAACAACGGAATGAACGGCGACACCGTGCTCAAGGTTGACGTAAACACCGGCAGGGCCACCTCTGCCGTGCCATCGCGAGCCGCCTGGGTCGGTGTCTTTCCGTAGTCGTGTTGATGGCGATAAATGTTTTCGATGACAACAATCGCGTCGTCCACAACGATCCCAAGAACGAGAACGAGGCCGAACAAGACGACAAAGTTCAGCGTGATTCCCATGGCGGAGAAAACCAGAAAGCCGATGAGCATCGAAATAGGAATGGCGGTGGAAATCAACAGAGAATTCTTGAATCCGAAAAACATGAACAGCGCCAGCACGACAAGGAACATGCCGGTCAAAATACTGTTTTCCAGTTCATGGACCGAGTTCTTAATCATCCGTGATTGGTCGTTCGAAATATTGATCACGATCCCAACAGGCAGTTTGGCCTGCCATTCTTCAACAATGGCTTTCGTCCTGCCGGCAATGTCCAGCAAGTTCTCTCCCGCACGTTTTCTTACCTGAAGCGATACAACATCATTCTTGTTCAGGCGGGCGTAGGTGATCCGGTCCTCAAATGAATAGTCGATTTCCGCCACGTCGCGAATATAGATCGGCTTTCCGTTTTGAATCTTGATGACGATGTCCTCAATCTGGTTGACTTCTTTATACTCGCCCGGGACCCTGACAGTGAAGGCTTTTTCACCGTCATTGATCGAGCCGCCGGGGATGGAGAGGTTTTCGTTCCGGATGGCCGTGACAACGTCTTCGAAACCGATCTGGTATGCTTTTAGGCGATACACATCGCAATTCACCTGGACTTCGGGCTGGAGGCCGCCGCTGACGTCGGCACGGAGGACCCCCGGGATCGCCTCTATCTGATCCTGCATGTCTTCCGCGATCCGCTTCAGACGGGCAAGCCCGACCGGACCGCCGACATTGACGATCATGATGGGAAATTCGCTGAAGTTGATTTCAGAAACGACCGGCTCGAGGATGTCGTTCGGAAGGTTCGGCCGGGTGGAATTCACCTTGTCGCGCACTCTGCGAAGCGCATCGTCAATGTCAACCCCGGTGTTAAATTCCACTCGAACAGTCCCAAGACCTTCTTTCGACACGGAGGTGATTTGCTTCACGTCGGCCAGCCCTTTCAGGTCCTTTTCGAGCGGCTGTATGACAAGTCCCTCAATGTCGGTTGGAGAAACTCCAACGTATGGGACAGTGACAATGACCAGCGGTATTGAGATGTCCGGGGCGGCTTCGCGCGGCATACCGGAATACGAACTCCAGCCGAGAATCACGATCATCGCCAGCATGAGATAGACCGCTACCTTGTTATCGACTGCTAAATTCCAGGGCTTCATTATTCCATTCCTTGTTGATTCGTTCTTACTGCACCACAGAGACAGGCTGACCGTTGACAAGACTCTGAATGCCCGTCACGATCAAATGATCACCCGGCTCGAGCCCCTCCACCACTTCCACAAGGTTTCCCTGACGGGAGCCTAATTTCAATTCCCGCTCATAGGCTACGCCGCCGTTCTCGACAAAAACAATGTTTCGCCCCCGATCCACCAATTGAACAATGTTCTCGCTGATCAGCAGAGTGCTCTTGTTCGATGAGCGCAGGACCTTTACCTTGGCGATCATTTCAGGCTTGAGTCTCAGGCCGTCATTGCTAATGAACATCTCTATCGGCAGGGAACGGTTGGACGAGTTTACGGCGGAGCCGATGTAATTTATTCTCGCAGTTATCGTGTCGTCCGGAAACGCATCGGGAATCACGAGCGCAACGTTGCCGACCTGAAGTGTGCCGGCGTACCGCTCAGAGATCTCGGCGGCGATCTTGAGGTGCTGAAGGCTGACAATGTGGGCGACCGGCATGGCCGGAGGTGCGAATTCCCCTGCGTCCGCGAAAGTATCGTTGAGTACGCCGTCAATAGGACTCCGCAGGCGCGTCCGTTCGAGTCTGGCACGCGCAAGGTCCGCCTGCGCTTTGGCAGCGTCTCTATTGTACATCGCGCTTTTGAATTGAAGCTCGCTTATGGCCTTTTCGGCGTACATGTTCTTCTGCATCTCGAAGTTTATTTCAGCGAGCTTCCACTGGGCAGCCGCCGCTTCATATGAAGCTTTGACCACATCATCCTTGATCACTCCAATGATATCGCCCTTCCGAACGGGCTGCCCCTTTTCAATGTGCCACACTTTGATGACCCCCCCCTCTTCGGGACTCAACATGACATCGTCCCGTCCTTTGATAATGCCGGTTACCTGAATGGCATCGGTAAAGGGTGCCAACTGCACCTCCTCAATCTGAACGGTCACCGGTCGAATCGCGTCGGACTTGGCCGGGTCTTCCGTTTTGGCATCGGATTGTCCACACGAGTTCACGATCAGGGCTCCGGAGAGGAGCAGAATCGGTGTCAAAATCCATCGAACCTGTTTCATACGTTTCCTCATAAGAGAATTCAGTTACTGGACGGTAGTTGTAAGAGTTTCCGGCAGTCGTCCGAGAATGTAATCCAGGTCGGCAGATGCCACCAGGTAATCATAGACTGCCTGAATACGGTTTACGTTGGCCTGGGTCAGGGCGAGCTGGGCATCATTGACTTCAAGCTGGGTTCCGGATCCGTTGACGAAACGCGTCGTGGCGATCCGGTACCCGCGGGTGGCCTGCTCAATGGTTTTTCCCTGGGATTCAATTCGTTGCCTGGCCTGCTGTAATTGAAGGACGGCTGAATGGGCGGCGGTCCGCAGATTAATCTCCGTGCTTGCAAGCTGCTCTTCGGATTTGCGGACGTCAACATTGGCCTGATCCATTCGGGCATTGGTCTGAAATCCCTGAAAAACATTCAAGGAAAGCGTCAGTCCCACCTGTGCGCTTCTGAAGAAGTCGCCTGTTGAAATCGAAAACGCGTTCTTTGCGGCTTGATACTGTAGATTTCCAAAGGCCGAGAGGGTCGGAAGATAGTTTGACCGTTCGGCGCTCACAAACGCTTCGTTCACAAGAACCTGCAGGCGGAGGGCCTGAAGAGAAGGGTTTGTTTCCAGGACCATTTGAACTGCATTTGCCGTCAGCTCTTCGGGTACCGGCTTATGTTCCAGTTTTCCGGCGATATCAATGGATTCGGAGACCCCGATTCCAATGGTCGAGCGGAGGCCGTCGAGCGATAGTGCATAATTGTTTTCTGCGCGGATCACCTCCGGCCGAAGGTTATCGACCCCCACGGATGCCCTGAGTTCATCGTATTCCGAGACCAACCCTTGTTTTGCAAGCATGCGTACGTTGGCAAGGTTCTCTTCGGCATTCACGAGATTTGCGCGCATCAGGTCCCTGACCTCAGCCGCAAGGAGAGCGCCGTAAAATGCTTTGCGGACGTTGGCTATCGTTTCAACTTCCTTTCCGCGGGCGAGCTGACGCGCGGCGTTGGAATACACATTCGCAGCGCCCACGCCGACGATCACGGTCGAATTGAACAAGGTCTGACGGGCGGACAGGGTCAGATCGAACGAATGAGCCGTACCGATCTCAACCGCGACGGTTTGGTTGCTTCCCGGGTTGGCGAAATCCGGAAGAAAAAAAACCGGCCGCTCGAGAGCGCGGGTATATCGCCCGGAAAGATCGAGGGTGGGGAGGGCATACCCCCACGCCTCCCGGACGCGGGCATCGGCCCGCTCAACTTCCAGCCGCGCAGACCGGAGGTCCCTGTTCTTCTCAAGAGCGATGGCCACCGCCTGGTCAAGGGTGATCAGGCGGGGAATGTCCTGTGCGGTTGCGGCCGCGAGAAACAACATTGTGAACAGCGTTACGCAAAAACTGTGCATCATAGTCATTCAATAAATCCTGTCAGCTGATCATGAAATGGATGCCGGAAGCTCTTCACGAACGAACGACGCCCGGGCATAGGCTTCGGGTGTCATGACGGCCTGTAGAAAAAGGGCATTGGATCGAAAATAGACCTGCACAAGATCGATGTTCAGTGTCTTCTTCCAACGGTCGCATTCATTGTCGATGCGGAGCAGAATGGAATTTGCGCTAGACCAGAGAATCACGGCCGCTTCAACAGGATTGATATCCCGCCGAAACACGCCTTGTTCGATCCCTCGGGTGAATATGTCAATGACCAGCTTCCAGGTTTTTTGAGTCTGACCATTGCACGATTCCATCATTTCCGGAGAGACCTGCTTATGAAGACCCGGGTATTGGAGGAAATGGAACATGCGGAAGAAATTTCGATGCTTCTCAAAGAACTCAAAGTAAACCCTCCCCATCATCCACATTGCGTCTCCAGGTGACGGTGTTTCTTTTTCGGCTTCAGCGATCATGCCATGCAGAAGGTCAAAACCACGAAGCATGACAGTGAGGTACAGATCCTCTTTGCTGCCATAATAGAGGTAAAGGGTGCCCTTGCTCAACTCCGCAAGTTCTGCAATTTCATCCATTGTGGAACTCTGAAGACCTTTTTCAAAAAACACCTTTTGGGCAGCGTTAAGGATTTCTTCCCTCCGCTGTTCCTTTTCCCGCTCTTTTCTCTCTGGAATTCCCATATAATTTCACCTTTTTTAGATGACTCACAGTCAGTTTCTACGTGGTAGTATACCAAATAGTTGCAGGTTAGGCAAATTAAAAAACATTAAAAATGGTAAAGGGTGAAGGGTAAAGAGTGAAGGGTGAAGGGTGAAGGGTAAAGGGTGAAGAGTGAAGGGTGAAGGG
>JBBDYD010000057.1:0-6726 GCA_040901865.1 Bacteroidota bacterium | reverse complement strand
TCAACTACATCCCCAACAAGGCACAGGATTGGGATGTCCCTGCGGCACTCTGCAATACGTTCGGGTTTGGCGGTCATAATGCCTCGATCCTCTTCAGGAAGTACCGTCAGTAAACGGCCATCCTGAAGAGCCGGAAACGGAAGTGCGCAACGTTGTGAAAGCCGTCCTCGGTTTGCTCACCGGCAGCCGGGAGAAGCGGAAGAACGGTCTCGTCGCTGGGCAGGAACTTCCCCAATCGATTCTGCAACAGCTCGATGTTGCCCGGTTTGAGAAGATGATCGGCTGGCGTCCGAAGAACTGGCGCTTGTTTATCGAGGCACTCCTCCATCGGTCCTACATCCCCCAACTCGATCAAAGTTGGAGATCCAATGAACGCCTGGAATTCCTCGGGGACGCCGTTCTGAGCTTCATCGTTGCCGAATACCTCATCACGGAACATCCCGGGATGGAAGAGGGAGACCTCACCAAACTGCGCTCCCGACTTGTGAACCGCAGGATCCTCGCCCAACAAGCGCGCGAACTGCACCTTTCCGATTTTCTTCTCCTGAGTTCCAGCGCAGCCCAATCCATCGACCAGGGTTCCGAGTCGATCCTCTCGGACGCCTTCGAAGCAATTATCGGGGCGATGTACCTGGACGCAGGCATCGATGGAGCGAGGGAATTTGTGCACCGCTCCCTCCTTGGCTCCAAAACCCTCGAAAGTGCGCTGACCGATGACAATTATAAAAGCGCCTTTTTGGAGCATGCCCAGGCCGCCGGCTCGGGCATTCCACGGTACGTGATTGTCAGGGAAGAAGGTCCTGATCACGACCGGCGGTTTACCATCGAGGTGTACATCGGCACGGAAATGTGGGGGGTTGGGAACGGACGCAGCAAAAAAGAAGCCGAACAGGCGGCCGCCGCACAGGCCCTTGACCGCATTCAAGAGCAAACGAACAGGCCATGAAGAAGAATTTTGACAAGGATTTTCAGTCACGCCACATCGGCCCCCAGGCCGACGAACTCCAATCCATGTTCGACCTCCTCGGTGTCGCTTCGCTGGACGAACTGATCGATCAGACCGTTCCGGCCGCCATCCGACGCAAAGATCCATTGCAGCTTCCGGAAGCCATGAGCGAACATGAATACCTCCGGTGGATCAAGGACGTTGCAGGCAAGAACCGCGTGCTCACGTCCTACCTCGGACAGGGATACAACGGAACTGTCACTCCCTCGGTGATACGGCGGAACATCTTCGAGAACCCGGGGTGGTATACGCAGTACACTCCGTACCAGGCGGAGATTTCCCAGGGTCGTCTTGAGGCGCTTCTGAATTATCAGACCATGATCATCGATCTGACGGGCATGGAAGTCGCCAATGCGTCCCTGCTCGATGAGGGAACCGCAGCCGGAGAAGCGATGGCAATGTTCCATTCCCTCGCTGCCCGGGAAACCAACGGAACCCCGAAGAACAAATTCCTGGTGTCCGGCAAAGTCCTTGCTCAGACAATCGAGGTTGTGAAGAGCAGGGCGCTTCCGCTTGGGATCGAGATTGTCGTGGGCGATCATGAGCGTTTGATGATCGACGCCTCTTTCTTTGGAGCATTGCTTCAATATCCCGCGCAGGATGGCGGGGTTATCGATTATTCAGGATTCATCGGCCGTGTTCATGAGGCGGGCGGATTGGTGGCCGTGGCGGCGGACCTTCTGAGCCTGGCGCTGCTCAAGCCGCCCGGGGAATTCGGCGCCGATGTGGTCATTGGTAATTCCCAGCGGTTCGGAGTGCCCATGGGATTCGGCGGCCCGCATGCCGGTTACTTTGCCACGCGCAACGAGCACATCCGCGTTATGCCGGGACGGCTTATCGGGGTTTCGATTGACGCGCACGGACGGCGCGCGTATCGCATGACCCTTCAGACGCGTGAGCAACACATTCGGCGTGAGAAAGCTACGTCGAACATCTGCACGGCGCAGGCCCTGCTCGCCGTCATGGCGGGAATGTATGCCGTGTATCACGGGCCCGCGGGGATCAAACGCATCGCCTCCCGCGTTCACGGATTGACAAGAGCGCTTGAAGCAGAATTACAATCGCTGGGGTACCGACAAACCAACAGCGCGTATTTCGACTCATTGAACGTCGAAGTCAAATCAAGCGACGACGTCATTCGCCGTGCAGCGAAAGCCGGATACAACCTTCGGAAAATCGACGGTACCCACGTCGGCGTTTCTCTCGACGAAACAGCCGGAACAAGCGACGTACAAAATGTCGTGAACGTCTTTGCTGCCGCAGCGGGAAAGAATCCGCGCGATATGGATTTCGTAAAATATTCTGATTCTGCGGACGGCCTCCCCGGCAATTTCCGCCGCACGTCGCCGTACTTGACACACCCGGTGTTCAACACACATCATTCTGAAACCGAAATGATGCGCTATATCAAGCGCCTCGAAAACAGGGATCTTTCGCTTATGCACGCGATGATCCCGCTCGGCTCGTGCACCATGAAGCTGAACGCGGCCACTGAGTTGCTCCCCGTGAGCTGGCCGGAATTTGGCGGACTGCATCCGTTTGTACCGGCAGATCAAACAGAAGGATACAGGCAGATCTTCAGGGAGCTTGAAGAAGCGTTGTGTGAAATCACGGGATTTGCGGCCACCTCGCTTCAGCCGAATTCGGGCGCCCAAGGTGAATTTACCGGCCTGATGGTCATCCGCGCCTACCACCAGGATCATGGCAGCAAGAACCGCAACATCGCGCTCATTCCTGCCTCGGCACACGGTACCAATCCGGCCAGCGCCGTCATGGCAGGCATGCGCGTTGTCGTGGTACAATGTGACGACATGGGCAATATCGACATCGTAGACCTCGAGAGTAAAGCCGGACAGCACAGGGATTCATTGGCCGCCCTCATGGTCACCTATCCTTCGACCTACGGAATCTTTGAGGAACGCATTCGCGATATTTGCGCGATTGTGCACAAGCATGGCGGATTGGTATACATGGACGGCGCGAATCTGAACGCGCAGGTCGGACTGACAAGCCCTGCCCTTATCGGAGCGGACGTTTGCCATATCAATCTGCACAAGACTTTCGCGATCCCTCACGGAGGGGGCGGACCCGGCATGGGACCCATTTGTGTGACCAAGGAACTGGCCCCGTACCTCCCCGGCCACCATGTTACCGGTCTCGGAGGCGCAAAAGCGATACCGGCCGTATCATCAGCTCCGTGGGGAAGTGCCAGTATCCTCCTGATCTCGTACGCCTATATCAAAATGCTCGGTGCCGAAGGTTTGACCGAAGCGACCAGGATGGCCATCCTCAACGCGAATTATCTTAAAGTGAAACTTGAGCGCCATTATCCTGCTCTGTACCAGGGAAAAAACGGACGCGTGGGTCATGAGTTTATTCTAACCTTGAAGCCCTTCAAGGCCGCAGGGATCGAAGTGGAGGACGTTGCCAAGAGGTTGATGGACTACAGCTTCCATGCACCCACCGTTTCCTTTCCCGTCGCCGGCGCACTCATGATCGAGCCGACGGAAAGCGAACCCAGGAGAGAACTCGACAGGTTTGTGGAGGCCATGGTCTCGATACGGAAGGAAATCCAGGAGGTCGTGGATGGGAAGGCCGATAAGGACGACAACCTGCTGAAAAACGCGCCACATACCGCGATTGAGGCAATGGCAGATTCCTGGAGTCATCCGTACTCCCGCGAGCAGGCCCTTTTCCCAGTTGCCGATTTGAGAGACAACAAGTTCTGGGTCCCGGTCGGGCGGATTAACAACACATATGGCGATAGAAACATCATGTGTTCCTGTCCGCCGGTGGAGATGTACGCAGAGGAGTCGAAGTGACGATGCCGATTGAAGATGATTCAACAATTCAAACGATTCTCAAGGTCTCGAAAACCATAGCGCTTGTGGGTGCATCAGAAAATCCAAACCGGGACAGCAATCGGATCATGAGATTCCTGATGGATCGCGGGTACGTCGTCCACCCGGTAAATCCTCAATACGCGAGCGTACTGGGCCGGAAGTGTTTCCCCGACCTGTCGTCAGTGCCGGTACCGATCGATATTGTTGACGTGTTTCGAAACCCCGACGCGGTCCCGGCCATCGTTGAGGAAGCCATTGTCGTCAAGGCAAAAGTGCTTTGGCTGCAATTCGGAGTCGTTCACGAGGAAGCGGCCCGAAATGCGGAAAAACACGGTGTGAGCGTAATCATGGACCATTGCATCGCCGTTGACCACAGGCGATTAATTTGAGAATTCGTTCATTGTCACAGGCCCTCCGCGCATGGAGGGGTTTTGCACTCAGGAATGTCTTGAAACAACTGATTTCCATAGCGCTACTGCACACCGTCTCCATTGCCCCCATGTTGGGCCAGTCCAATGAGGACCAGGCGGTCATTGTTCGTTCTGTTCGGGTTGAGGGAAACGAGACCACCGAGGATTTTGTGATCCTGCGCGAAATGGGCAATGTGCCCGGTGATACCCTGGATCTCGGCCGCCTCAAGTACGATGAAAACCGCATCTACAGTCTGGGCCTTTTCAACAGGGTTGAGATCGAACATTCGACGGAAGGCGATCAGGCAGACCTGCTTGTGCGTGTCCATGAGCGATGGTACTTTTACCCGTTTCCTGTCCTCGGTATCAAGTATGGAAAACTTGCCAACGCGTTCTATGGTCTCGGTGTTGTGCATACGAATTTCCGCGGGAGGAATGAAAGACTCTTGTTCGAGTTTGCGTTGGGCTTCGATCGCTGGGTCCGCTTGATATATCAAACCCCAAGGTTGACGAAGGACGACGATATTTATTTCCGGGGTTCACTTTCTTTGGCCCGGGTGCAAAATCTTAATCCCGACCGGGGGCTCTACCAGCAAAGAACCTACGGCGGTCAAGTCAATTTTGGGAAGAGGTTTGGACTCTACAGACTCTTTCAGATAACGGGTGGATACGAAGTATGGGAGGTGTCCAATGCGATCTCCGGCGGCACCCTTACACCCGGGGGCCGGGATGAGTTCTTTAATACCGGGTTGAACTACACCTACGACAGTCGAGACGTCAGGGAGTATCCCACCGATGGTGTTCTGCTGAACCTTGTTGCAACGAAATACGGATTTGGCGGGTCGATGGTAGATTTTCTCCGCTATGGGGCCGAAACAAATGTGTTCGTTCAGTTGTCTTCCGACGTAACGATCGCCGGTCGGGCGCACGGTCAGTTTTCCGCAGGCGGTCCCGTCCCTTCCTACCGGTACGTGTATTTCGGCTACGGGGATCGGATCCGGGGATATTTTGGCCGCGTCCTCGAGGGCGAAAATCGCGTTGGCGGAAGTGTCGAGTTGCGCGTTCCTCTCCTACTCCCCCGGTACTACGAATTTCCATACTCTCCGCTCCCGCAATTCAGCCTGTGGCGCTATGGTCTCTACGCCGGTATATTTGCGGACTTCGGAAAGGCATGGTTCCGCAAGGAAGGATTCAGCGGCAGGCATTGGTACTCCGGCTTCGGAGCCGGACTGCACTTCCTGCTTCCGTACAGTCTTGTCGTGAGAGCGGAGCTTGCTGTGAACCCCGAGTGGGAAGCGGAATTTATTCTCGATACCGGAGTGTCATTCTGAAGAACCAAGGACGGGTTTGTCATGGATTTTTTTCTTGCGGATCCCGGCCAGATCGGCGCTGAGAGCGTTGTTCTCAAGGGTGACGAATACAAGCATCTGAGCCGGGTGTTGAGGAAACGCGTAGGCGACCATGTGTTTGTCACCGACGGTCGCGGGACGATGTACGAAGTGATCATTGGAGCGTTTACCAGGACAGAGGCGGAATGCAAAATTGTCGATACTCTGCCGGGGTGGAACGAACCGAAAGTCGATGTCACGCTTGCCGTTTCGCTGCTTCGAAACCCGGCGCGGTTTGATATGGTGATCGAAAAAGGCACGGAGCTTGGAATGTCCACTGTTATCCCACTCCTGTGCGAGAGAACCATTCCGAAACAGCAAAAGCACGAACGCTTGCAGAAAATAGCTGTTTCTGCGCTAAAACAAAGCGGAAGATGTGTGTTGCCTCAAATCTTTGTTCTTACGAGATTAGATACGCTTGTCCGGAATTCCGGCAGGTACGATTTGAAGGTTTTGGCACATGAGAAGACAGAGCAGTCCCAGTTTCTTGGCTCACTCATGAAACACCATACAGCGGCGAAATCGGTTCTGGTGGTTGTTGGACCCGAAGGCGGCTTGACGGCAGAAGAATTTTCCCTGGCAGAGGAACAAGGATTTGTACCCGTATCCCTTGGTCCCCGCCGGCTCCGTTCGGAAACAGCCGCGATCTCCGCGTTAAGTTGGGTCGTGGGAGGAATGTAGTGGGATTGCGGATTTCGGCCTACGGCTCGTAGAGATTGAGGATTGCGGACTGTGAGAGCATATGATGTACTCGCGATTTCGAATTTCGGATTGAGCGTGACACTTATAGGGGGATAACATTCGTTAACCAACTGGGGGGTACAATGAAGTCAAATGATCTTAAGAAAAGAACTAAACAATTTGCTCTTGATATTCTCAATCTCACGGACTCGATTCCTTACGGCAGGAAAGCTGATGCGATATGCAGACAGCTTATTCGTTCTGCAACTTCCGTTGGGGCCAATTATCGCGCTGCATGTCGCGCACGATCAAAGGCGGATTTCATATCGAAGATTACAATTGTCGAAGAGGAAAGCGACGAGTCTCAGTACTGGTTGGAATTGCTGGTAGAGTCAGCT